>CAZUCT010000084.1:18716-19967 GCA_964619285.1 uncultured bacterium | reverse complement strand
AAGAAACCCGGTTTTTCAAGTCAAGAAACCCGGTTTTTCAAGTCAAGAAACCCGGTTTTTTCAAAAAACCGGGTTTCTGAGATAGATACAACGATTACCGATTACCAAAAAAAAGAATAACTAACTACTATGAATGACACGGTATTAAAGGTTAATAACTTGCAAGTTAAATTCGATAGCGATGACGGTTTGGTTAAGGCCGTTGATGGCATTTCTTTTGAAGTAAAAGAGGGAAAGACTTTGGGAATAGTGGGGGAGTCTGGTTCGGGAAAGTCGGTTACTTCTCTGGCGGTTTTGGGTTTGTTACCGAGTTCTTCTTCTCGGGTTAGCGGGGAGGTTTGGTTTAAAAGGGCGATCGCTGACGGCGAAAGTTCGGAACCGATAGATTTATTGCAACTCCCAGAAGCAAAGAAGGTGCGATACCGAGGGGGGGAAATTTCGATGATTTTCCAGGAACCGACGAGCTCTCTCAACCCGGTTTATACGATTGGTTTTCAGTTAACGGAGGCTATTCGACTGCATCGAGATGTTTCTGCGTCGGAGGCGCGGCGTCTGGCGGCGTCTTTGTTGCAGGAGGTGAAGTTGTTGCCGGATGATGGGGAGTTGCGATCGCGTGCTTTGGAGGAGGCGAGTTTGATGGGGAGGGGTGAGGAGAGTTTGAGCGATCGGGAAATTATGCAAAAAATCAACCTGCAAAAGTTGGCGATGCTGGAACGCTACCCCCACCAACTCTCGGGGGGGCAGTTGCAACGGGTAACTATTGCGATGGCGATTTCTTGCAATCCTACTTTATTGATAGCTGACGAACCGACGACGGCTCTGGATGTTACGGTACAAGCTACTATTCTGGAGCTGCTGCGGGAGTTGCGGAGTCGGCGGGGAATGTCGATGATGTTTATTTCTCACGATTTGGCTGTTATCGCTGAGATTGCAGATACGGTGGCGGTGATGTATCGGGGTAAGATTGTGGAGGCGGGGAAGATTGGGGAGATTTTCTCTAATCCCCAACATCCTTATACTAAGGGTTTGTTGGCTTGTCGGCCTCCTCTCGACCGTCAAGTGCGACGGCTGCCGACTGTATCGGATTTTATGGAGTTGGTCACTAATGCTAGTGGGGAGTTGGAAATTCGAGAAAAGGTGAAGGATGTGGAGGAGATAGAGGAGATAGAAATACCGACGGAGGAAATGAAGGTTTCGGGGGGAACAGAAGCGAGGGGGGGAACAGAAGCGAGGGGGGGAACAGGCAAGATG
>CAZUCT010000084.1:3143-18616 GCA_964619285.1 uncultured bacterium | reverse complement strand
GGGGGGAACAGAAGCGAGGGGGGGAACAGAAGCGAGGGGGGGAACAGGCAAGATGCCTGTTCTACAAACCGAAACAAAAGCGCGAGCTATTTTAAAGGTTGATAATTTGTGCGTCGGCTTTCCAGTTAAGGGTATGTTCGGTCGCACTAAGCGGTTGTTTATGGCGGTAAATGATGTTTCTTTTGAGGTGCAACCGGGGGAAACTTTGGGTTTGGTGGGAGAGTCTGGTTGCGGTAAAAGTACGTTGGCGCGGGCTATTCTACAGTTAATTCCAGTTGCTAGCGGGCGGGTGTTTTTTGAGGGGGAGGAAATTAAAAGCGGTAAGGAAGATGCTAAGAAGTTGCGGTGGTTGCGTCGGGATTTGCAGATTATTTTTCAGGATCCTTTTAGTTCTTTAAATCCTCGTTTGACTGTGGGGGCGGCGGTGATGGAACCGATGTTAATTCATGGGGTGGGTAAGAGTTTTAAGGAAAGGCGCGATCGCTCTGTTTATTTGTTAGAAAGGGTTGGTTTAAATGGGGAGGCTTTAAATCGCTATCCCCACGAGTTTTCTGGGGGGCAAAGGCAGCGGGTTTGTATTGCGAGGGCGTTGGCTTTAAATCCTAAGTTTTTGATTTGCGATGAGTCGGTTTCGGCTTTGGATGTTTCGGTTCAAGCGCAGGTTTTGAATTTGTTAAAGGAGTTGCAAGAGGAGTTTGGGTTGACTTATATTTTTATTTCCCACGATTTGAGCGTGGTTAAGTTTATGAGCGATCGCATCATGGTAATGAACCGAGGAAAAATCGAAGAAATCGACAAAGCAGAGCAGATTTATCAGCAGCCCAAAACGGAATATACTCGTCGGTTAATTGCTTCTATTCCTACTGGTAATTTAGCCGAAGTTCCGGCGAGTTAACTAAGTTCGTAGTAATCGCTTTAGCGATTTTTTGTAAGTTGGGTGTAGCGAAGCGAAACCCAACCTAAAGAAGTTTTATGAGGTTGATAGAAATGACAAAAACAGTTATAAAAAACGTCAAAGTCAAGGACATTCCCGAGTTAATAGCTCGATTAAAACTATCTCCAGAAGCAACGGTGAATCTCAGCATCGAAGGGGCTGAAAATGATTTGCTGGCGATTATGGATAAAATCGGTAAAACTGCGGAAGAGAGGGGATTAACTGAGGAAAAATTAGCAGAACTTCTTGAAGATGAATCGTGAAAGAGTTGTCATTGACACTAATGTTTTTATTAGTGGCGTACTTAAGCCTAACGGTACTCCGAGGAAATCTATTGATTTGGCAATAACTCGATTTGAAGTATTGCAAAGCGAAGAAACTTATTTAGAACTAACAACTCGACTGAGTAAACCCAAGTTTGACAAATACGTTTCTGAGTCCGATCGAACAGTTTTCTTAAATTGTGTCAGAAATCAAAGTCTTTTCCTAACAGTGGAGCATCAAACTAACATTTGCACTGATGCAGACGACAATAAATTTCTCGAATTGGCCTTATCTGGTAGGGCGAGATACTTAATAACTGGGGATAGCGATTTGCTAGTTTTAGTAAATTACTATGAAACAGCTATTTTGAATCCGGCAGATTTTCTGGAACTTGTCAGCTAGAGGATCGGTCAAGAAACCCGGTTTTGAGGATGTTGGGTTCCACTAAGTTCGTAGTAATCGCTTTAGCGATAAAAAAAGTTCGTAGTAATCGCAAAGCGCGATTTTTTGTAGGTTGGGTGTAGCGAAGCGAAACCCAACCAAAAGAAGTTTTCTGAGGTTGATAGAAATGACAAAAACAGTTATAAAAAACGTCAAAGTTAAGGACATTCCCGAGCTAATAGCTCGATTAAAACTATCTCCAGAAGCAACGGTTAATCTTAATAACTCTCCCGTCAGAAACCGGGTTTTTGGCAAAAACCCGGTTTCTTAATCCTCCACCTCCCACCTTCATCTATTCCTTAAACTCAGCAAGTTCCATCACAGTCCGTCGCGTTTTTTCCGTTCCAGTGGCAGGATTAATCGAAATTAATTCCTCAAACTTAGCCGAATATACCCGACCTATTGTTAAATCGAACTTTCCCTCCTTCAATAGTTCCTCCCTCAACTTAGCCACATAATTTTTCCCCGTATTAACTTCCTCTATTGTCACAATATTTTTACTTAAATTTGCCCCCAATAACTTGCCCCTCACCGTAATTATTTGGTGCTGCTGTCGCTGCCAAAACTTAACGTACTTAATCGCTTTTTGGATGTCAGTTTTTGATAAACTTCCTCGACCTCCTGCCTCGGGATTAACCGAACCCCATTCTACACAAATATCTGCCTTTAAACCCTTAAGAGAAACCAGCAATTGTCCATAGCTAGAAACTGCTTTTCGCTCCAGCTTTAATAACAGTTGTTTTAAGGGTTCTTTATCTGGATTGGCGCTCGATTCTACCAACTCCAAAAAAGTTGCTGCTACTCGTTCCGCCAGAAGTATTTCTGAATCGTTAGACAAATCTTTATGAGGTGGCAACCCTAATTTTATGCCAAAATCCCCTGTTTCTAAAACAGACAATTGTATTTTCTTTAAAACTCCTTTTTGATTTCTTTCATTCTCCGAATTAATAGCAGTTTCAGATTGACCTACAGCAGCCAAAAACTGCTGCAAAGACATCAGCAAATTCCCCATTTTGGCGGCGGGCAATTCTTGTTTGTCTTGAGACTTAAACTTAAGAATCAGAATTTCCCGTTGTTTTTCCTTGGCAATTTTTTCGACATTTATTAACCCCTTAATAATCTCCGCTTGCGGTCTGTTTTCTACTACCTCTAAAACCCGCAAAACGTCATACATTCGAGACGAAAAGTCGGGCAAATCTTTTTCTAAAGGTAGCAAAACAGAATATTTATTGTCGTTTTTGGCAGTTATTAAGATAGAACCCCTAGTATCAATTTTCTTCTCTTCTTTCCAGCCCTTATCTTCTAAATAGCCAAACACCGCTTGCGGTTCTAAAGAGTTAAAATCAAATTTTCCATTTTTCCAGCCAATCATAGTTCTTCTCCTTTAGCAATTTTTTCCATGATTTGTGTCAGATTATCTGGCGTTAATAAGTTAGTGCGGGGTAATTCTACTGTCACAGTATTTCGGTTTTGCGTTGCAGGCATACCTTTTAAAGATACCCAATAACCGCATTTTTTAAAAACAATTTGTTCTTCCGATACGCTCATCCAATCTCTAACCTCCTCTGGCACTAAAACCACTATTAAAATTTGAGGGGCTAAAGGGCGAGTATTTCTTAGTTTATCATAATTATTTACTCGCAAAGGAAAGTTAATGGAATTTTCTTTGATTACATCCGGGGATGACGTGCATTTTACCTGTGCGTCAAATCTCGGAAATAGCGTTCCTGCTAATTCCCCAGGAAGTTCAATAGTTAAATCTAGTCCTGCATTGTCCATAGTTCTAGTTTTTTCCTGCACCGAATATCCCGCCACTGCTGCTACAGCTTTTACATAAGCATAACTAAACAATTCTTTTCGCGAATTGCTGTCTATTACCATCGCTACACTCCTCGAATTAGTTCTGAGTTTTTCCTACATAATTAGCATACATCTTTTATCAATTAACAATTGACAATTAACAATTGACAGTTGACAAAAATCGTTATGGGTGCATCTCAATTTTGAGGAAAACCAATAATTTAACGCTTTTTGCTAATTGCTAATTGCTAATTGCGAGCTGACCTGGCTCTAGGCAATTAGCGATTAGCGATTAGCGATTAGCCATTTTCTATTTTTGCAAATATGGGATGCTCCCAATCGTTATCGTCTATAATAACAAACCAAACCCAAACTACCCCAGTTAACTACCATGAAACTACTATCATTCGGTTCGTCTGCTCTAATAATAGGAATAGCGATCGCCCCTACTACCACCACCGCCGCCCGAGCTCAAATAACCCCCGACAGCACCCTCCCCAACAACACCGCAACCAATAGAGAAGGAAACCTCCACCGCATCACTGGCGGCACCACCATTAACAACAACCTCTTCCACAGTTTCCGCGAATTTTCCCTCCAAACCGGCAACACCGCCTTTTTCGACAACGCCGCCATTATTAACAACATCTTCTCCCGCGTCACTGGCAGTAACATCTCCAACATCGACGGCATCCTTCGCGCCAACGGCAGCGCTAACCTCTTTTTAATCAACCCCAACGGCATCATCTTCGGCCCCAACGCCCGCTTAGACATCGGCGGTTCCTTCATTGGCAGCACCGCCGATCGCCTAATCTTCGACGACGGCAGTTTCTTTAGCGCCACTAACCCCGACGCGCCCCCCCTGCTGACAGTAAATCAACCTATCGGCCTGCAATTGGGTACCAATCCCGGAGAGATAGTCGCCAGAGGACCGGGACACAATATCGACCTAGATCTAGAAACCGGCGCTATTTCCAATAACACCCCCGTCGGGTTGCAAGTTCCACCCGGTCAAACCTTAGCCCTCATTGGCGGTAACGTTACCCTTGAGGGCGCGAACTTAAGCGCCTTGGAGGGGCGAGTCGAAATCGGTAGCCTTGGCGGGGGCGATCGCCTCGCTCTAACCCCCACCAACACCGATTTCCAGTTGGAATATCCCGAAACAGCCAACTTTGGCAACATCAACTTGCGCGACGCGGCCTCCGTAACTGCCAGCGGCAGGCAAAAAGGAGACGCGCGGCTTCGAGGACGCAACATCTCTCTGGGAGAAGGTTCCGTAGTTGTCATCAGAACTTTAGGAAGCGAAGACGGTGGCAGTCTCACCTTAGAAGCAGAAGACACCGTAGAAATTATCGGCGTTAACAATAGCGGCATTCCCAGCGGTCTATTTGTGAGGGGCGATACCGAAGCCACCGGTAACGGCGGCAATATAACTGTTACCACCTCTAACCTCCTCGTAGCAGGGGGCGGCTTAATTAGTACCACTACCACGGGACCGGGAAATGCAGGCAACATCACCCTGCGGGCAACGGATACCCTAGAATTCACGGGCAGTTCCCCACTAGGAATTCCCACCGGCTTAGTGGCAGGGGTTTCTACCTCACAAGCTACCGGCGATGGCGGCAGCGTTACCATTTCTACTTCAAAATTGCGCGTTACCGACGGCTCGCAAATAGCATTGGGTAGCCTGGGTGCGGGAGATGGCGGTTCCCTAACCGTAGAAGCAACGGAGTCGGTCGAACTTATCGACACCGCTTCCAATGGCATCCCCGGGGGTTTGTTTGCAGCGGCCTTCTCACCTGAAACAACTGGCAACGGCGGCAATATAGCGATTTCTACTCCAAGATTGCTGATAGCTGGCGGCGCCCAAATAGGAATAGCTACCGATGGCCCCGGCAACGCCGGTTCTTTAAGGGTGCGGGCAAACGATGTAGAAATTATCGGCACTTCCCCAGACGGCAGTCAAGGCAGCGGCATTTTGGCCGGCGTCGGCGAAAATGGCAGGGGCAGCGGCGGTAACGTGAGGATTGTTACTTCCCGGTTGCGCCTCGCTGGAGGTGGAACTCTGGAAGTAAGTACCAACAACACCGGCAATGCCGGAGAATTGATTGTGGAAGCGACCGATTTTGTGGAAATTAGCGGCCAACCGGGAGATATTAGCCTCAGACAAGAACTCGACAACTTGGATTTCGAACTCCCGGAGGCGGGAGTAGTTGACTTAGCTAGGTTTCCCCAACTCTCATCGATAATCGATCGCCCCGGAATAGTCGCAGGTACTACTAGCACCGGAAATGGAGGCAATGTCATAATTGTTACTCCCAGGTTGCGCTTGGACGAGGGCGCGACCATCGCAGTGGGAACGATTAGCACCGGTAGAGGAGGTAACGTCGCCATTTCTACTTCCCAACTGGAAATAACAGGAGGTTCGGGAATATTGGCCGCTACTCTTAGCTCTGGGGATGCGGGGGAATTGGTGGTACGAGCAAGCGATCGCCTAAAATTGAGCGGCGACAGCCTCTTGGCTGCCGGAAGCAACTCCAGCGGCAATGGCGGTAGCGTTAATCTTCAAGGAGGACGATTAACCGTTAGCGATCGCTCTATTGTTACCGTCGTCGCCACCGGAGAGGGAAACCCCGGCAGTATCGCCGTTGCTGCGGATGACCTGCTTTTGGATAACCGCGGCACTCTGACGGCAACCTCGGAAACTGGTAAGGGGGGAAATGTTAGTTTGCGATCGCCTAATATCCTACTAAGACGCGGCGGCCTCATTTCCGCCGCCGGCAGCTCCACTGGCAACGTCACTCTCGAAGGCAACATCAACATCAACGCCGAAACCCTCGTTTTGCTCCAAGGCAGCGCCATCCTCACCGATGCCGAATCTCCCCAAGGAGGTAGCAATATCGCGATCGCTCCCCTTCCAGCATCCGATTTGGTTGTCTTGCAATCTCCCGACAGCACTATCAATGCCGTTGGCGAACTGGAAATCGCCACCGGCATCGAAATCCAACCTGCGGAAAGGTTCGATATACAAGTAACCGACATCGCAGATTTAGTCGATCGCGATTTATGTTCCGAAGAAGCCCGCCAAAGTTCCTTTACCATCGTCGGCAAGGGCGGTTTGCCACCAAATCCCACCCAACCCCTAACTAATTCTCGCCCTCTGATAGAATGGGCCGCCCCAGAAGAAGGGCGATCGCTCTCTTCCCAACAGCAAAACTCTAACGCAACTGTTACCGCAACCCAACCCCCACTGGTAGAAGCTACCCGCTGGATAGTCGCTCCAGAAGGAAAAATACTTTTAGTTGCCGATGCCCCAACCGCCACTCCCACAAATCCCGCTTTTATCCCCCCCAGTTGTCCTTAAATTGGGGAATGGGGAATTGGGACAATTTCCCCAAAAAAAAAATTTCGCAGAAAAGAAGAAAAGGGGTTGACAAAGGTGTTTTCCCCATGCTATGCTTAACCTGTCCGGGGGAACATGGCTATACGCTTGATTTTTTATTCAACGCCAAAGGCCATAAGCCCAATTCCCCATTCCCCAAAAACAAAGAAACCCGGTTTTTTGAACAATACCTTCGCCATTTTTTCAAGGCTAACTCGCCCGCCAGAAACCGGGTTTTTTCAAAAAACCCGGTTTCTCAAGTCTCTATGCTTACAAAATGTTGGTTTTAGGTACTCCACCAAACCAGATTTTAACTCTCTGTGGAGGCGATCGCTTCCTTGTTTCCGGCAGATGTGAGCGAGCCCGGAAACCGGGTTTTTGCCAAAAACCCGGTTTCTTAATTCTATAGTTTCTTCGATCTGGTATCCTGATTTTGGCGAAGGTATTGTTGAAAAAACCGGGTTTCTTGTCTTTGTCCTGTTGGTTTGTTAACTTTTGTTACAACCATAATGACCGCGATCGCTCCATAGCATCTGTGACGCGCGATCGCGCCAAAAACCGAATCCGATCGCATCCACCTCTCAAAAGCAGTTCTCATCTGGGATAGAAAAGGCGATCGCTCTTTGGATAGATATATCTAACAGGCAAACTCTACCAAAAGGAAGAGGGGGGAGTGTGGGGAGTGTGGGGAGTGTGGGAGGTGTGGCTTTCGGCTCTCCCTACTGGCAGAGAAATCGTAATAGCGTTAAATTAAATTAAGGTAAGTAAAGAAAAATTTACAAATCCTGGAAAGAGGCCAAAAAAAGTCCAGAGAAGACCAACCAATTAAACGTTAATAAAATTATTGAATCGAGGAAAACCCAATGTTTGAACGCTTTACAGAGCAAGCAATCAAAGTCATAATGTTGGCCCAAGAAGAAGCACGGCGTCTGGGCCATAACTTCGTAGGCACGGAACAGCTGCTCTTGGGCCTAATAGCCGAAGGCAAAGGCATAGCCGGCAAAGTCTTAGCAGAAGCAGGAGTAAACCTCAAAGACGCCCGCATCGAAGTAGAAAAAATCATAGGCCGAGGTTCCGGGTTCGCCCCAGCGGAAATTCCCTTTACTCCCAGGGTAAAGCGAGTATTAGAAGCATCCCTAGAAGAGGCCCGCACACTGGACACAAATTATATCGGCACCGAACACCTATTACTGGGACTGATTCAAGATTCGGAAGGAGTAGCTGCCAAAGTCCTAGACAACTTGGGAATAGACGCCTCACAATTACGCAATCAAGTAATTAGGAGACTAGGAGAAACCGTAACCGCAGGGGGCGGGCGCGATGGCAAAAAGCGAGCAGTTACCCTAGAAGAATTTGGCACGGATTTAACCAAGCTAGCAGCAGAAGGCAAACTCGATCCAATTGTAGGTCGGGAACGAGAAATAGAAAGGATGGTTCAAATCCTGGGACGTCGGACCAAAAACAACCCCGTCTTGTTAGGAGAACCTGGAGTAGGCAAAACCGCCCTAGCCGAAGGACTGGCCCAACGCATCATCAATAACGACGTCCCAGACATCCTCGAAAACAAACAAGTAATTAGCCTGGACATGGGCTCCCTGGTGGCAGGTACTCGCTTCCGGGGAGAATTTGAAGAGCGGATTAAAACCATCATGGAAGAAATCCGCGCCAGCGGCAACATCATCCTCGTAATAGATGAAGTCCACACCGTCATCGGTGCCGGGGCCATCGAAGGCAGCGTCGATGCCGCCAACATCCTCAAGCCGGCCTTGGCCCGGGGCGAGTTGCAGTGCATCGGCGCGACAACCCTCGACGAGTATCGCAAACATATCGAACGAGATGCCGCCTTGGAGCGTCGCTTCCAACCGATAATGATAGGAGAACCGACCGTGGAAGAGACCTTAGAGATTCTAATAGGGTTGCGTTCTGTTTACGAACAACATCATCGGCTGACTATTTCCGATGAAGCATTGGTAGCAGCAGCTCAAATGTCCGATCGCTACATCAGCGATCGCTTCCTCCCAGATAAAGCCATCGACCTCATCGACGAAGCAGGTTCTCGGGTGCGGTTAAAAAATTCCAAAACACCTCCAGAACTCAAAGAACTAAAACAGCAATTACAAAAAGTTACTGGAGATAAAGAAGCAGCCGTTCGAGAGCTAGACTTTGAAGTAGCTAGTCAATTGCGCGATCGCGAACTCCAACTCCAAACCCAATTCAGCGAAGCCTCCGACAACAAACAAATCTTCAACGCCATAGTCACCGAAGAAGACATCGCCGATATCGTCGCCTTCTGGACTGGCATACCAGTTAGCAAAGTTACCGAATCAGAATCCGAGAAACTGCTGCAGATGGAAGACACCCTCCACCAGCGCCTTATCGGTCAAGAAGAAGCCGTAAAAGCAGTATCTCGCGCTATTCGTCGGGCGCGGGTGGGGCTAAAAAATCCCAACCGTCCCATTGCCAGCTTTATCTTCTCCGGGCCCACCGGTGTCGGCAAGACCGAACTTACCAAAGCTTTAGCCGCCTACTTCTTCGGTTCCGAAGAAGCGATGATTCGGTTAGATATGTCCGAATTTATGGAACGGCACACAGTCTCCAAGCTCATCGGTTCCCCACCAGGGTTTGTCGGTTACGACGAAGGCGGGCAGCTTACCGAAGCAGTTCGCCGCCGTCCTTATACAGTGGTACTCTTCGACGAAATCGAAAAAGCCCATCCCGACGTCTTTAACATGATGTTGCAAATCCTCGAAGACGGTCGCTTGACCGATTCTAAGGGTCGGACGGTCAACTTTAACAATACCGTCTTGATTATGACTTCAAACGTCGGTTCCAAAGTCATCGAAAAAGGCGGCGGCGGTCTCGGTTTCGACTTCGAGGAAGATAAAGAAGAAGCTCAGTATAACCGCATCCGCAACTTGGTTAACGAAGAACTCAAGCAATATTTCCGCCCCGAGTTTCTCAACCGTTTGGATGAGATTATCGTCTTCCGTCAGTTGACCAAAGATGAGGTTAAGGAAATTGCCGAGATTATGTTGCGCGAAGTGTTCGGTCGTTTGGGCGAACGGGAGATTACTGTGCAAGTGAGCGATCGCTTTAAGGAACTGGTAGTCAGCGAGGGTTTCGATCCCAAATATGGTGCCCGCCCCTTGCGTCGCGCGATAATGCGTTTGTTAGAAGACGTCTTGGCAGAAGAGTTGTTATCCGGTCGCGTTAAGGATGGAGATAACATTTATGTGGATGTCGATGATGAAGGCAAGGTAAAAGTTGTACCCGGAGAGCCCCTCCACAAGCAACTGCCCCAGTTTGCTTATAGCAGCAATTAGTAAAGCCAGTTCGTAGTAATCGCTTTAGCGATTGAGACTTATTTTAAATCGCTAAAGCGATTACTACGAACAACTAAAATCCCCCTCCCACTCGTCGGACCAAAATTCATCATTATCCTGCTGTACAATACCTACACAATGGAGGCAAAACCTGGTAAAACCTGGTAATGCCGGAATTGTTGAGGTATTGTACAGCAGTATGTCACCCCAGTAATTGACAAAGGACAGCAAGCGCATCGTATTTTCGATCGGTTCGGGCCGACAAAGCCAAGCTCGTCTTTCCTGGGTTAATCCTCCACAGAGGGCTCCTTCTTTTTTAAGCATATGGACTTGCCATTTAATAAAATACCGATGTGTCGGGCTCCGGTTCGCGCGCGCCCAACCTACCATTGGTACTCTATTTTTTGGCAAGTCCCATACTTTTTTTGGGTTGATTATAATGGCCTAATTTTCTTAAAACTCGCTTTCCTAGTAGGCTAGTGGCAGATCGCTCTTTAAAAGGCCCGTAGTTAGCAAAGTCTCAGCCAAAATTGGCATAATAAACAAATATCTGTTAAATTGCCTACTTTATCATCCAATACGTCAAAACAAATTGGCGACTTTCTCCCGCCCAATGGCTCAGTGCCAGACGGCGAGGGTAAAGAAAAAAATGGAGAGCATCTCGCAACGAAAGCCAAAAAACTTTCTGGAGCCATTAACAATTGACAATAAACAATAGACAAAAAGGGTTTAGCTTTTGGTTTTCTTAGCAATTGGGATGCACCCCAAAAATGTTTCGCTTTTGGTTCTGCCACTGACCGTGCCATCTAAAAAAGTTGAAAAAATAGAATTAAATGCAGAGTATCCGTGTCCTTGTCGACGTCGGGGTCGCTTGATTCCGATAGCATTGACAGATGCCTTTGGCTGCAATCGCTGCCAACAAATATTTGTTGTCGATCCAACAGGCGATACCATAGAACAACTGTCTAGTAATTATCCTTATAAGCCTACCTGGCGCTGGACGGGTAAAGAGTGGCATCGAATACATTCAGGTTTGAAAACCAATTATTGGCCTTTAATCTTGACCATGATTGCGATTCCACTCGTTATCTGGCTGCCTTTAGTCTTCCATTCCCCCGGCCCAAATATTATTCTCTTGGCGATGGTGGCAGTGCTATTAGCCATACTGCCAGCGCTGATGGTTTGGTTGGCCTATCGACGTTAGAGCATAAGAATGATCGAAAATAGTCAAAAGGAACTTCAAAATCTGACCCGTTGCGCTCGTCAAGGGGCCTTAGAATTAGTTAAAAGTACGGCATCCGATCGCCGCGCTGCCTTAGAAGCAATGGCCTTAGCAATCGAACGGCATCAAAACGAGATTTTAGAGGCTAATACTCTCGATTTAGAAGCAAGTCGGATGGCATCGGCCACCGAACCCATGGTAGATTGGTTAAAGCTGACGCCCGCTCGTCTGGAAACTACTGTCGAGATTCTCCAACAGTTGGCCTGCCTACCCGATCCCGTAGGACGGATCGTCCAGACTGCCGACGGCCCGGAAAATGGCAGCACTTATTCTCAAAGGATACCTTTGGGGGCGATCGCTTTAATTTACGAAGCATTCCCGGAGTTGGGGGCCATCGCTGCCGGGATGTCTCTCAAAACAGCTAACAGTCTGCTTCTGGTAGGGCTCGGCGAGGCGACTCACTCAAATTTAGCGATCGTTAAAGCTTTAAAGTCTGCTTTAGAAGAGGTCGGTCTGCCCTTAGAATCTGTGGAACTGCTACCTAATGCAGGAGAAAATTCTCTTAGAGATTTAGTCACTCAAGACCAGTACCTAAGTTTAATTATTCCCTACGGTCGTCCTAGTTTAGTGCAACAGGTAGCAGCACAAGCAACAGTACCGGTTATCAGGACTGCTATGGGCAATTGTTATTTATATTGGTCTGCTAGCGGTAGTTTGGAGGCCGCGCGATCGATGATTTTAGAAAGTCATCAGAACCAGCCAGATCCGGTAAATGCTATTGAAAAAGTTTTAATAAATCCAAATCAAAAGTCTTCTTCTCTGGTGAGGCTTTGGAACCTTTTAAAAGAAAAAGGATTTGAAATTAGAGTAGATGAGCCTTTACATGAAGAATTTCCCGATTTTCATCTAGCAGAAACAGACGAATGGAACCAACCTTATTTAACTCAAACAGTTGCTTTTAAAGCTGTGGAAAATTTAGATACTGCTATTGCTTGGATTAATTGTTACAGTAGCGGTCATGCGGATTGTTTGGCAACGGAATCTTATCAGGAAAGCCGTCAATTTGCTTTAGAAATTAATAGCGCTTCTATCTTTATTAATAAGTCTCCTCGTTTTTGCCGCTACCGTCAGCCCGGAGCTCCTATTTTCTTGGGAATGTCCAATCAAAAAATTTCTCCTAGAGGGGGGATATCTCTGGACACTTTAACCACAGTTAAACAAGTATTTTTAGGGAATAGGTAATATCGATTAACAATTAACAATTGACAATTAACAATTAACAATTGACAATTAACCAAAAAAACAACAATCCCCTGCCAATAAACCTCGAAAAATCAGCAGGGGATTAGAAAATCAGTTAGAAAATCAAAAGGCTTGAAAAACCATTTATTTGGGAGCGAGTTTGATATTAGTAGCTAAACCCAAAACTTGTAACAAACGAATAGTCATCCAAGTTAAATCGATTTCCCACCAGTCCAAACCGTGACGAGCGGAATATTGATAAGCATGGTGGTTGTTGTGCCAACCTTCACCATAAGTCACCACAGCAACCCACCAGCAGTTCCTAGATAAATCTTCCGACTCGTGGCTGGTATAGCCAAATTTATGAGTGGCGCTATTAACAAACCAGGTGCAGTGAAAAACTACCACGATTCTCGCAAAAATGCCCCAAATAACAAAAGGCCATCCTCCTAAGAAATAAAGCAAAAGGCCTAAGAGGATTTGAATGGGAATAAAGTAAGTGCTGAAAAACTGATAAACGGGGTCGTCTTTAATATCCTTGGTAAAGCGAGGGATATCCTCTCGACAAGGAAGTTTATAGAGCATCCACCCCATGTGACTCCACCAGAAACCGCGATTAGCATCGTGGGGGTCTTTTTCGGTATCGGAAAATTGGTGGTGCAATCGGTGCATACCTACCCACTGGATGGCCCCTCCTTGACAGGCAAGAGTACCGCAAAAAACAAAGAAATACTCCAACCACTTAGGTAGTGTAAAGCTGCGGTGGCTGACCAAACGATGGAAGCCCAGGGTAATACCCAAACCACCCGTAATCCAATGAAGTAAAAGTGCTACGCCTACTGCGCTCCAGCTAAAGTTACTGGGCAGTAACGCTAAAAGGGCAGCTCCGTGGAGAAAAGCCATATAGCCGATAATCGGCCAATCGGGATTAAGTTTTGTTGGTGTTGCAATCGTCATGAAAAATATCTACTTTGGTTTAAAATCTGCAATTGCGGATAAAGAAAGCAGCCTGAGCCACTATGAATCATATTGAACCGCTGATAGCAGCAGAAAAAGCATTATTAACAATTTTTTCAGAAATCGATGCTTCGGTTAAGCAAAATCTCAGACGAGTTATAGAGGCTTTTCGGCGGCATAAAGTTGGCGTTCGCCATTTTGCAGGAGTTACTGGCTACGGTCACGACGATTTAGGACGGGAAACTTTGGATAAGGTGTTTGCTGAAATCGTGGGGGCCGAAGCTGCGGCTGTCCGAGTCCAGTTTGTTTCTGGAACTCACGCGATCGCCTGTGCTTTGTTTGGCTGTCTCCGTCCGGGGGACGAAATGTTGGCCGTGGCCGGGCGACCTTACGACACTCTCGAAGAGGTTATCGGTCTGCGATCTTCGGGCCAGGGTTCCTTAAAGGAATTTGGCGTTAGTTACCGAGAACTGCCACTGAATTTCACTAAAACAGCAGCCGGCACAATTGATTGGGAAGGTTTGAAGTCTGCCGTTACGCCTAAGACTCGTTTGGCCTTAATCCAACGTTCTTGTGGCTATTCTTGGCGGTCTAGCTTGTCAATTGCAGATATTGAAAGAATTGTCAAGCTCGTCAAACAAGTAAATTCTAACACAATTTGCTTTGTAGATAACTGTTATGGGGAATTTATTGAGAATCGAGAACCGACTGCGGTAGGGGCCGATTTGATGGCCGGGTCTTTAATTAAAAATCCGGGGGGGACTATTGTTCCTGCTGGGGGCTATGTGGCGGGGCGATCGCCTTTGGTGGAGGCGGCGGCCTGTCGGTTGACGGCCCCGGGTATTGGCCCTAGCGGGGGGGCCACTTTTGACCTAAATCGCCTTTTGTTTCAAGGCCTGTTTTTGGCCCCGCAAATGGTGGGAGAGGCGATGAAGGGGAATCATTTAATGGCTTATGTGTTCGATAAGTTGGGCTATCGGGTTAATCCTTTGCCGATGGAGAGGCGGCGGGATATTATTCAAGCGATCGAGTTGGGCTCTCCAGAGAAGCTAATTGCTTTTTGTCGGGCCATTCAAAGGTGTTCGCCGGTGGGCTCTTATTTGGACCCGGTGCCGGCGGCCATGCCTGGTTATGAGAGTCAGTTGGTGATGGCCGGGGGGACTTTTATTGATGGGTCAACTTCTGAGTTTTCTGCTGACGGGCCTTTGAGGGAACCTTATATAGTGTTTTGTCAGGGTGGGACTCATTGGACTCATGTGGCGATCGCTCTTGAGGAGGCGATTTTGGCAATTAATAATTAACAATTAATAATTGACAATTACTGGACGAGTGAGGTCGCGGAAGGAGAAACCCGGTTTTTTGTTATCTCAGAAACCCGGTTTTTTGAAAAAACCTGGTTTCTAGACCGCTATTTAATCTCGACTCAACACTAATTCCCCTACCACTGGCAAATGGTCGGAACCGGTTGTCGGTAAAACTTTGGTTGAGAGAGAATGCCAATCTTGGGAATGCCAAATATAATCGATTCTAAACAGGGGATAGCTGAATTTACCGTTGGAGTTTTTGAATAAAAAACTAGATTTCCAACCGCTAGGCCAGGTAAAACCAAAGCCAAATCCCGAGGTTAGAAAGCTATCTTCTAATACCTGGCTTAAGTCATAATAGTCTTGGGTGCTATCTGTGAGGTTAAAATCGCCGGCGGCAATGACTGGGAGGGTTTCTTTTTCGATCCGTTGTCTTAAGTCATAGTTGGGTAGTTAGGCGGAGAAAGCGGGAAAGTTTTTTAAGCATAAGACTTCTATGACTTGTTTGTAGTAATCGCTTTAGCGATATAAATCTTGTGGGAAATCGCAGTTTGTAGTAATCGCTTTAGCGATATAAATCTTGTGGGAAATCGCAGTTTGTAGT
>CAZUCT010000084.1:0-3043 GCA_964619285.1 uncultured bacterium | reverse complement strand
AATCGCTTTAGCGATATAAATCTTGTGGGAAATCGCTGAAGCGATTACTACGAACTGAATTTTTTTTATCGCTGAAGCGATTATTACGAACTGAATTTTTTTTATCGCTGTTTTTGACACCATATTGATGTCCCGAGAGAGTATGATAAGCTTCGCCACTGTTTAGCTGCCAGAATTTGATTTTGCCGTCTTCACCCGCGCTGACTAAAATGTGCCCGTCTGGGCTAATGACAACGCATTTAACTCCATCTGCATGACCTGTTAAGGTTTGTACTTTCATTATTTTTCTTGCGAAGAATGCCTGGTTTTAATAACTGCTTGCCGAAAACCTAGCACTACCAAGATATTAGATAGCGTTAAGAAAAATTCTGCACCCCCGTGCAGCCAATCTATGTTGGCCAAAGAATCGTCGAAAACCATTTTGGCATAAATGCCTGCGGGAATGGTTATGGCAACAAATACTAGGGTTCCATAAAATCCAATTAGGGCCAGCTTTGGAGTTTGACCGGAACGGGTTAGAAACCACAAAAAGCCGAGATAGGGAAATAGGGACAGGGCAAATAGGGTATTTTGGGAAATCATTGTTTTTGGGGAATGGGTAATGGGGAATGGAATGGGGAATGGGGAATGGGGAACAGGCAGGATGCCTGTTCTACGGGGAATGGCTAATTTTCTACTGGGGGCGATCGCCAAATCCACCAAGCTGCCGCGCAGAGGGTACAATTACCCAAAAAGGTCGTGGCTGCTTGGAGGGTAACAAGCCATTCTAGTTCTGGGGAGTTGTCGAAGTAATGCCAGGTGCAAGCGCACATCGCGCTGATGAGGGCGGGTAACATGGCGAAGGAGAGGGCATACCACCGACTGTTATCGGTGACTTGACCGTAGGTGGAGATAAACCAAATTGCTACGATCCATTCGATGACGCTGGAAATATGAATAATCCAAGTTGGTATTGATAATGCGTGCATTTTTTTTTATGAGACAAGATTTGAGACAAGATTAAAGATGAAACTATTGTAGTCCTTGGGGGAGCAGATGCGAGCAGTTTTGTGCGGTTATTATGGTAAGGGCAATGGGGGGGATGAGGCTTTATTGGCTTCCCTGTTGCAAATGTTACCAGATTATGTTAAGCCGATGGTTCTTTCTGGCAACCCGAACCAGACGAGACAGCGGTATGGGGTTCCGGCGTGCGATCGCGCCAGCGGTTTTCGCGTCCTCGAAGCTTTGCGGGGTTCGGATGTTTTTATCTGGGGGGGAGGCAGTCTGATCCAAGATGCCACTAGCATTGCTAGCCCTATCTATTATTGCGGGTTGATGGGGCTGGCACAAAAGCTCGGTTTAAAAACTATCGCTTGGGCTCAGGGTATCGGTCCTTTGAATCATCAGGTTACTCGCTTTTTTGCTCGGAAATGTTTTACTAATTGTACTACAGTTAGCACTCGGGACGTGGGTTCTGCGACTTTACTTAGCGAGTGGCAAGTTCCTTTTACTCTGGCACCGGATCCTGTCTGGGCCCTGGAGGCTTCCCCGGTTCCGGGACTTTGGAATTTGCCCGCCCCCAGGGTGGCGGTTACTTTGAGGAGTCATGCTTTATTAACTGCTTCCCGTCTTGTTAATTTAACTAAGGCTTTAATTGATTTTCAAAAGGCAACTGAAACTTTTATTTTGCTGTTACCTTTTCAGCCTTCTTCTGATTTAAAAATTGCTGAGGATATCCACCAACAAATGCCGGATGTTAGTAAGGTTTTAATTTTGGAAGATCCGAGAATGTTGAGGGGAGTTTTTCAGGGAGTTGAGATGGCGATCGGGATGCGGTTTCACAGTTTAATTATGGCTGCGGCGGCGGAGTGTCGTTGTTTTGCTCTCAGTTACGATCCGAAGGTTTCTCAATTAATGGAGGATTTGGAAATGCCGGGTTGGGATTTGGCTGGGTTGCCAGATAACCCTAATTTAATTAGTACAATTTGGATAGATAATTTTGCTAATGGAGAGGCTTTGTCTCGGGCGAAGATTGAGTTTTTGAATGAGCGATCGCTCATTCATCAAGAAGTTTTAAAAACGGTTTTATCTTAATTAATAATGTCAAAAACATTAAAGCTGTAGGGGCAAAGCATTCGGGCGGTAAATGTTCGTAAAAACCATAAGTTTTAATGTCCGAATGCTTTGCCCCCTCCCAACGCTTAATTTTCTGTTACTTCCACGCTTCCAACCCAATTGTTAATTGTTAATTGTCAATTGTTAATTGCTATAAGGAGTTTTCAAATTTGAAAAGAGTTAGAGTTCGCCAACACGTTAATCCTCTTAGTAGTAAATATCAACAATCTGTTGCTTTTCCAGACTGGAATGAGGTTTATCAAAATCTGGATTTGCCGTTACATTTAGATATTGGTTGCGGTAGGGGTCGGTTTTTATGGAACCTTGCTAAAATCGAGCAGAATTGGAATTTTTTAGGGTTAGAAATTCGCGAACCTTTGGTTGTTGAGGCTAATAGTTGGCGGGATGAAAATGGTTTGACGAATTTGCATTATTTGTTTTGCAACGTTAACATTTCTTTGCCCGGTTTATTGGCATCTTTGCCAGAGGGAAAGTTAAAGCGAGTTAGTATTTTGTTTCCGGATCCGTGGTTTAAAAACAGACACAAACGGCGGCGAGTGGTACAACCGGAATTGGTGGCGGAGTTGGCAAAGTATCTGCCAGTGGGAGGGGAGGTTTTTCTCCATTCCGACGTTTTGGAAGTGGCAGAGGAAATGCGCGATCGCTTTTCGGAAAATCCCTTTTTTGAGCGTCAATATGGGGATGGTTGGTTGGCAGAAAATCTTTTACCAGTTTGCAGTGAAAGAGAGCGTTCGACTTTATCCCGCAACGAACCTGTTTATCGAGTTGTTTTTTGTAAGGTTGGTGGTTAGTTGTTGGTTGTTCTGCCAATAACGCATCCGCTATAACTGGTAGGTTTAGTTGCTTGCTAACTGGCTTTTTACGACTAAAGTCGTTACTACGAACAATCGCTAAAGCGATTACTACGAACAATCGCTAAAGCGATTAC
>CAZUCT010000083.1:15910-25065 GCA_964619285.1 uncultured bacterium | reverse complement strand
GGGTTCCGCTGCGCTTCACCCAACCTACAAGACTACTACAAGACTACAAGACTTGGCCCCATCGAGACCGTGAGTGTTGGGTTCCGCTGCGCTTCACCCAACCTACAAGACTACTACAAGACTACAAGACTTGGCCCCATCGAGACCGTGAGTGTTGGGTTCCGCTGCGCTTCACCCAACCTACAAGACTACTACAAGACTACTACTACAAAACTACAAGACTACAAAACTTTCACCCCCACCAGAAACCGGGTTTTTCGCAAAAACCCGGTTTCTTAAATCTCCAAAAAGCAAGAGGGACGTTTTCAAAAAAAAAACATCCCTCTGCTTACACTATGATGGCGATTTTGTCAAGAGAATTACATATCGCCGCCCCGGAGGGCCAATAGAACGATGACCACTGGGCCAGCAATGACGATCGCGGCAAGCATGGTAAGCTGGGCGATGACTTCAAAGTTGATATTGCTAAATAAATCGGTTAAAAACCCCATGTCTCCTATCAGACCTCGTTATGATTGAAATTTCTATGGAAAATTGCTTCTCATTTTACAGAGCGATCGCCCCCTTTTGCTAACTTCCCGAGCAAACTTTACAAAACTCAAGAAATTTTCTTCTAAAATCTATCTCATACTTAAAACCACTATGGCTACCTGGCAATGCGTCAAGAACTGCGGTGCTTGTTGTTATCTCGAACCTAGCGAACGTCCAGAACTAGACCAATACCTCTCCCCAGAAGAACTAGAGCATTATCTCAGTCTAGTTGACCCCGACGGTTGGTGCGTCAACTACGACCATCAAACCAGAGAATGTCGCATTTATGCCGACAGGCCCCGTTTTTGTCGAGTCCAAGCAGATATCTTTGTGGAGCTCTACGACATTGAGGCCGAAGAACTCGACGACTTCGCGATCGACTGCTGCCAGCAACACATCGAAGACCTCTATGGCCCCGAAAGTCCAGAAATAACCCGCTTTAACCAAACCGTAGGTTTTGAGGCCAATTAGGGTTAAAATCTTAGAAACCGGGTTTTTTCAAAAAAAAATCTTAGAAACCGGGTTTTTTCAAAAAACCCGGTTTCTGGCACCAATTTAAGATTGCTAAATCAGGGTACTCATCCTCAAAAATCAATGACCAAAGGCTTAGAAGAAAAAGAATCTCTCGAACAAAATAGCGAATCAAAATCGGGAGAATGGGCGGTTTTTGCCTCAACTTTCGTGACGATTTTATTAGCAGAAATAGGAGATAAAACTCAAGTCACTACTTTATTAATGACCGCCGAATCTCATGCCCCCTGGATAGTATTTGCCGGTGCGGGGACTGCTTTAGTAACTACGAGTTTGTTAGGAGTTTTGCTAGGACAATGGCTATCAAAGCGTTTAGAGCCTAAAACTATCGAAACTGCTGCGGGCATCATTTTGTTATCAATTTCTGTCACCCTCTTCTGGGATGTTTTTCGTTAAATTGGGAATGGGTAATTAAGGGCAGAACAGGCAGGATGCCTGTTCTACGGGCCATTGACAATTAGCAATTAACAATTAACAAATGGATTGGCAATTATTAGGATTGAGTTTTATAGCAGTATTTTTGTCCGAATTAGGGGATAAAAGTCAAGTAGCAGCGATCGCCCTTGGAGGCAGTTCCAAACATCCCCGGGCCGTATTTTTAGGTACTGCCGGTGCCTTGTTACTGGCAAGTTTTCTCGGAGTATTGCTAGGGCAAGGAGTAGCAGAAGTATTTCCTACCCGTTGGGTAAAAGCGATCGCCGCCATCGGTTTTGCAGTTATGGGCCTTCGTCTTTTATGGCCCGGCGGCGAGGAATAAGTCAAGAAACCCGGTTTTTTGAAAAAACCGGGTTTCTGAGATACAAAGAAAAATAGGGTGCGCGGTTGCGCACCCCAACTTCCACCTTATAGGAAACAAAAAGGAAAAGTTTTAAGAGCGATCGCCCACTTGACGATAACACCAAGTCAAGAGAGTACCGCCCAGGGCAAACTTGAGAAGTTCCAAAACCCAATAGCCGGCGTGCATTTGGTTCATAGCCGCGGGCACTTCAACTGCAGACTCGAACAGATTGAGATTTGCTCCCAAAGCAGTCATCTGGGGAGTCAAAGCGTAAGTATCGACTAGAGCGATCGCCAAAAGCACGAAGGATAAAATAATTGCAGTGCGGCCTTTATTGGCAGAATCATTTGACAAATTGCTCAGAACCAGTAAACCCGTTACCCCCAAACCAGCGCAAACCAGCTCCACTCTATTAAAAACAGAGAATAAGGTAGAACCTGCGGTGGTAAAACCGGGATCGGACATCATGCCAGAAACGTACATACTAGGCATAATTACCAAGTCCAATAACAAGCAAGCGCTCAACCAGAAACCCAAAGTCATGCAGACAACAGTCTGCCAGCGAGGCTTATTAAATTCGATAGAAGATGTAGTCATAATCTTGTTTTATGATTTTGCTTTATGTATTCGATGTCTTTAGCTTAACGAAGATTTTGCTCAATTGGTGTTAAGTATTTTTACAATTTTTGCTAAGAAATCTAAACTGTTAAAACGATTAAGAATTGTAAAAATTACTTGACAAAAGACTGACAATTTAGTAGCGCACCTTAAGATTTCGTTAAAATCTTCTCTGGTGCGCGGTGCTACAATCTACAATTTCTTACCCATTCCCTATTCCCCATGCCTCAAAAAATGAAAGCAGTTATCTTACTATCAGGCGGTTTAGACTCCTCCACAGTTTTATATCAAGCAAAAGCAGACGGTTGTGAGTGTTATGCAATTTCTTTTGATTATCAGCAGCGCCACCGACGGGAATTAGAAGCAGCAGCAAAGATAGCTAAAAGTGCGGGAGTAGTTCGACATCAAGTAGTTAATTTCGATTTAACTCTCTGGGGAGGTTCTGCCTTAACCGATAAGAGCATCGATTTACCGGATAACCGTTCCCTAGAAGAAATGTCGGAGAATATACCCGTTACCTACGTTCCCGCCCGCAACACGATTTTCCTCAGCTTCGCCCTCGCTTATGCAGAAACTATCGAAGCAGAAAGAATTTATATAGGTGTAAACGCTCTGGATTACTCCGGCTATCCAGACTGCCGCCCAGATTATATAGAAGCGATGCAAGAAGTATTTAGACTGGGAACCAAACAGGGGAGAGAAGGAGAGGCGATCGCGATCGTTGCCCCCTTGATTAACCTTAAAAAAACCGCGATCGTCGAATTAGGCAACAGTTTGGGAGTACCCTGGGAAGACACCTGGTCTTGTTATGCCGGTGGCGAGAAAGCTTGCGGGGTATGCGACTCCTGTCGGTTGCGACTGGCGGCCTTTTCAGAACTCGGATTAACAGATCCCCTGCCTTACGTTAGTTAGCCACGGTGCCAAAGTAATGAGTTGTTGGGTTTCGTTTCACGCGCGCCCAACCTACAATTTTAATTGTTAATTATTAATTGTTAATTGTTAATTGTGGTAGGATAAATGCCACGTTAACTAACTTTAATTGGATTAAAAAAAAATGATACCTGAATTTAACCTTCGCATCGGCAACGGCTACGACATTCACCGACTCGGGCCCGGACGTCCGTTAATTCTCGGCGGAGTCAAAATCGAACACGAATTAGGGTTGCTAGGTCACAGCGATGCCGACGTTTTAACCCACGCTATCATGGATGCCATGTTGGGGGCCCTGAGTCTGGGAGATATTGGCCACTTTTTCCCTCCCGACGAGGCCAAATGGAAAGATGCCGACAGCATGGACCTACTAACCCATGTCGATCGCGTAATCAAGGCCGGTTGCTGGCAGATCGGCAATATCGACTCGGTGGTAGTGGCAGAACGTCCAAAATTAAAACCCCATATAGGGGCAATGCGATCGCGCCTTGCCAGCGTCCTCGAAATCAAAAGCGATTTAATCAGCGTTAAAGCCACCACCAACGAACAATTAGGGCCCGTAGGCCGAGAAGAAGGAATTGCCGCTTATGCGGTAGTTTTGCTGCACAAAAACGAAGGATAGGAGCAGAAAAAAATGGAACGAACCAAGTATGAATTTGACCCAGAAACAGAAGCAGTAATAGTTGCCGATTTAATCGTCACCAAGAAAAAGAAACCGATAATGTTAGTTCGTGCAGCTCCCAGAAGCGAATTATTAGAATGGGGCAGAAAAGAGCTGCTTTATAACCTTAAATACTCGGAAACTTTCTTTCCTTATGCCATGCTAGTCCAACTAGATAAAATCGAAATTTTTCAATGGGATGGAGAAAAGTTATCCGAACCGATTTTTGTCAAAAAATCTGAGGAAATCTTTAAACATTACGACCCAGAATTTGGCACGAGACAGATGTTTTATAACTTGTTAACTGGCCTAACAGAACGCTGGTTCCATGACTTAGATTTTAATTGGAAAATGGAAAATCCTCCAGGTTCTAAAGAACTAGCAGAAATAGGTTTGTTAGAGTTATTAAAAGAAGTGGATACCGAAAGAGATGTAGTTCTGCGTGGAGAAGTGGAGGAATGGTGGTAATGCCGATTTTATATGTCGAAACTAATTTCTTGATGAGTATTGCTTTAGGACGAGATGCAGAAGCGGGTAATTTACTTTTAAATCCCCCTGCATCCGTCGAAATAGCAATACCAGAAGTTTGCTGCATGGAATCTCTTTCTGCTTTTGAGAGCGAGGAAAAACGCCGCCTTCGTTTTAGTAACGAACTAAGGCAACTAATAAGTCAGTTAAAACGGGATTTAACTTCTACTTCTGCCAAGTCTCTACTTTCTTATTTAGAACCGTCTCAAGCAGAAAATAGAGCGTTAATTAACGATATTAAAAACCGTCTATTTATTGCTTTAGAAAACATAGCGGCAAATGCAACAACTATTCCTTTAAGTCCCGAGATAATTAGGGGGACTTTGAGTAACAGTTTAATGTTTGAAGAACCCACAGATAATTTGATTCTGCAAACAATCTTAAGCCACGCACAAACTAGACCAAGAGAAGTTAAAGTTTTGCTGACTGGCAATATTAAAGATTTTACCCAACCCACCGTTAAAGCAGCTTGGCAAAATGCGGGAATTAATCTCTATTTTAGCAGGACTTCTAATTTTATCGGTTGGCTGGCATCTCAGTCTCGATAATTGAGTTAAAAGTTAGAAAAATAGGAGCAGAAAAAAATGGAACGAACCAAGTATGAATTTGACCCAGAAACAGAAGCAGTAATAGTTGCCGATTTAATCGTCACCAAGAAAAAGAAACCGATAATGTTAGTTCGTGCAGCTCCCAGAAGCGAATTATTAGAATGGGGCAGAAAAGAGCTGCTTTATAACCTTAAATACTCGGAAACTTTCTTTCCTTATGCCATGCTAGTCCAACTAGATAAAATCGAAATTTTTCAATGGGATGGAGAAAAGTTATCCGAACCGATTTTTGTCAAAAAATCTGAGGAAATCTTTAAACATTACGACCCAGAATTTGGCACGAGACAGATGTTTTATAACTTGTTAACTGGCCTAACAGAACGCTGGTTCCATGACTTAGATTTTAATTGGAAAATGGAAAATCCTCCAGGTTCTAAAGAACTAGCAGAAATAGGTTTGTTAGAGTTATTAAAAGAAGTGGATACCGAAAGAGATGTAGTTCTGCGTGGAGAAGTGGAGGAATGGTGGTAATGCCGATTTTATATGTCGAAACTAATTTCTTGATGGGTATTGCTTTAGGACGAGATGCAGAGGCAGGTAATTTACTGGGAAATCCCCCTGCCTCCCTCGAAATAGCAATACCAGAAGTTTGTTGTATGGAATCTCTTTCAGCTTTTGAAAGCGAACGAAAACGTCGTTTTCGTTTTAACAACGAACTAAATCCACAAATAAGTCAGCTAAGACGGGATTTAACGTCTAATGCTGCTCAATCTCTACTTTCTTATTTAGAGCTTTCTCAGCAAGAAAATGAATATTTACTTTACGATATAAAAAGGCGTTTATTTATGGCTTTAGAAAACATCGCCGCAAATGCAACAACTATTCCTTTAAGTCCAGAGATAATTAGGACGACTTTGAGTAATAGTTTAATGTTTGAAGAACCAACGGATAATTTGATTTTTCAAACAATTTTAAGCCACGCTAGAACTAGACCAACTGAAGTTAAAATCTTGCTGACTGGCAATATTAAAGATTTTAACCAACCCACCGTTAAAGCAGCTTGGCAAAATGCGGGAATTAATCTCTATTTTAGCAGGACTTCTAATTTTATTGGTTGGCTGGCATCTCAGTCTCGATAATTGAGTTAAAATGGTCAATTGTTAATTGTTTTAATTGTTTTAATTGTTAATTGTTAATTGTTACTGCTATGAAAAAGATTGCTATGGGGTGGTGGGCGATCGCCCTAACTCTAACCCTAACTCTAACCCTAACCCTAACGTTAAATGCCTGTGGTTCTCTCAAACCAGAAGACTTCTCGGGTTTAATCGTACCAACTCCCAGCGATGCGGGTACTTTTAACTACCCCTTAAATCAATCGGCCTATAGCGTATTCGGCTATATTTACGACCCCTTAATTAACGAAAACGGCGTCACTGGCGAACTGGAACCGGGTTTGGCAGAATCTTGGGAAATCTCCGAAGAAGGACAGAAAATTACTATTACCTTAAGAGAAGGATTAAAATGGTCCGATGGAGAACCCATGACCGCTGACGATATTATTTTCAGCTATAACGATATCTATCTCAACGATGAAATTCCTACCAGTTTTAAAGACATTCTCAGAGTAGGAGAAAGTCGCGGACTGCCAACAGTTAAAAAAATCGACGATCGCCGCGTTGAATTTGCCACCCCAGAACCATTCGCGCCTTTTATTAGATATGCGGGAGGATTGCCAATTTTACCCGCCCATGTTTTAAGGGAATCAGTATTTACAAAAGATGAAGAAGGAAAGCCTTTATTTCTGACAAAATGGGGCACCGATACTCCGGCATCAGAAATTATTGGCAATGGAATGTACCGCCTCCAAAAGCACGTTGCCAACCAAAGAATTATTTTAGAAAGAAATCCTTATTACTGGCGAAAAGATGCTGAAGGAAATCCTCAACCTTACATTGAAAATATTTTTTGGCAAGTGATTGAAAACTCCGATACTCAACTATTAAATTTTCGTTCGGGGCAGTTAGATACCATGGAAGTACAGCCAGAAATGTTTCCCCTGTTAAAACAAGAAGAAAAACGCGGGAAATATACCATTTACAATGGAGGACCGACCTCGGATTCTAGTTTTATTTCTTTTAATCTTAATAAAGCTAGAAATGCCAATGGTAAACCTTTTGTGGAACCAGACAAATCTCGCTGGTTTAATAATAAGAAATTCCGACAGGCGATCGCCTACGCCATCAACCGCGAAGCGATGACTAACAACATTTATCGCGGCTTGGGCGAAGCCCAACACTCCCCTATTCCCGTTACCAGTCCTTTTTACCTCTCCCCAGAAGAAGGTTTAAAAACTTATAACCACGACCCAGAAAAAGCCAAACAATTATTATTAGAAGCGGGGTTTAAATACAATTCTGAAGGAGGGCTTTTAGATGCAGAAGGCAACCGAGTAGAATTTACTTTATTAGCTAGTGCTGGTAATAAGGTAAGAGAATTAATGGCAACTCAAATTATCCAAGATTTGGCGCTGTTGGGCATCAAAGTTAACCCCCAATTTTTGAGTTTTAATACTTATGTAGAACGTTTATCCTTATCTCGGGATTGGGACGCTTATTTGGGAGGTTTTCGAGGTGGTGGCATCGAACCTCATGGAGGTTATAATATTTGGTCTGTTAATGGCAGATTGCATACTTTCAATCAAGGAAGTCAACCGGGAGAACAACCCATAGAAGGTTGGGAAGTTGCCGACTGGGAACGGGAAATAGACGACCTTTATATTAAGGCTTCTCAGGTACTTGATGAAGAAAAACGTAAGGAGTTTTATGCCGAAGCTCAACAGATTATAGCCGAACAGTTGCCCTTTATTTATATGGTCAATCCTCTGGAGTTTGATGCCATACGCGATCGCATCCAAGGAATCCAATATACCAGTTTCGGCGGCGGTTTCTGGAACCTTTACGAGTTGAAAATCAAATAGGTAATTGCTAATTGATTTAAGGTATCTCAGAAACCAGGTTTTTTGGAAAAACCTGGTTTCTTAACCGGTTCTGATTAGCAATTAGCGATTAGCGATTAACAATTAGCAATTAGCAGCTAAGATTTAACTATGAATTCCGAAGAATTAAAGACGTTATTGGAAAGTATTGCCACAGGCAAAGTCAGCCCGGAGTTAGCCTTTGAAAAAATCAAACATTTAGACTTCGAGGAAGTAGGAGACTTTGCCAAAATCGATCGCCATCGTTCCGTGAGGACCGGTTTTCCAGAAGTTATCTGGGGAGAGGGAAAAACTGTAGAACAAATTGCCGAAATTATGGCAGTCATGCGAGAGCAAAATTCGGTGGTAATGGCAACGAGAATCTCGCCGGCAGTTTACGAACAATTGCAAGATAAAGTACCCAATTTGTGTTATTATCCCGGTGCGAGAATTTGCGCGATCGCCCCCCCCTACCTCGCCCCCACCCACAAGGGCCTAATTACGATTGTAACTGCCGGTACTGCCGATTTACCAGTAGCAGAAGAAACAGCTATTACCGCTACTCTTTGCGGTTTTCAAGTCAAGCGTCTTTGGGATGTGGGAGTGGCGGGAATTCATCGGTTATTAAAAAACCAATATTTAATCGCAGAAGCGAACGTTTTAATCGTAGTAGCGGGGATGGAAGGTGCCCTACCAAGCGTCGTGGCAGGTTTGGCAGATTGCCCCGTAATTGCGGTACCCACCAGCGTCGGTTACGGGGCGAGTTTTAACGGTTTGGCAGCTCTATTAACTATGCTCAATTCTTGCGCCCCCGGCATTGGCGTAGTCAATATCGATAACGGTTTTGGCGCGGCAATTTTGGCAGGGCAAATTATTAGAGTGGGCGAGAAATTAAAATAATACGCGCCAGTTCGTAGCAATCGCTTTAGGGATTTAAGGTATAAATCCCTCCCGTGTTGAGTATAAAATAATACGCGCCAGTTCGTAGTAATCGCTTTAGCGATTTAAGGTATAAATCCCTCCCGTGTTGAGTATAAAATAATACGCGCCAGTTCG
>CAZUCT010000083.1:0-15810 GCA_964619285.1 uncultured bacterium | reverse complement strand
CGCGCCAGTTCGTAGTAATCGCTTTAGCGATTTAAGGTATAAATCCCTAAAGCGATTTAAGGTATAAATCCCTAAAGCGATTACTACAAACATAATCAAAACTTATCGCTCCTAAAAGTAATTCAAACCATTCAAACGATGCAATCCCAGTCTCCTTGCTTTACAATCAAAGATTGTTCGGAACTAAGATAAAAAAAGGATACCAATATGAGTTTAATAGATTGCATCTTAATGACCGTTTTCAACGCCGTCGTTTGCATCTGCCTGCCCGCCTTGCTAATGGGGCGAAAATCTCGCAGCACAACCCAGAATACAATAGAACGGCAAGTCGAATCGCAAACAGTCTCGGAAAGTGCTGCTCAACCGTCCCTCTAGCAACTCTAATATAAATGAGACAGAAAAAGCAGACATCAAGGAAAACAAAAAGGGTGCTAAAAGCGCACCCTTAATTTTTTTTAGCAATTTTTTTTTGGCATTACTGCTTAAGCTTTAGCTTTAGCGCAGGAAGAAATTGTCTGCCTCAAGGGTTGGGGCATCAGTTAAAGTTGCAAACTGAATTGCTTCGCCATCGGGGTTGTAGTACAAGCCGCCGCTTTCAGTCTCGTAAATAATGAAGGCTTCGGAAGTAGCAACCTCATCTTCAGTATCCACCACTTCAAACTCAGCGTCAATGCTGAATCCTTTGGTACCTTCATCGCTGAATGCCCGACTGCCGGCATCGCTTTCGAGGACGGCGAAAGTCCTCTTATCTAAGATAATGACATCCAGATCGACTTGGAAATCGGTAATGGTATCGATACCGATGTCTTCGGCAGCAAATTCTGTGTTAGTGTTGAAGATAAAGGCATCGATGCTGGCACCGCCTGTGAGTTGGTCGTTGCCCGCGCCGCCGTTGAGGCGATCGCGCCCGATACCGCCTTCGAGGGTGTCCTCGCCGTCGCCGCCCAAGAGGAGGTCGTTACCCTCGCGACCTAGTAAGACATCGTTGCCATCTTTACCGAAGAGGCGATCGTTCCCGTCATTTCCAACAACGCGATCGTCCCCTTCGTCACCAGATAAAATATCGTCACCTGCGGCACCTCGGATGGTGTCGTTGCCTTCTTGTCCGAGAATGCGATTATCTTCTGGAGTACCCAAGAGATTGTCATCTCCCTCTGTCGGTTCCTCATCTATTGGTTCCGGTTCCGGTTCTGGTTCTGGTTCTGGTTCTGGTTCCGGTTCCGGTTCTGGTTCTGGTTCCGGTTCTGGTTCCGGTTCTGGTTCGGGTTCGGGTTCCTCATCAGTGGTATTTGTCAGAACTGCAACTGTGGCATCGTCCTGACTTCCTACCACCAAATCTGGCAAACCGTCAGCATCCAAGTCTTCGGCAGTAACAGCCCAAGGAGCATTAATAGCTTCGATGTCGGTAGCGTCGGCAAAACCGCCTTCTCCATCCCCCGCTAATACTGAGATACTATCAGAATTGATGTTAACAGCAGCAATATCCAGGTTGCCATCGTTATCGATATCTGCTACCGTAAGTTCGCTGGGACGCTCTCCTACATCTAATCGGGCTTCTTCGCCGAAACCGCCTTCTCCATCTCCCAATAACACCGAGACTGCGTTAGCGTTTGTTACCGCAAGGTCTGGGTTGTTGTCTCCATCAAAGTCTGCAGTTGCAACAACGTATAATAACTCCCCTTCTCCAGCTCCTATAGGAACAGAAGTAGCAGTTGCAAAACCGCCGTCTCCATCTCCAAATAGTACCGAAATATCTTTAGAGGTCTCGTTAGCTGTGACGATATCTGGGTTTCCGTCTCCATCGAAGTCTGCAGTAACGACGTTAGCGGGGGCATCTCCAACATCGAAGTTTGTGGCTTCGCCAAAAGTGCCATCGCCATTTCCAGCAAGCAATGAGACAGTGTCGTTTGTTCCGTCTTCGGCCTCGCCGAAGTTTCCTACGGCCAAATCTAAAATATCGTCTCCGGTAAAGTCCGCCGCCACGATGCCGTAGGGGGCGGTGCCAACTGCAATATTATCTCCTGCAGCAACAAAGGTGCCATCGCCCTCTCCCAACAAAACCGAGACATCGTTAGAAGCATTGTTGGCAATTGCCAAATCTAGCTCGCCGTCTCCATCTAAGTCTTCCACCGCGATGAAGGCCGGTGCGTCGCCGGTCTCGTAAGGAACCGGATCGGCATAGGTGCCATCTTCGTTTCCTAATAAAATGTCTACTCGATCGTCGTCATCTAGGGTAACAGCTAGGTCCGGCCTGCCGTCGCTGTTGAAGTCGGCGATGCTGATGGTAAACGGACGACTGTTAACTGCTATATCAGTAGAAGTTTCAAACGAGATCAATACTCCGCGATATGCCCGTCGCACTTCTGGCAAAAAGGCACCGGTGGTAGTTACTTGTCCGACTCGTTCTTCCAGTTCCCAGGTTCCACCCTTAGCGGCATTACCTATTTTATTAGTAGATGCGGCGATGTTAGCGCCAGTTAGTTTGTGGAGGGTTTGAATAAAGTTTTTATCTTCCGCTACGTTACAAGCGTATAGCAGAATATCTTTAACTCCCAGTTCCGAGAGAATGTAGCTGTATTGGGAGAGGTTGTCTCTAGTAAGAGGCGTTTTGCCCATGTAGAGAACCCCTGGGGCCCCGTGACAGGCTATCTGGAGGCTGTCGGCGGGCCGATCGCTTAGGGCCCTAGCTATTTGAGCGATCGCATCTCTTTGGGGGTCGAGGATCAGGACATCGGTCCCAAACTCGACCCCGAATGCCAGCTTCTCGTAATCTTCCAACCTGGAGTCGATGGCCGCTAATTTTCGCCTTTGGCCACCTAAGTCAGACTGGGAGGCCAATTGGCCCTTTTTTATCGGGCCAGCCAAAGCCAGCCTATTCTTCTCAAAAATAGTTAATTTTGTCATGGTAGATTTTTTTCCCTTTTTTTGTCCATTTTATTTGTAGCCTAGCTTACCGGTTTTTGGAAGCTTTTGTTGGAAATCTTTACATAAATTAAAACTCATAAAAGCCAATGAGCAGTTAAACTTAAACAAAATTTAATGTTGCTCAATTAATCAAGGGGCTTTCGGGAATTAAAAAAGTAAAATTGTTAAGGCCAATCATTAATTAAAATTAATTATTTACGGGGAAATACTTAATAAGAAAGGGATAAGAAAGGGTCGCGACGCGACCCTTTCTTCTTAATCCCTAAAACCCTATTTGACAATAGAGAAATCAGAGCCTTTGAGTGCCGGTGTTCCTTCTAAAGTGGCAAACAAACCGCCACTACCAAAACCGGCTTCGCTACCATTAGCGTTATAGAACAAATCCCCGGTTTTTTGGTTGTAAACGATAAATGCTTCGCTAGTTTCGGCCTTCTTATCGCCATTGACGGTATCAAACTCGGCGATAACGCTAAAGCCTTTGCCAATAGAGCTTTCCAACTTATCAAAAGTTGTTTTGCTCAGAACGATAGTATCCTTCTGGGAGCTTTGAAAATCAGTGATGATATCTACGCCCAAATCTGCCTTTTTAAAAGCACCAGCTCCACCAAACTCAAAACTATCTTTACCCTTACCACCAGTTAGAGTATCGTCGCCCGCAAAACCTTCCAGTTTGTTAGCTTTGCTATTACCCGCAATCTTGTTATCTAACTCGTTACCAATACCATTGGTATTGTCTTGACCTGTCAAAATCAAATCTTTTTCGCCCTTTTTGAGGGTATAGCTTTTAGCTGACTTGATAGCTTCGGTAACTTCTGGGTTGGGTTCTGGTTCTTCAACGCTGCCTTGATTTAACAGCGCCGAAAATTGATTGGTTGTTTCGTAGGAGAAATTTTTAAGTTGAGCGACATCTATGTTCCCATCTTTATTAAAATCTCCCAGAGCAAAGTCGCCATACTGTTTGGCTTCTATTTCCTTGGGTTTGGCAAAATTACCCTTGCCGTTGCCCAAAAACACCGATATTGTAGAACCGTAACCGGGATAGGGAGGAGCGATGGATGGATCGATTCGAGATTCTGCCAATCCTGGTTCTGCCACTGGGGCAGGTTCTTCGTAGAAGATATAACTATTCTGGGCCGCTGCCACGTCGAGCTTGCCATCGCCATTAAAATCTCCCAGAACAAGCTTACCTGCGGGCTGTTCGAGCTTAGTCTTAGAGCCTTCTACTGGAGCAAACTCCCCTTTACCGTTTCCTTGGAGTATCTCGAAACTGTCCTCTCGGGAATATCCGTAAATTGGGTAAATTTCTGCTTCTCCTGAAGTCTCCTGGGTACTGACGCTGGTAACTGCCAGCAAGTCAACCTTGCCATCTCCAGTAAAATCTCCCGCCTCCAAAATCTGGGGATTTTTCAAATCCTTAATATTTTTAGCGGGTAAGACGAACTTACCATCTCCACTGCCCGATAGCAGGGAAGTTACGGTATTGACGTTATAAGAGTTGTAAGCATTTCTGGTGACAACCAAATCGAGATTTTTGTCGCCGTCGAAGTAACCGACAACCGACTTAGCCTCCGGTTTAACTTTGACTGGCGTTCCCCCTGGTTTAAAACCTCCTTTTCCATCTCCCAAGAACGCGGTAGTTTGCTTGAGACCGCCATCGACATCGTTATAGGAAAATTCCTCAGCTACGATGTCGAGGTTTTTGTCGCCGTTGATGTCTGCCAGTTTGAAGCTACTGGGAGCATTTCCCTCAAGTTCGACGGTCTTGCCTTCGCTAAATTTACCTTTACCGTTACCCAACAACACCTGAATTTTAGGAGCGTCGTAGGGTCCGACTAATACTACCAGGTCTTGCTTGCCGTCTTTGTTGACATCGCCTCCACCTACGACGTTAACAGCGTTTTCAACCTCAACGTCAACAGATTTACCCAACTTGCCGTCTTTCTTGCCGAAGTAAACGTCGATGCCGTTACCTGCAGTGGATATGTATGCGTTGACGGTAATATCGTCTAAGCCGTCGTTGTTGATGTCTTCGATGCGGCTATCGTAGTCGCTGTCTTTGAGAGGAACTTCGGTATCGAGAGTAAATTTACCCTTACCGTCTCCCAGTAACAAGGAAAATTTTCTCTCTCCGATATATGTTTCAGGGTTCCAAGAAAAAGTCTTGATGCCAAGATCGAGATTGGCATCGCCGTCGAAGTTACCAATTTCTAAGGTTTCTAGGGAACCGTCTAACTTGATGCTAAAGTTCTTCAGGGGTTTAAAGTTACCTTTTTTATCCCCCAAATCTATTGAGATGGTGGTTTTAACCGTCGGGGAGCTGTAGTCGTAAATGCCCGTCGCCCGATCTATGAAACCGTCGTTGTTGAAGTCTCCCAGGATTACGGGATTATATTCGGGGTTGGTGGCAAAAGGAGAACCAGACGCGGCTGTAAAACCTTTGTTGTTTCTCAACAGTATCTCTATCTTTTGACTGCCGTCTCTGGGAGAGTATTTGCTTAGGGATAGATCGTCTAAACCGTCGTTGTTGACGTCGGCGAAAGAGAGAAGGCCGACATTTTTAAGGTCTAGCGTTGTCTCGACAGTTAGTTTGCCTTTGCCATTTCCTTTGAGGGCTGTAAATTTGTTAAGGTTGTCAGAGCCACTGTACGCGCTGGTCCAAACTACTGCGTCGAGGTTGCCGTCGTTGTCGAGTTCTCCTATTTGGATAAAGTTGGCGTTGCCCGGCAGTTTTATTGCGTCCCCCGTCGGTTTAAATTTTCCTTTGCCATTTCCCAATTGCAAAGATACTGAGGTACTCGGGGAGAAGGTGTTAGGATCGACAGTGTTTTCCAGTACGACCCGATCTAACCATCCGTCTTTATTGAAGTCTCCGATCGCGACAGGAGTATAACCTATGTTATCCTTGAGTTCGAGAGGAGAGTCTTTGGATGGGGTAAATTCTACGGCAAACAGTCCTGGATAGTTCGCGATCGCCTCTGCTAATAACTTATTTGCTACACTAACTTCTCCTATTCGTCGCTCCAGTTGAGAGGTTCCACCGAGAGCAGCGTTTCCTACTGGTTCGGCGGATGCGGCAATATTGGCTCCCGTTAACTGGTGGAGGCGGCGGATAAATTCTTCGTTCGCTGCGACGTTACAAGCATATAAGAGAATTTCCTTTACTCCCCATTCCGAGAGCAAATAGGTATATTGACTGATATTGCCGGCATCGAGGGACGTTTTTCCTAGATGCAGAGTTCCCGGTCCGCCGTGACAAATAATACTCAGACTTTCTGCACCTGTCTGGGAGAGTGCTTCGGAGATTTGAGCGATCGCCTCCTTATCTCCATCTAATAGTATTACTTCGGTTCGTCCTTCCATCGCTCTTACCGCTGTTACCAATTGCGGGTAATTTTCTACCGAGCGATCGATTGCTACTAACGACTTCGTGGTTCGCCGTTCTTTAGTTGTTGTTGGCAGAATCGTGCGAGATCTTCTACCTTCTTTGACTGCGAGGCGATTGGGATGCATTTGACATAGAGTCATACTGATACACCTCTGGGGTTAAGTAAACCCCTTTTTTTGTGATTGATAAATTTAAGCTAGCACGTTTTTTTTTAGTTGGCAAAATTTTTTACAAAATTTAACATTTTCTTGACAAACGATGTCCACCACCATTTTTAGAACTCATACTCGTACTCATACTGCGGCAGCATCTCAATGCAAGAAGAGAGCCAAGAGTTCAACGCTAATTGCTAATTGCTAATTGTTAATCGGGCTCTTGGCATTCCCAATTCCCAATTCCCAAAAATCAAAAAAACCTAAAGTTCTCCCATGGGATCGAGAGTTAAAATCCGACTTATTTCATCAGTTTGAAAACCCAAAGCCATCGGTCGTTTGACTGCTGGCAAAACCTGAACGTCATACAATTCCGTAATAATTCCGTCAAAACGCAACCAATCCACAACAGTACCGGTCTTCAACTCGATAACCATCAATCCGCAGCGAGGTTCGACATCTTTATCTAATAATTCTTCGTCCAATTGCAAGCCAGAAAAAGTCTTTTCTCTAGGTTTAGATAAACCGACAATAGCGTAATCTTTCCAAAAAGCCAAACCGCGCAAATAACCGGGGCAAAAAGTAAGAGGTTCAAACTTGCCCGCTTCTAAATCGACGCTGCCAAAAAAGCCAGTTCCAGAATTTAACAACCACAACTTACCTCGATAAAATCTCGGCGAATGGGGCATGGATAATCCCGTTAAAATAATCTCGTTAGATTCGAGGTCAATTACACAACCGCCATTGCGTCTTTTATCTCGCCAACCATCGATTACATCCGACCTACTAATAGTAGTAACGCAAGCAGGTTTTCCCTCTTTCATTGCCAAACCGTTGAGGTGGCAGCGGTCTTCATTTACTACTTGAGAAATAAAAGGAGGATGCCATAAAGGAGTACAACTATGGCGATCGCTAACTGTAGCCAAACAATTCAACAAACTACTAACAAAAATAATTCTGCCACTTTCATCAATAGTAATATCGTGAATATCTAAATCCCCCGTAGTGTAGCCAATTCGCGGCACATAAAGCTTATCGTAACCGTTATAAAGCTGCTCTGGCAAAAGCACGTTATCCAGTTGCCAAAGCTGATATTTAGAACTCATAAAAATGCGGTCTGTAGTGGCGTACAATCCCATAGCCCGATTAAATAATCTTTCAAAACCAGAAAGTTTATTTTCGGGGTTAACTCCTAATAGTAATAACCGAGAAGTTTGATAGGTGGTAAAAGCCAAACTAACGTTCTCGCTTTGCAGCCAGTCGATGAAATGGCGAGAGGCACTAATCTCTAAACCGGAAGAGGGATTTTGGTTGGAAATATGATTGTTATCCACCAGCTTTTAAAAAAACGACCGTACTATTTTAAGCAATTCTGGGACATTTTACAATTCTTAATTTAGATTTTGGAGGAAAAAAGGCCAAATCTGTTTTTGGGACAAGTTTAATGAGAGAATAGAAACGTTGAAATAGCGGCAGGGGAAAACTGAAACCTACTGCCAGGATTGCTTAAAATGAAAACAAAAAAAATGTTAAAGCGCGTTTTGGCCATAGCCTTAGTCGCAGCCGTTCTGATTATAACCGGTTGCGCTTCCCTTGGGGCGGGGCTAAAAGGCTATGTGGACAGTCTCGACGGGTACGAGTTTCTCTATCCCAACGGTTGGGTATCGGTGAAAGTTGCCGACGGTCCAGATGTAGTGTTCCACGATTTAATAGAACCAACAGAAAATGTCAGCGTGGTTTTCTCCGAAGTACCAGATGGGAAAAGTTTGGCGGAGTTGGGGACTGCAACGGAGATAGGATACCAACTGAGTAAAAACGCGATCGCCCCCCCAGACTCGGGACGGGAAGCGGAGTTGGTCGACGCCGGCACCAAAACATCCAAAGACAAAACATACTATTTGTTAGAGTATGCCGTCACTTTGCAGGGCGGTCAACACCGACACAACTTAGCCAGCGTTGCCGTCAGTCGCGGGAAACTGTTTACCTTTAACGTCTCCACTACGGAAGACCGATGGGAACAAGTGGGCGATACGTTAGAACAGGTCGTTAAATCTTTTACCGTATATTAATCCCCGTAAGACAGGCATCTTGCGGGTGCAGGTCAATTTTGAAGCGAACTTGTGAATTGAACGATTTTTGCTAATTGCTAATTGCTAATTGTTAGTGGTAAGTACCTGCGCAAAATTAATTACATACGGAACGGGCAGTAGCCGCGTTCTACGGGGGAATAAGAAATAATTTTATGTAAATATTTTTGCCTACCTACTTAAAGCAATAAGCGGTTGGGAAATAAATTTTCTCTAAATTAACAAAACTGACTTGCTCCCCATCTTGCCCGTAAGACAGGCATCTTGCCTGTCAGCCAGGCATCTTGCCTGTCAGCCAGGCATCTTGCCCGTAAGACAGACATCTTGCCTGTCAGCCAATGGAAAACGCGCTATTAACTATTATGGAAAAACCAACCTTTGTATTAGCCTCAGCATCTCTAGCAAGACGACGTTTGTTAGAAACAGTCGGTATCGAGCCCGTAATCTGGCCCAGCGACTTTGACGAATCGCAAGTGAGAGTAAGCGACACGAGTAAACTGGTAGAAACTTTAGCAAAGTGTAAAGCAGAGACGGTAGCGACAGCTATTATAAACGATGAAATATCTGGCACGCCAAACCTCCACTACTCCCAGATAAGCGAACATTTCAGGACGAGTTTAGTTTTGGGATGCGACTCGCTGTTGGTTGTCGGCGGAGAGATTTATGGGAAACCTGCCGATGCTGGGGAGGCGATCGCCCGCTGGCAGAGGATGCGGGGGCAGGTCGGTCAATTATATACCGGTCATGCTTTAATCGATTTAAGACGGGATAAAAGTGTAGTGCGGGTGGAAGCGACGCAGGTATATTTTGCCCGAGTCAGCGACGAAGAAATAGAAGCTTATGTGGCTACCGGGGAACCGTTGAAATGTGCGGGTTGTTTTGCGATCGAAGGTAAAGGGGGTTTATTTATCGAGAAAATAGAAGGCTGTCACAGTAACGTTATCGGTTTGAGCCTGCCGTTATTGCGGGAGATGTTAGGAGATTTGGGATATAGCGTTAGAGATTTTTGGCAGTAGTTTGATAAAATGGAAAGTGCATCGAATAATAACTAACAACAAATGAGGTGAAAAACTAATGCAAAACTTCGTAGCTAAAGAAGTAGATTTCGAGCCAAATATAGTGGTAAAAGACCTAGACGACAAGCTAATTCTGTTGGCTGATGTCAGAGGTTCGCGAGTATTTAGGTCTGAGGAATTGACCCTAATTGGCTTAGAAAATTATTACGAGCAAGCTCCTTTTTTGATGTTCGTTCATCGAGAATATCTTCGCATTTATCAATCGGGAAATTCGGAGCCGGTCAAAAGATTAAATGCTCTGGAGATATTCAAGTTTTACGATCCAGGTTTTAATGAAACAAAGATGTATCAGTTCTATTTAGAGACTTTGATTGAATCCTGGTTAAGAGATTTAGATTGTCATTGGAATTCTCCTAATCCTCCTGCTATGAAAGAAATGGAAGAAGTGGGACTTTTAGAAAAATTCAATCGCATAATTATTGAGGAGTTAGATTGGGAATGAAAATCATCTTGTATCTGGAAACAAATTTTATTCTGGGAATGGCTAAAGGACGAAATGGAGCCATGGAAAATCTTTGGCAAAATCCTCCCGAAAATTTAACCATTGCTATGCCAAGTATTTGTTTGATGGAATCTTTCGTTGCTTGGGAAAAAGAACAAAAACGGAGTCAATCTTTTAGTCAAGCAATGAAGATTGAAATTAATGAAGCTCAACGGAATGTTCGCTCTGAAGATGCTCCCTCTGTAGTTGATTTGTTAGGCCGAGCGGCTCTTTTTTATGACAATTTACTGGTAGATTTGGAAAAGAGATTTAAAAATGTTTTTGAAACGTTGCCAAATCGAGTGGAGTTAATTTATCCTAAAATAGAGAATGTTCGGTCAACTTTGAACGAACCTTGGTTGAGTCAAAAATCGGAAAGGAGGGACGATTTTATTTTGCAGTGCATCCTAGACCACGCTGATTCTAATTCGGATAAAACTAAGGCTTTTTTTAGCGAAAATAGCAAACAGTTTGGGAAGTCTGTGGTTAGGAATGTTTTGAGAGAAAAGGGGATTAGCTATTTTAGCAATAGGGAGAATTTACAGGGTTGGTTGGAATCTGTAGAAAGACAATAGTGGCTTCTGGGTAATATGAGTATTAAGAAACCGGGTTTTTGGCAAAAACCCGGTTTCTTAATACTCAAATACTAAGATAAAAACCCGGTTTACGGGCAGACTTAAATACTAAAGCCTCGTTCGTAGTAATCGCGCTTGACTCGATTAAAGTTCGTAGTAATCGCGCTTGACTCGATTAAAGTTCGTAGTAATCGCGCTTGACTCGATTAAAGTTCGTAGTAATCGCGCTTGACTCGATTTAAAAGTCCAAAAAATGGCCCACCTACCCTATAGACGCCCATCTTCTCCCATTTTAACATCTTAACTATACGTTAGCAGAGGTTTTGCAGTTTGTCAAGGAGTTGGTTAGCAGCGAATTTTGAAGCGGATGTAGCGGATGAATTATTAATGAGCGAACCAAAAAAAGCATAAAAATTTCCGTCCGAATACTTTACCCCCGACCTTTAACCCTCTGTTTGGCAACCAACCCCATCACCCAGCAGAAACCGAGTCTTCGCAAAAACCCGGTTTCTTAAAATCCTCTGTCGCCAACAACCCCAACCGTTAACCATCAATCATCAATCGTTAATTGCCCCATCCGCTGCCAACCCATCCCAACTACCCCCTCCCCAGGGCGGCAAGGGCGGTTTTAATCAACTCAAAAAAGAACGGTTTGCGAACGTTAACCTCCTTAGCATCCTCCCGACTCATTCCCAACAAACCCGTTGCTTCTCCTTGGCGCACCGCCAATACTTTCCCCTCGGCATTGCTAATTCTTAACTCCTTCTCATCCCCGCGTTCCGACATAACGCAAGTGTAGGCGCGATCGCCATAAACAAACTCCACCGCTTGAGGGCGAGAAACGCCGCCGCCACCGGGCAAACGCACTCCCACCAACTCCAACTCCACGCTCGTAACCCCGTTCCAAGTATTCTCCCGCAACTTATAAGCAATATCCACCACTGGCGGCAGGGGAAAATAAGCAGACCAACGCCAAGCAATACCCTTAATAATAGTTCCCGCCGCCAGAGTCAACTTGATATGCCCCTTGCCCACAAGTTTTTGTTCGATAACCCGCACGTTGGGAGTCCAAAACGTCGGGTCTTGATTTTCGATACCGCAGGGATGGAGAGCATCTATTTGCTGGTAAAGTTCCCAGTCGATATCAGTAAAACTCGCTTCTACATCAACCGTCACCAACGGCCTCAAATGGTGCGGTTGCAGACATCCACGGGCAAAAGTGCCGAGACGGTCTCGAAACGCCTCCAAATTCTCCGCCGGCAGGGAAAAACCTCCCGCCGCCTTGTGACCGCCGTATTTTCCCAACAGGCCGTCGCAAAACTGTAACGCCTCAAAAACGTTAAATTCGGGAATGCTGCGGGCCGAACCCCGAATGCGCTCTTCCTCGTAAGTACCGATAAACACCGGCGCCCCGTAACGTTCCACCAGACGGGAAGCGACGATGCCGATAACCCCGTGATGCCAGTTTGGTTCGACTAAAACTAACACCCGTTCCCGTTCTAAGTCGATCCGACTTTTTTCGACAACAGCGATCGCCTCCTTTTCTATTTCCTCGCACAACTGCTGGCGGCGTTGATTTATTTGTTCGCATTCCATCGCCCGCTGGATGGCAGTAGTTTGGTCTTCCGTAGTCAGCAACTCGATAACAATTTGCGGGTCGTCGATACGCCCGACGGCATTGATGCGCGGCCCCAAACGAAAACCGATATCGTCGGGTTTCAGGGTTCGGGTTTTCTGAGTTTTGGGGTTCAGAATTGCAGCGCTACCGTCGCTTCTGACGGTAATGCCCGCCGTCTGGATGAGTGCTTTTACTCCTAAGAGTTGGGAACGGGGCAACAGTCGCAACCCCCGCTTCACCCAACGGCGGTTAACTCCGGTGAGTGGGGCGAGGTCGGCGATGGTTCCTAAAGTAAACAGTTCCAAGAGAGGTTTCGTCAAAGATTTAACCGCGTCGAAACGCCCCGCCAGACATATCGCCAAAACGTAAGCAACCCCGACTCCCGCCAAACCCCGATAGGGGGAAGTTTCGGGAATTAATTTCGGGTTGAGGATGGCGGTTGCGTTGGGGAGAGTTGGCGGGAGGTCGTGATGGTCGGTGATGATGACATCCAGACCGAGTTCTCGGGCCCGGGCGACCGGTTCGTGGGCGGCGATGCCGTTATCCACGGTGAGAATGAGGCGGACGTTTTCGGCGTGGAAGTCTTCGACGATGCGGGTGTTGATGCCGTAACCTTCGCGCATCCGACTGGGGATGGCGTAGTCGGCGATCGCCCCCATAAACCGAAACGCCCGCAGTAACAAAGCGGTACTGGTCATGCCGTCGGCGTCGTAGTCGCCGCAGATGGCGATTTTTTGTTTTTGATTAATTGCCGTTTCTAAGAGTTCGATACTTTTGGGCAAGTCGGGAAACTCATCCAGTGGCGAGGGCAAGTCTATAGACTCGGGGTCTAAAAATGCTTTGGTTTCTGCCGCTGTTTGGATGTCGCGGTTGATGAGTACCTGTGCCAGAAGGGGGGAAAGTTCTGTTATTTGGGCGACTTCTCGGACGAGTTCCGGTTTTTCTGGATAGACGAACCACCGCTGGTTGGGGAGGCGATCGCGTTTGGGAGATGATGTTGGATAGTGTTGCACGGGGTTTGAGATTTAAACGACTTTTGTTATTATAGTGTTTATTATAGTGCAGCGATGACGTTTAAACCTATTTTTGCATCGATATCGAATTTTAAACCGACCGCCAAGAAACCCGGTTTTTCAAAAAAACCGGGTTTCTGAGATAGTTGTTGTTGGGGGCGATCGTTTATTCTCATACTTTCAATTGTTGCCAAACGACAATAAGAAGATTCCTCGCTAACGAGAAATAAACTATCTCCCACAGACAGACTAATATTATTAATTAGTGCCACTGCAGCCCTCGGTTTTTTAAACCATTCTGTAATTTGACCTATTTCTCTAGCCTTCCCGCTGGTAGTTTTAATCTCAATTATGCGGTAAGTTACTAATTCTGCTAATGCTTGACATAGACTTTCAATGAAATAAGTTAATCTTTCTAATTCTTCAGTGCCTAGAGTAGTATCGACAACGCTATGAGCAGCTTCATTTCGATAGTCAATAAATTGATTGAGTTCTATTTCAGCATTATTTTGATTGCCTCTAATTTCTTTGATAAACTCCTTCACATCTCTATGCTTCTCTATCCAATTCCATATCTGTTTATAAATTCCAGCATTAACGAATAATTGTTCTAAAATATTTCGGCGCAAATTCTGTTCGTGAAAAAGAAATGCTTCAGGGATTAACTCGTAATTTTCATTAGTTGCTAATCCCTGAAACAAACCTTTAACTACAGTCTCAGCAGAAAGGTTTTTAAACTTTTTCTTATTTCGTTCTCGCAGCAAACGTCCCACGCCGTCTTGATGCGTGTTTTGAATTTCCTTTTCTAACTCTGAATAATTGGGAACTAACTTTGGTAAATGCTTGAGCCACTCTGTAATTAAATTTTCAACAAAGCTCTCGTAAATCGCATACAAGTGGGTTACCACACCGCAATGTTCGTACTTTTCCCACTTAATTCTTTCTGGAACCTCTTCTAGTAGCTCCCTAATTATTTCGTTATTTTTCAATTGTTTTACGGTTTCAGTTTCATCACCAAACGCAAATTCTCTTAGCTTATCACTTGTACGAACAACCCCACGAATTGTGGCAATACTTGCCCTAAATTTATGGATTATTTCCTCAAACATTCCTATTTATTCTCCTATTATTTGAGACAGCATATTGTCGAATATATTGATTCGATTCCGAACATCATAGTTGTTTGTTTCATCATTTCTCAGCAGAGGTGCTTTATCTTCTTGAAAGAGATTTTTTGTTTCTTCAATAACTCTCGATTTTCGCTCTATTAATAGATTGGCGTTGGATAAATGCCGATTTAAACCAACCATTACTGCATCGTAATAGGCTTTAGGCAAGCGTTTTTTCCAAGTGCCAGACTTAGGATCGAACGGCTTGAATAAATATTCTCCGTAAAGTTCTTTTGCTAAGGCGATGGTTTCTAAGAAAGTTGTTTTGAGGCATTCAATGTCTTCATCAGAAAAATCCAGACTTTTCCTCATATAAATATCTAGAAATTCTTTCATCGTACCGCTAAAATGTTCGGCGTTTCTTAGAGCAAAGAAACGCAAAATTAACTCGAGATCTTCCATTTTTTGAAAAAATAAGTTTTCTGCCTTGCGTTCTTGGGGAGTTTTTTTGGTTGGAAGTTTCCAAGCTTCAACAAATATTTCATTATTTGCTAATTCGTGCAACAGCGAATTAAACTTTCCTTGGTACAAACAATTCCGCACTTTTTGGTCGCTCAAATTAACTCCTCCACTATTAAGACGCTCGAAAGCTTTTTGTTTTAAAAACAAAGCTTTTTCATAGGAATGATTTAACTCTGTCATTATGACCACCGATGATATCGAGCGACGATCTAGATCTACTCGAACGTTACTTGGAAGCTCTTTATAAGTACGTCCTTCAAACTCTGGAAAAAATTCCAGTCCAGTAAGCTCAAACTTGTTCTCATAAAAATCTCTAATGGCCGTAATTCTTTGTTGACCATCCATTACCTCATAGAACTTATAATGTTTCTCATAAAGAACGATCGCAGGAACGGGTATATTGACAAGAAAAGACTCTATCAGTCGAGATTTCTTTTGCTTGTTCCAGGGCTTTTTTCTTTGATAAAATGGTTTTAAATCCATGTATCCTGGCTTCTTTAAAGAAGCAACTAAACTCGGAAGCTTTTCCCTGTTAATTTCGAGAAGTATTTTTGGTTCTCCTGTAGGATATTCGGGTTGAAGTCGGCCATTGGATATTTTGGGTTGGCCTTTTTTTGGGGTTTCATCCCACATTTTTTGTTCTGTTGCTGTTAAAGACATTTGTTGTTTTCTCCATCGATTAAAACTTTGGGAATCGCTAAAGCGATCGCTAGGAACTGACCCTATAGACGCCCATCTTTTCCTAATTATACAGTAGCAGAAATTTGGTAATTTGACAAGGGGTTGGGGTAAAATTTTTTTGTGGCCAAAATCAATCGCTAAAGCGATTACTACGAACCAATCGCTAAAGCGATTACTACGAACCAA
>CAZUCT010000082.1:0-25313 GCA_964619285.1 uncultured bacterium | reverse complement strand
ACCCCAACCGGAACCGGAACCCCAACCCGAGCCCGAACCGGAACCCCAACCGGAACCGGAACCCCAACCCGAGCCCGAACCGGAACCCCAACCGGAAGTACCAATAGAAGCAGAACCAGACGAAGATGAGACTCGGGTGGGAGAACCGGTCACGGTCAATATCCTAGAAAATGACGGCGACCCCGACAACCCGGTGGTACCCGACAGCGTAGAAATAGCCGAACTCCCGGCCAATGGGGAAGTCATTATCAACGATGACGGCACCATCACCTACATACCCGCCGATGGTTTCAGCGGCACCGATACCTTTACCTACACGGTAACTTATGAAAATGGGGAGGTGTCGGAACCGATCCTGGTGACTATTGATGTCATTCCAACCGGTGCCCCGCCAATAGAAGCAGAACCAGACGAAGATGAGACTCTGGTAGGAGAACCGGTCACGGTCAATATCCTGAGTAACGATGGCGACCCTGATAACCCCGTAGTTCCTGATAGCGTTCAAATTGCAGGAGTACCAAGTAATGGCGAGGTCGCTGTTAACGATGATGGCACCATAACCTACACTCCCGCCGACGGTTTCAGCGGCACCGATACCTTTACCTACACCGTGACTTACGAAAATGGGGAAGTCTCCGAACCGATCCTGGTGACTATTGATGTCATTCCTTCCGATGCCCCGCTAATAGAAGCAGAACCAGACGAAGATGAGACTCGGGTGGGAGAACCGGTCACGGTCAATATCCTAGAAAATGACGGCGACCCCGACAACCCGGTGGTACCCGACAGCGTAGAAATAGCCGAACTCCCGGCCAATGGGGAAGTCATTATCAACGATGACGGCACCATCACCTACATACCCGCCGACGGTTTCAGCGGCACCGATACCTTTACCTACACGGTAACTTATGAAAATGGAGAGGTCTCGGAACCGATCCTGGTGACTATTGATGTCATTCCTTCCGAGGAAGAACCAACTCCAGAACCGGAACCGGAACCCGAACCAACTCCAGAACCCGAACCGGAACCAACTCCGGAACCCGAACCGGAACCAACTCCGGAACCCGAACCGGAACCGGAACCCGAACCGGAACCAGAACCCGAACCCGAGCCCGAGCCCGTTTCAGAAGAATGGACTTGTCCTGGAGGTCCGCAATTAGAAATGGTGGAACTCTCATCGCCTGCCGAGGTTTTTATAGAACCAAACAGAGTCGCGCTTCGCCTCGAACACAATGACGGCGATGGCGATATAGATGGTAGCAGCGATAGCGAAGAAATATTCAGTAACGGCGGCAACAATCGCATTAAAGCAGGATCGGGCAGCGATAACGTCTGGGCCGGCGAGGGCAACGATACCGTTTACGGGGAAAGGGGCAGCGATTACCTGAACGGCAAAGAGGATAACGATATCATCCACGGTGGAAAAGGCCACGATCGCATTCGCGGCGGTAAAGAGCATGACGAGTTACACGGCGAGCTCGGCAACGATACCATCTTAGGCGAAAAAGGTAACGATACCCTCTGGGGGGGTGCCATCGACGATCGCGACACGGAAGGACTCGACTTGATTTCGGGAGGCGTGGGAGACGATTTCCTCGGCGGCAACCAGGGTAGCGATACTCTCATGGGAGACGAGGGGAACGACGAACTTCGGGGCGGCAAAGACAACGACGCCCTTCACGGAGGAGACGGCGATGATGTCGTCATGGGCGAAAAAGGGGACGATCTCATGTTGGGAGATTTCACCCAGGGAGAAGCGATCGCCTTCCGCGAACTCCTCCAGGCAGATGCCGAAGGTAAAAACCCCGCAGGTCAAGACACCTTAATGGGTGGCGAAGGCAACGATACCGGTCACGGCGGTCGCGGCCTCGATATCCTTCACGGAGGGAAAGGAGACGACTTCCTCTACGGCGGAAAGGATGCCGACTGGATGCGCGGGGAAGTCGGCAACGATACTCTCCTGGGGGAACAGGGAGACGACACTATCTTCGGCGGCAACCACGATGCCACCGTTATCGACGAGTTCGGAGAAGACTTGCTCTTCGGCGGTGCCGGTGACGACTTGTTGAACGGCAACCACGGTAACGATAGCGTTGTCGGAGGAGCGGGTAACGATACTGCCTGGGGCGGTAAAGGTCATGACTGGGTGTTTGGCGATGGAGGAAACGATCGCTTAATCGGCGACGACGGTAACGATACCTTATGCGGTCATGACGGTAACGATACTATTTATGGAGATAATTACGGTCGCTCCGAACCGGTGGGCGATCGCGGCCAGCAAGATCTGGTTAGCGCAGGTGACGGCGACGACTTGGTTTTTGGCAATGAAGGCCGGGATAGCCTCTATGGTAACGATGGCAGCGATACCATCTACGGCGGCAAGGACGACGATGCTATCTTTGGTAATGCAGGAGATGACTGGTTGATGGGAGAACAAGGTAACGATACTCTCACCGGCGGTACGGGTAGCGATCGCTTTCTCTTAACTCCCGAAAGCGGTTCTGACATTATCACCGACTTTACCAGGGAAGATTTTATTCTCCTAGCAGAGGAAGTAACTTTCGAGCAGTTGATAATTACCCAAGGAATAGTCGGTACCGAAATCCGCTTTAACAACGAATTGTTAGCTACCTTAGAGGAAGTTCAACCCACTCAGTTAACCGCAGATAGGTTCTTGCCATTTTCACCATAGACTTTTTGCAGTTGTAGGCAAAAGGCAAAAGGTAAAAGGCAAAAGTCCAGACCATAGCATCGGGCTCGCCGATGCTATTTTTCATCTGCTATTTTTCATCCCACCATTGAGCTATTTTAATCGCGGGTTCGGATTGAGAATTAAAATCGATCCGAACCCGCAACTATTGCCATCAAATTTGTAGCCCTCGCTGATGTTATAATCATCTTTAAACCCTCTGTCACCCTTTTTTCAGGGAAAATACAGAGGAGCGCCAAACCCTGGGAGAACCACTCTCATCTCCGTTTCGAGGTGGGACCAATATCCAGATTAACGACAGTCGGTCCTTTTCCTGTTTGGGTGCGTCGAAAACTGAAAATAAAATGGTACGAGATTAAAAAATTTTCCGTAAAAATACCATAGATGGAAAAACAGATGAAAGCTAATTTCGATCGCCCCATCCCAGAGGACGACCCCATAATTTTAGTAAAAGAAGGCCACCAATTATGGCAAAAAGGCCAACAAGAGCGAGCGATCGCCATTTTTAAAAAAGCAGAGCAGCTCGATCCAGAATACACCCGCGCTTGGATAAATCTCACTCTTGGCAAGAATATTCTCAACCCCACCCCACAAGAAATATCTGTCCGAGAAAAGCCTCGAAAAGGCTCAAAAATCGACCTTACTAAAGCAGCCATAAATATTTGCGATAAATTAATAGAATTAGACTCAAATAATTACCTAGCTTGGTATTTAGAAGGAGACGCGCTTTTAAAAATCAAACAATATGGAGAAGCGATCGCCTGCTACAAAAAAGCAATTTCCATAGACCCTTTTTTATCTAGCGGTTGGCCGGCGCGGGTGATGAAACTAAAAAATATGCAATTAAAAACAGAAGCGCTCGAACTCTGTTCCGCAGTCTTTTACTCCTTAAAAGAAAAAATAGACGACGATCGCCAACTCAATAGCTACACTCGGAAAAAGTTTAACAAAACTAGGATAAAATTAGAAGAGATTTTGCTGAACTTTAAGCAAGAGTAAATCTAGGATTTTGGGAATAGGGAATAGGGAATAGGGAATAGGGAATAGGGAATAGAAAATAGGGAATTAACAATTAACAAATGGAAAAATACGATATCATCATTATTGGAGCAGGTCATAACGGCCTTACCTGTGCCGCTTATTTATTAAAAACAGGATATAGGGTTTTACTCCTAGAAAAACGCTCCGTTGTGGGGGGTGCAGCCACTACCGAGGAAGTAATGCCAGAAAAAGCTCCCGGTTTTCAATTCAACCTCTGCGCCATCGACCACGAATTTATCCATCTGGGCCCGGTAGTCGAGGAGTTGCAGCTAACAAAGTATGGTTTAGACTATCTCTACTGCGACCCAGTAGTATTTTGTCCCTTTCCCGATGGCAAGTATTTTTTAGCACATCGTTCTGTCGAAAAAACCCGTGCCGAGATTGCTAAATATAGCGATCGCGACGCCCAAAAATACGTCGAATTCGTCGCCTATTGGCAGCAACTAACCAAGGCGATCGCCCCCCTCTTCAACGCATCCCCCGGCTCCATCCTCGATATCGCCGCCAGCTACAAGCTCCACAGCATCAAAGATATATTTGCCGTGGCCGGTAGCACGAACAAAGCCCTAGACTTTGTAAGAAATATGCTCGCCAGTCCCCAAGATTTAGTCGAGGAGTGGTTCGATACCGAACTGGTAAAAGCTCCCCTAGCGCGACTGGCAGCAGAAATAGGCGCCCCGCCCTCTCAAAAAGGTTTGGCAGTAGGCGCGATGATGATGGCAATGCGACACCATCCAGGAATGTCTCGACCTCGCGGCGGCACCGGTGCCCTGACGGCAGCTTTGACTAAATTAGTACAAAGTTTAGACGGTGTCATACTTACAGAACAACAGGTAGAGCGAGTATTAATCGATAGAGGTCGCGCAGTGGGAGTTCGGGTTAAAGGCAACAAAGAATATCTAGCCGACAAAGCCGTAATTTCTAACATCGATGCCAAGCGTTTGTTCTTGCAGTTAGTAGATGCCGCCGATGTCGATGCTGCCGATCCGAAATTGCGATCGCGACTGGAACGCAAAATAGTTAATAATAACGAAACTATCCTCAAGATTGACTGCGCTTTATCCGAACCTTTGCGCTTTGAAAAATATAACCACCAAGACGAATTTCTCATCGGTTCCGTATTAATTGCCGATTCCGTCATGCATGTAGAACAGGCCCACAGTCTTTGTACTTTAGGACAAATTCCCGACAGCAACCCGTCGATGTATTTAGTAGTGCCAACCGCGTTAGACCCCTCAATGGCCCCCCCAGGAAAACATACGTTGTGGATAGAATTTTTTGCCCCTTATCAAATTGCGGGTGCGGAAGGAACCGGTTTAAACGGCACCGGTTGGACGGACGAATTGAAGCATAAAGTAGCAGACAGGGTAATAGATAAACTAGCAGATTACGCCCCTAACATTAAAACTTCAATTATTGCCCGTCGCGTCGAAAGTCCCGCAGAATTAGGGGAAAGACTCGGCGCTTATAAAGGCAATTATTATCATCTAGACATGACCCTAGACCAGATGATTTTCTTTCGTCCTTTACCAGAATTGGCTAATTATAAAACGCCCATAGAAGGATTATTTTTAACCGGTGCCGGTACCCATCCAGGAGGTTCTATTTCTGGGATGCCAGGACGCAATACTGCTCGTGCTTTTATTGCCAGTAAGCAGCCTTTAAATCGCGCTTTTAAAGAGTTTAAAAAACTCTTAAATGGGTAATTGGGAATGAGACAATCTATAACATCTCGCCTGCTACCAAAGTCACGTCGGGAAATGCTAATAAAGAAACCCTTTCATTTTCTGACAAAATCGATTCATTTTGAGATCTATTTTCCAGAGGTTCTCGAAAGACGTGTAATTGGCGATCGACAACATCTAAAACTCAATAATCTGCTCTGTGATTTTTGGCATTGTTTTTATCTCAATTAGCAATTAACAATTAGCAATCAACAATTAACAATTAGCAATTAACAATTAGCAAATTTAATACCTAATTCTCGGGTCGATATAGGCATTTAAAATATCAATTAAAATGCTAGCCATTACCACAATAGCTGCAAAAAAGACCACAATTCCTTGCACCGTCGGATAATCTCTCAAACTAATCGCTTCGTACAATCGATTTGCCAAACCCGGCCAAGAAAAAGTTACCTCCGTTAAAATAGCTCCACCTAACAAAGCAGCAAAAGTCAATCCCAGAATAGTAATTACCGGAATCATTGCATTTTTAAGAGCGTGGGCGAATAAAATTCTGATTTCGGGAATACCTCTCGCCCTGGCAGCTTCTACATAATCGGATCTTAAAGTTTGTTTGAGGTTTACTCGCACGATTCGCTCGAAAATTCCGCTAATAAGAATCCCTAAAGTTAGACTGGGAAGAACTAGAAAATATAAAGCGGTAAAAAGTTGGTAAAAATTAAAAGTTAGGAGACTGTCAACGACGTACAAACCGGTAATAGTTGGAGGCGTAGGAACCGATAAAGGATAGCGATTGCCAATAGGAAACCACCCTAATTGTACCGCAAATATTAATTGTAAAACCATCCCCGCCCAGAAGGGAGGAATCGCATAAGTAACGATGCCAAATAAGCGACCGAAAACATCGAAAATAGTGTTAGGTCGGGAGGCAGCGATCGCCCCGATAGTAATGCCAAAAAACAGAGCGATCGCCATACTAAATACCGCTAATTCTACGGTAGCGGGAAAGAAATTTTGGATGATTTCCCAGACTGACTCGCCGCGACTGGTAATCGAATTTCCCAAGTCAAAACTCAACAAATCTTTCATATAGTCCAGGTATTGTGCCAGTAGGGATTGGTCCAAACCTAGTTGCGATCGCAATGATTCTTTGGCACTGGCCGAAGCTCTGGGCCCGAGAATCGCATCGATGGGATCTCCAGGAGTGGCCCTTAACAGCAAAAAGACGATGGTCGTAATTGTCCACAACATTAAAGGGGCCAACATTAATCGGGCCACGATGTAGGAGTAGAGAGCTTTAGAGCGAGACATTCTTTTTTTTGGGAATGGGTAATTGGGAATTGGGAATAGGGAATGGGGAATAGGGAATGATGGGATTTAGCGATCGCCGAATTGGTCGATTCGGTAATTCCTACTTTCCCATTCGCCTGCTAATTATAACAGTAAAAATTTTTAAATATGTGCTGAAGATCGTAGGTTATCCCAAATTGCGATCGCTGTCGCTAGCTTGCGAAATAGGAGATAGTGAAATTGTAGGGTTAACTGAAGGGGAGCATCGAATCTTTGCAAAAAAACTTGCTGAAGCAATTAACAATTGACAATTGACAATTGAAAAAAAATGTAATCCACCTTGCCAAAAGTGACAATTATTAAACTGGATGAAACTAACTTGACAGCCTAAAAGATAACGATTTGTTAAAAGAAAATCGATTAATTTGCCGGATGTTTTAGTTTTTTAGAGAAAGTAGATTATAAAGAAGCAAAAAGAAAAAGGAGGAGAGAAAATCATGGAAGCCAACCAAGAAGTTAAACTAATGCAAGAAGATCGCTTGGAAAAGTTGAAGGCATTAACGAAAGTAATGCTGGTTAGCATGCTCTGGCACGGTACCGGTTTGCTAGAGTCGGATAAAGCTCGCAACAACCAAGAGAATGCTAACCAAGAAAAAGAGCAAAATAGCGAAAATCAAAATCCTTCAGAGTCGTAATTTTTGGGAATCGGGCATTGGGAATTGGGAATGGGGAAATTAGTAACTAGAGAGCAGGTCAAGTATTCTCAGAAACCCGGTTTTTTTTCAATACCAACGCCGGTGCATCTCGTAGGTTGTGCGGACCTTCGTGGAACCCAACGAGGGAGCATCTCAATTTTGCATATTTATTTTCTCATACTCATGACTCACACTCATGACTCACACTCAAAAAAACCGCTTTTTGTTTGAGTACTCGTCAAGAGTATGAGTGTGAGTCATGAAATTATCGAGGGGTAAAAATTACAAATATGGGATGCTCCCCCCAACGATTTTGTTGGGTTGCGCTGTCGCAGAGCCCGACCTACGAATGGTATTTTTTTATTTTGGCGAAGGTATTGTTTTTAAAACCGGGTTTTTTGACCTGCTCGATCTCAGAAACTCGGTTTTGCCGAAATTACCGGGTTTCTTAACCGATCCTCTAGCAGTTAGTAATTTCTCACCCCCATTATTGAAAATAATCTTTAAGAATCAGGTGGCGTCTAGGATCGTCTAATTTCCGCAATGCTTTTACTTCTATTTGGCGAATTCTTTCGCGAGTTAGATTAAAGGTATCGCCTATTTCCTTAAGAGTTTTTTCGCGACCGTCGTCCAAACCAAATCGCATTTCTAAGACCAATTTTTCCCGTTCTGTTAGAGTTTTTAGTACCCTTTCTATATCTTCTCTAAGGCATTTTTCTAAAAGGTATTTTTCCGGTGTTTCTTCAGAAGATTGAAAGGAACTAATCCACGAATAATTATTAAATTTAGAATCGCTAGAGTCCAGAGATAAAATTGGTTTCGAGCATTGAATAATAAATCGCAGTTTCTCCGTCGTCATTTCCATCTGAGTAGCCACTTCTTCTTCGCTGATGTGGAAATTGTCTCTGGACATTAACCTAATAGTTTTCTTGAGGTGGGAGACAGTTTCGTGGAGATAAACTGGCAAGCGGACGATACGAGAATAATCGCAAATTGCCCGACTAATTGATTGACGTATCCACCAGATGCCGTAGGTAGAAAATTTGTAACCTTTTTGATAGTCAAATTTTTCCGAGACCCGAATTAGCCCCACCGTTCCCTCTTGAATTAGATCTGGCAAATCGAGTCCCCGATTTTGATATCTTTTAGCAATTGATACTACTAATCGCAGGTTAGAAACGACCATTTTTTCCCGAGCTAATCTTCCTTTATGGAGGCGATCGCGCAATTCTGATTCGTTCATTTTTACCGCTCGGGCCCATTCTTTTTCCTCTGGTTCTCGCTGCAGTTGTTTTGCCAGTTTTTTTCGACTATTTTTTAATACTAACAACTCTTCTATTTGCCGCGCCAGCTCTACTTCTTCTTCGGCCCGCAGTCGAGAAAATCGATGAATTTCCTGTTGATAAAGTCGCAAACTATCTTCTGAATATTGGGCGTTGGGAGGCTCTTCATCTAAGTCGTAACCTTCTAGCTCTTCCTGTTCTAATTTTTTTTTGCCCAGGCTAGCTTCTTGATGGGCGGCGATAATATTTTCTAACCAGTATAAGTCGTAATAGGTGGGATTTTTGCAATCTATTTGCCACCATTTAATTTTGACTTTGTGGCTGCTGGTTGGATCTATTTTCTTTCGAGGACTTGCTATGGCTAATTGGCGGTAGTTTTTCGTAGCAATTAGCAAGAAATTTTGGTCGGCTTTGCAGAGGCTATTGGCAATAGTTAATAGGCGGTAATGAATGGCGCGATCGCTTTTAAATTCTTCCGGACGCAATTCTAATAATAATATTTTTAACTTGGGGCTTTCGGAGATGTTAATGAAGCGAGCGTCGCAGATAGCTTCGTCGCAACGAGTCGGCAATTCTAGTCGGTCAATATCTGCCTGTTCGATTTCGACGTTGTTACCTAATTTATCAAATAAAGCCGCTACTTTCTCCGGGCTATCTGCTTTTTTTAAATCCTCTAATTCTAATACTTGCCCTATCATTTAAACGCTTCCCAACAATTAACAATTAACAATTAACAATTAACAATTAACAATGCATCGATTTGATTTGCCGCTATGGCCCACTTGTCGTTTTACAGATAAACATACCATATTTTTTTGGGGCTGTCAAGTTTTTTTCTCAATTTAACCCAAGCTAAGGCCATAATTGGATCGGTTACTAGATTTGCTATTCTAGTCTAAATACCATTTTTTTTTAAATATGTCAAGAGTTAAAAAATAGTTTTTTGACACCCCGATGCCCCGGCCCTCTGGTTTGACCTTCTCAGGTTCCTTTGGCACGATAATTTCATAACGAGTACTCAAGACGAGTACTCATACTCAAAAAAAGCAACTTTTGAGAGTATGATTGCGAGTATGAGTACCCATCAATTATTTCTTGACAATCTGCTAGTATTAAAATTCTGGCAGTCAACCACCAAGTCCGATCGGGAGCATTAATGAAACAATTTTCAGCAGATCCGTCCAACTTTGCCGACCTCTTACAAATAGTAGAAAATGGCAGCGCTATCGAACTCGCTTCGGGAGAATATAAAGGACCGTTTGCGATCGCCACCTCCATTACCATTACCGGCACTGGGGCAGATACGATAATCTTCGCCGCCGACGAACCGGCCCTGACAGTGGCGGCACCGGGAGTCCGCCTCGAAAACTTAGCGATCGAACGCACCGTCGGCGGCGACGCGGGGGCAACCGTCCTTTTTGCCGAACCGGAAACCGCCCCCACCCTCGAACGAGTGAGATTAACCGGAGTCGCCGAAAACGTCCGCTGGGAAGGGGCGAGCTGGGATTTGCCGAAAATTATAGAGCTGCAAGAAATCGAAACCGATCGCTCCCTCGCCCTTTCCCGAGAAGTGCAACTGGCGGAACCCTGCGAGGTAACTAGCGATTTAAACTGGTTGCAAATCAAAGGCGATCGCCTCTCCCCGGGATGGCAAACCTTAGAAATAATTCTCAACTCCACGGGCATCCCCCCAGGCACCAACCTTTCGGGTTTTATCTTTCTGGAAGCAGGCGGCGAAAAACGAGAAATAGAAATAACGGCAAAAATCGTCGCCCCAAAAGCGATGTTGCATCCGCAAGGCTTCGCCAACGCCCTGCCAGCAGCAGAAAGCGACACCGACAGCAAACAAAAATTAGCAGCAATACCCTGTCAAGACTGGGGATACAAATTTGTCGGTAAAACAGTAGAAAGTTTCATCCGCCATCTGGGAAATGAAAGCGACTTCAAAAAAGATGCAGAATTTTGGCAAAAGCGAGAACGGGCAGAAGCCTTGATGTCCGAGCTTTTGGGCAGCGAAGGGCAAATCTTCTACGTTCGCCGCCAAAAACCGGGAAAAGAAGCAGACGAAGAAATCTGGGAACTCACCCTCGCCACCGACGGCGACGACGATCGATGGCCGGCCAAACTGAGGCAACGGGACAAAACCTTGAGCTTGACTGTAGCAGTTAGCAGCGACGGTTACGGCGGTTTGCGCATAATTTCTGCGCGCTTGCTCCTGCCCCACCGAGGACAACCGGACGGGTTTACCGTTCGCTTTCGCCTGCGATTAATGCCCGAACAGCAGTATCGGCGAGGTATCCCGAAGTTAGCGTTAAAGCGCATGGCTCGGGCGGAGTTCGCCAGCGATCGCCTCCCCACGGAAGAACAGTTGCAGGGATGGACGACTTTTGTCGAAATCGAACGGCTTCAGGCCGAAAAGCGGCAATTTTGCGTACCCTTCGCTTCTCACAACTACGGCACCGCCACCAGAAAAATTACCTTTGAAATCGATACGACCTCGGCGACTCTGGATGGCAGTCCGGAAAGTACCCTTGCCGAAGACGACTTCCGCCGCCGACTTTTCCAGTCGCGCAACGAAGACATCAACTTTTTCCACGCCAACGCCGATACCAAAGAACGCCGCGATCGCCAAAAACTAGGTTGGGTGGAAGGCATCCAGTGGGACGAAAATAAAGTGCGAGTGATGCTCGACTCGGAATTGGGCGATCGCCTCGCCAAAGGCAAAACCAAACTCCCCGCCACCGGTTTCCTCTTTTTTGAAGCTTACGGGGAAATCGCCCAAATCAAGCGCAAACAAAGAGCCTTAGAAGATTTAAAAAACGGTCGTTCCCAGAATCCTTACTTGGGAGAATTTTTCTTCGACGTCGCCAGCGCCCGCTTGCCGAAAAAAACTGTCAAACTCGAACCCCGCGATTTACTCCTGCCCTCGGCAAACCCCCAACAAATCGCGGCGGTGGAGACTGTGTTGGCAACTCCAGATTTAGCTTTAATTCAGGGGCCGCCAGGGACTGGCAAAACTACGGTTATCGCCGAGATTTGTTACCAAGTGGCTCTGCGGGGCGGGCGGACTTTAATCGCTTCTCAGGCAAACTTGGCTGTTGACAACGCTTTGAGCCGTTTGGTTCACAGTCCCATTATTCGCGCCCTGCGCCGGGGCAAGGCGGAGAAGGTGCAGGAGGAAGGGGAGGCGTTTCTGGAGGATCGGGTTATCGGTACTTGGTTGAAAAATACGGCGGACGACTGCCAGAAGGAGCTTTTGGGGCGACGGGAACGGTTCGCGCTGTTCGAGAAGTTGTTGGCGGCGCAGTCGCGGTTTGCCGGTTATCTGGAATTGGAAGAAGAGGGATTTCGGCAGCAGGGGGAATTGAGCGATCGCCTTATTAATATAGAAGCAAGTCGCAAAACTTTAACTGCCGAACTCGCCGACATCCAGCAGCAAAGCGAGAAGTTAAAATCTTTAATTTCTGGCTTGGATAAATTGTTCGGTACCCCTGGAGAAATTGACTGGGAGGATGACGAAATTACCGAATTTCTGCCGCGCCTCCAACCTCACGCCAAGGGGGAACCTGCGGTGGAGGAGTTTTTAGAAAATATCCGCACTGCCAGAAGTTTTGCTCGCAAGTTAAGTTTGGAAGTTCCAGAAAAAGGTGCTTTTGCTTTGGCAGCTTGGTTTGCGGAAGATATTCCTTTTTATCTGGGGCGTTTTTCCGAAGGTTTGGAGTTAGCAAAAAGTTTGGTTGCGGCAATGCCGGCTGCTTTGGCAGCGATGGAAGTTTACCAACAAGAATTGCCGCAGTTTCAACAGTTAGAAAGGGAGTACCAACAGCAGCAGCAAAGTTGCGATAGTTTGCAACAAAGTCTCCAGAAATTAGAAAAGAAAAAAGCAGAAATAGATGGAGTGGTAGCTGCTGCTGGCGCTTGGTTGAAAACGGGCAAAAATACTATTTATCAACTGTTGTTCCGCTGCTACCAGAAAGGCGAGGCTTTTAAAATTGACTCCCTGGGGTTGCCGTCCGCTTTGGTGGCGATCGCTCGTTCTCATAAAATCGAAATGCTGCCCAATTATGGAGATATTCCTATTAATAAGTTGCCAGAATGGAGCGTGTTGCAAACTTCCCTCAATGCCGAAGCTTCTCGGAAATTTCCTAACGTTAAAGGAAAGAAATATCGCTTTAACGAGTTTTTCCAAGTTAGCCTAAGTCAGCCCCCGTTGGTTTTGTCTGCCAAAGAGCGATCGGACTGGCAAAAACTAGCAGCGCAATTCGGCAATTATCCAGATTTAGAACCGCAGCAAAGGGAAGGAGTTGTCAAGCAAGCTCGCCTATTTTTGAAAAACATCGAAGCCAAATATGCCGCTGCCTGGCAACCGCAAAACGTTCGAGCAACGTTAATGCAAATTATGGAGAATTTATTCGAGATAATTCTCAATAATTCCCGTCGCTGTTTGGCTCCCATGAAAGCAGAAATAGAAGAAAAAATGACGGTTTTTAAAACTCAATTGCAAAAGCACGAAACCTGGTTGGCGGAAAACCGGCAATCCCTCGCCGAACTGCAAGAGCAGCTATTAAAAACTCGCGAGAATGACGATAGTAAATATGGAGAAGTTAGCGAACTTTTGCAACAACTGAGCCAGGAGAATATTTATCCTGAAAAGTTGCGATTTTTAGCTAAAGAATGTCTCGGGCGCGAACCGTTAGAGATTTTGAAGCAGCAAAGCTATTTTGCCGATGCGGTGAATTGTTGGGAAGATAACATCGGCAAATTGGAAGAAGTAGTTTTTACTTTTGACCCCTTAGCGATTATCTCGGTTATTAGAAATAACCTCGGCAATAAAGAGGATAAAAATGCGGAGCGAGTTAAGGATATTAACTGGCAATTTCAGGAGTTTGAGACGGAAATTGTAGAGATAAATAAGACTCTGGAAAAGGGGCGATCGCCCGAATTAATTGCCGAACGCAGTTGGTGGGAGTCTGCCTGGAAAGAGATACCGGATAACTTCAAACCGGAAGTATCCGCCAAAGGATTGTTTGCCCTAGAATATTTGAGGAAATTTCAGACTCAATTTGCAAGCTGGCAGGAGGAATTAGAGGGAGAAGAAAATTATCTCAACCGCTACGAAAGTTTCGTAGAAGATTGGGTCGCCAAATTGCGGCAACCCTCGGAAAAAGATAGTAACGATTTGAGGAAAATTTATTTGGATAATGCCAACGCGATCGGCATAACCTGCGTCCAAGCGGCGAGCAAAGATTTTGCCGAAGAGTTCAATAATTTCGACGTCGTTATTATCGACGAAGTTAGCAAATGTACGCCCCCAGAAATGTTAATTCCCGCCTTAAAAGGCAAGAAATTAGTATTAGTAGGAGACCACCGACAGTTGCCGCCAATGTTAAACCAACAAACCATCGAAGAAATTGCCGAAGACATAGGAAGTTCTAAAGAAGAGCTAGACTTTTTCGAGGAATCTTTATTTAAAATTCACTTCGAGGCAGCCTCGGAAAAAATCAAACAAATGCTAACTACTCAATATCGAATGCACCCGAATATTATGGGAGCAATCAATCAATTTTACGACCATCGCCTCCAGTGCGGCATTGTCGAACCGGATAAGGAAAGGGCGCACGGTTTGGCGGAAGATTTAATTAAAGACAAGCATCATATTGTCTGGATAAAGATGCCCCAAAAGGAGGGATTTTTTGAGGAAAAAGAGGGAACTTCTCCTTATAACGAAAAGGAGGTAGAAGTTATGGAGAAGTTATGCGCTAAAATGGAGGCTGCTTGGTCGCCGAAAATGGCGGCGGGTTTGCCGAGGAAGGAAGTAGGAATTATTACTTTTTACAACGCCCAATTGCGTTTAATAGAGGAGAAAATCAACCCGGAATTATTTCCGTCGTTACATATTAGAACGGGAACTGTCGACCGCTTTCAAGGCATGGAAAGGGAGGTAATTCTTGTTAGCATGGTCAGAAATAATCTGGAAGGAAAAGTAGGATTTGCCAACAAACCGGAACGGGTTAACGTTGCTTTTTCTCGGGCGCGGCAGTTATTAGTAATTGTTGGCTGTCATTCCTTATTTACCCAGCATTACGGTAAAGTTGGGAATATGTATTCGGAAGTTTCTAACGTGGTGCGCCGCCAAGAAGGACTTTTTGATTACAGCGATCTAAGTTCGTAGTAACGACTTTAGTCGTATAGGATTAGTCGGTGGGCGATGGGGTTGGGTTACGAAAATTCGGAGGAACGCCATTTTCTTGCAGGTATTTTTACTTTGGCGAGGATATTGTCAAAAAAACCCGGTTTCTCAATCATCCAAAAGAGCGTTTTTTTGACAGCTTTAAGAGCGATCGCTTTTAAGTATCGGTGCGCTGTCCTTTGCAGCAAATCTAGAAATCTGTCAAGATCTATTCTAGCCTGCTTTAAAATTGTAGCCAAAGTCGAACGTTTGACAGAGCGATGGGCGAGAACTGTGAGTTTGAAAACTCCATCTGCCATCTGTTTTTGCAATCGAATGTGACTGCCCTTTTGACGCACTACTACCCATCCATCGCGCTTTAAAGCTGCAATAATTTGCGTATAGGGTAGATTGGGAACTTGGCTCATAACGCTAATTCCTTCACGATCGCTTTTTCGGACATCGGAAATTCGTCTTCAATTGGTTCGAGATAAAGTTCTATTGCCTCTTGGATGTTAGTCAACGCCTCCTCAATAGTGTCTCCTTCGCTAATACAACCGGGAAGCGACGGAACGGAAACGGTATATCCGCCCTCTTCGCTTGGTTCTAATATTACTTTGATGTTCATGGTTATACCTGCTAACCGACCTGTTTATTTTAGCACGAAAATCAAGCGATCGCTCGTTCGTAGTAACGACTTTAGTCGTACAAAGTTCGTAGTAACGACTTTAGTCGTACAAAGTTCGTAGTAACGACTTTAGTCGTACAAAGTTCGTAGTAACGACTTTAGTCGTACAAAGTTCGTAGTAACGACTTTAGTCGCAATCAATCGAAGACTGCGATTACTACGAATCTTTGCTAAAATAAATGTGTTGTTAGCTAGTAACTGCTATTATGATCCCAGACAAAGATAAGGATGAAGAGAAAGAAATCGAATTACAGCGAGACATACTCTCCGGGCGGAAATTCTCCCTGGCAGATGTTATCGGCCAACAGGGAGGCAGTTTTCTCAAAGGAGAATCCCCAGTTCCACCGCTGATGCAGGCAGTAACGGAGATTAATGCTTTTATTGCTTCCCGCTTGGGGGATTCTTCCGGGGCCTTGCAGGCCGTTTTGCAAGATTGGGTGAGAAACGACCAAGCGAAAGTGAGCAGTTATCTTAACTCGCCCCTGCTAGCTTTGCGTCTGATAATCGAGGAACTTTTGAATAACCAGGAATTGTATTACGAATTTGTGAGACAAGTTGACTTTAAGTGGGGGCAGATTTACGGCGAGCGTCCTTACTTCCAGCGTCCGGGACAACCCGCCCACCCCCAAGACGAGTACACTCACCAATCGGTAAAGGAACGACTCGTCGGTTTGCTCAAACTTATATAACCGTTCGTAGTAACGACTTTAGTCGCAATCAATCGAAGACTGCGATTACTACGAACAGTTCTGCTCTTTGACAAACTGCCCCACTGCTGTTTCTGGTTTGTTTTAGAATAATAGGTCATTAGACCTCTTGCAAAAGTAAAAATTAAATCTTTTTGGGACGACTTTTCTTCAAAATCTATGCCTTAGTTAAGCGTTAAGCGTTAAGAGTTCCCGACTTCTGCAAGAAGTCTAATGACTAATGGCTAATCGCTAATTGCTAATTATTAGGATTAGCAATTAGCAATTAACAATTAGCAAAAATCGTTAAACTCTTGATTCTCTTCAAAATTAAGATGCACCCCTAAAAACTCTCCCCAACGCCAAAATGAATCCGACTATCCCCATTATCGTTAAAACCGTAATCCACCCTAATCGGTCCCAATGGCGACTGAATGCGGATACCGGCACCATAACCAAAACCGCTCCCCGGTTTATCCCGAACCCCACCGGGATTGCCTCGGACGCTACTTTGAGAATCGAAACTCGTACCCCCATCCACAAACAAAGTACCCCCCAGAAACGAGAACAAAGGAAAACGATACTCCACAGTTCCCAACAGAAAAGTCCTCGCCGCCGCCAAATCTCCCTGATCGTACCCCCGAACGCTATTCACGCCCCCCAAAGGAAACGCCTCATAAGGTGGCAGATCGCCTACGATATGACCCGCTTGAATGTTAAACGCCAGAGCCTCGTAACCCTCAGAAAAGTCAGTAAATTCCACGGGAACGTAAAAGCTGTAGCTGGCCCGCAGCCGATTAAGCAGAATACCAGACTCACCTATAGGAATAGATTGTTCTGTGCCAAACCTAAACACGCCTCCAGAAGTAGGTTGCAACCGACTGTTTCTACTATCGTTAACTATACCAAACTGTACCGTCAGCAGATCGTCGGTGCCAGAATCGTCCATACTCAACCTATTACCTAATTCGTCTCTGGAAACAGCATCGCCGTCCGCATCCTGAATCTTAATTTGTTCGTAGCGCAAACCCACCGAACCCGTCCAGTTCGCCGGCACATAAGGATTTCGGTTCAAAGGACGAATAAAACTAATTCCACCCCCAGTACGCACTACCCGGGGGCGATCGCCATTAGCCAGTTCTACTTCTCGCTCTCCCCCATCAAAAATCACCGAAATCGATCGCCTTCTAAAAGCATTCAGAGTATAAGAAGTCCGGTAAGGATCTCCAGCAATCCAAGGATCGCTAAAGCTCACATCGAACAACAACAACCGTTCCCCCACCTGCACTTCTAACCCTAAATTCTGATTGTTACCCCCCAAGTTTTGCTCCTGGTAACTCGCAGTACCAAACAAACCGCTAGCAGAACTCACGCCACCACCCAAAGCCAGAGAACCCGTACTCCTCTCCACAACGTTCACGATTACAATAGCCTTATTAGGATCGTTCGGTGCCGGTTCCAATCCCAAGCGCACGTCCTCAAAAACCCCTAAATTAAACACCCGCCTCAAATCTCTTTCTGCTATTTCTCGATTAAACACGTCCCCCGGTTCCAGTTCTACTTCCCGCGTAATAATAAACTCCCGAGTCCGACCTTTGATGGGGTTGCCTTCCTCGTCCGTTGCCTCTCCATCAGAATTGAGAAAGCGCACTTGAAGTTCCTCGATTGTACCTTCCGCTACCTGTATAGTTACCGTGCCATCGTTCCCAACCTCTGGAGCCCCCACCACTTGCGCCAAAACATAGCCGTTTTCTTGATACCACCCGTTAATTTCTTCTACCCCAGTTTGAAAGCTGCGCAGGTTGAGGATATTGCCGTATTGCGCGTCGAAAGCTCCCTCTACCACCTGCTCTGGCAGCACTCGATCTCCTTCTACAACCACAGAACGCAATATCGGATTCGGTTCCACCTCAAAAGTTATCCGCACCCCCAAGGGAGTATCTTCCGGGGTGGCGCGGACGTTTTGGAAAAAGCCTGTAGCGAAAATGGCGTTGATATCTTCTTGCAATCGCGATCGCGTGGTAGTGCGTCCCGGCTGGGTGCTGATGACTTGATAAACCCGATCTTCGAGTTGTCCTTCTACCCCCTGGACGAGGACTTCTGCTACCAGCACTTGGGGTTCGCCTCCTCCAGATTCCCCAGGAAATTGAGCTACTTCCGACTGGGCAGTTTCCGGTTGTTGCCCCTCTATAGCTAGACCGTTCAATACTGACTCTGGGACTCTAGTAAAGGTCACAACTTCTTGGAATTTGTTGTCGCCATTGGCAGGTTTTGTTTCGGCGACAGTTGCGGTATCGGCTGTCTGGGATGATGCCGCATCCGATAATCCTAAATTAATTGAGGTAGCCAACAGTGCCACCAACACGGGAGATAAGCGCATATTTATTTTTCCTACACACCGGGGAATTGGGAATTGGGAATGGGGAATTGAGGAATTAACAATTCCCCATTCCCCGTAGAACAGGCATCCTGCCTGTTCCCCATTCCCTATCCAGAAACGCTGTCATTTTAGCACCGGTATCGCCTTTTCTAAACTTCCCGAGCCATAATTCGCTCTAGGACTTGTTGATAGGCCGCTTCTATATTGCCCAAATCCCGACGAAACCGATCTTTGTCCATTACTCGTTGTTTGGGGTCGCTTTGGGATTGGTCCCACAGCCGACAAGTGTCAGGACTGATTTCGTCTGCGAGGATGAGATGGCCCTCGCCGTCAATCCCAAATTCTAGTTTAAAATCTACCAGAGTAATCCCGCATTCGTTAAAAAAGGCGCTGAGAATCTCGTTGATTTCCAGGGCGAAGCTTTTCAGTTGGTCTAGCTCTTCGGGGGTGGCCAGTTTTAGCAGGAGGAGGCGATCGCGAGTTAAAAGGGGATCTCCCAAGCTGTCGTTTTTATAGCAGTATTCGACAATAGTCGGTTCGATAGGCGTCCCTTCGGCTATGCCAGTTTGTTTGCACAGACTACCCGCAGCAATATTTCTAACGATGACTTCCACCGGCACAATTTTTACCCGTCGCACTCGCATTCGATTGGGGGCAGGACAGTCGATGAAGTGGGTAGGGATGCCCTTGGCCTCTAATAGTTGAAAGAGACGACTGGAAATGGTGCAGTTTATTTGGCCTTTACCTGTAATGGTCCCCCGTTTTTGGGCGTTGAAGGCAGTGGCATCGTCTTTAAAATGGGTTAGCAATATTTCTGGATCGTCCGTGGCATAGACAATTTTGGCTTTACCTTCGTAAAGTTGGCGATGGTCGGACATAATTGTTTTTAACCTTAGTAATGGGTCAACTATCGATTATAAATGCCAAAATCTTAACCTCAAAAATTTATTTTTACTTCAGCTTGACACTTTCTAATCCTCTGAATCTTAAGCGATCGCCTCCAAGAGAAAGCAAACATTTAGAGAACCAAATTAAAAATTGACGTTCGAGATTTCTCAAACTCTTCTTCTGTTACCAACGGTAATTTATTACTCAAATATTCATCTGTAATTCCCATATTTAATGCCACTTCATCTGCACCATCTACTAGCTGAGGTTTGATAGATGTTACCCGAAAATCTTCGTCATCTCCTAAAACTAATGAGTGGGCAAGAACGTTTACTTTATCTGCCCATTCTCTAACGTCTGTTGATTCAAAATCGAAAGACAAAATATCCTCGTAATGCTCTTGCCAATCTTCAACTGTTTCTAGTTCAAAATCAGAGCCATCTGAAGTAATGTCAAAGGCAATATCTAAAGGTAAAGCTATTTGACGATAAGCTCTATCCGTTAATCGACGAAGATAGGTAAAATAAAAATAATTTTCAAAATACTCCTTAGTACCTTCCACCTCCTCTTGGCGCTCTATTTCTGATTCTATTCTATCTATTAAAAAAGCAAAGGGCAAATAAACAGTTGCTTCTAAAATATGAGTCAATGTTGGCGGTGGAATTTCAGGTTTTAGCAGTGCTGATAGACAAAAATCCATTAAATAAACCTTTTGTTTGACATTAGCATTATCTAAAATAATACATCCAGTCTCAATATCTAAATCAGAGCTTTCCCAATTCTTGTCGGCAAATTCAAGTAACAAATCTACATAACTTTGAGCTATCTCCACATAAAATTTAGCCCTAAAACCCTCCAGGGTAAATGAATGTCCCGGGTATATTTGCCACATAAATTACTCCTATTCTTTTCCAACACATTGATAACAATAAAAACCTCCCAATGAGTAATTGGGAATAAGTAATGGCTCATAGAACTTACCTCTTGCCTTTTGCCTTTTGCCTTTTGCCTTCTAAATAAAAACCTCCCACCCGAAGGCAGGAGGTTTTTTTAACTACCTAACAGACTAGGCATCAGTCAATCGTTAAAGATTAACCGAACTTCCCGGCAGTCGAGGCAATTAAGAACGCCGCGTAAGTTATGACATAACCCACAGTGAAGTGAGCCAAGCCAACAACACGAGCTTGAACGATTGACAGAGCAACGGGCTTGTCCTTCCAGCGAACTAGGTTAGCCAGAGGAGTGCGCTCGTGGGCCCAAACGAGAGTTTCGATCAGCTCTTGCCAGTAACCGCGCCAAGAGATGAGGAACATGAAACCGGTAGCCCAAACCAGGTGTCCTAAGAGGAACATCCAAGCCCAGACAGACAGGTTGTTGGTCCCGAATGGGTTGTAACCGTTGATTAGCTGAGAAGAATTCAGCCAGAGGTAATCGCGGAACCAGCCCATCAGATAAGTAGAAGACTGATTGAATTGGGCCACGTTACCTTGCCAGACGCAGAGATGCTTCCAGTGCCAGTAGAAAGTTAACCAGCCCAGGGTGTTTAACATCCAGAACATGGCCAGATAGAAGGAGTCCCAAGCTGAGATATCGCAAGTGCCTCCACGACCGGGGCCATCGCAAGGGAATGCGTAGCCGAAGTCTTTCTTATCGGGCATTAGTTTGGAACCACGGGCATCTAAAGCGCCTTTGACCAGAATCAAAGTAGTGGTGTGCAAGCCGAGAGCGATCGCGTGGTGTACCAAGAAATCGCCAGGGCCAATGGTTAAGAACAGAGAATTGCTACCGCTATTAATAGCTTGCAGCCAACCATCTAACCAGACATTACCGTAGTTTGGCCAGGCAGTAGCAGCAATACTATCGGAGTTGGACAAAAGCACGTCCATTCCATAAAGCATTTTGCCGTGAGAAGCCTGGATGAACTGAGCAAAAACTGGTTCGATCAGGATTTGTTTTTCGGGAGTACCGAAGGCAACCACAACATCGTTATGGACGTACAGACCTAAAGTGTGGAAGCCTAAGAACAGAGACACCCAGCTCAGGTGAGAGATGATTGCCTCTTTGTGTTGCAACACCCGATCCAACACGTTGCCTTTGTTTTGCTCTGGATCGTAATCCCGCACCAAGAAAATAGCACCGTGGGCGAAAGCACCTACCATGATGAAACCAGCGATGTACTGGTGGTGGGTATAAAGTGCTGCCATCGTGGTGTAATCCTTAGCGATGAAAGCATAAGGCGGCATGGCGTACATATGCTGGGCCACTAGAGAGGTGATTACACCCAGACAAGCCAAATGCCATCCCAATTGGAAGTGCAGAGAATTGTTGTAGGTCTCATAGATGCCTTGGTGAGGCATATTGAAAGGACCTTCAACCTTCTTGCCAAAGAATTCTTTGGCATCGCACATCTCTTTGATGCTGTGACCGATACCGAACTGAGTCCGGTACATGTGACCTGCGATGATGAAGATCACGGCGATCGCCAAATGGTGATGAGCCATATCAGTCAGCCACAGGGACTCGGTTTGAGGGTGGAAACCGCCCAAGAAAGTTAAAATTGCAGTTCCTGCACCTTCTGACGTACCGAAAACGTGTTGAGCTGTATCCGGGTTTTGAGCGTAAACTCCCCAGTTACCCGTAAAGAACGGACCCAAACCCGCGGGATGTGGCAGAGTTGTCAGAAAATTATCCCAACCTACATGCTGTCCGCGAGATTCTGGGATAGCAACGTGGACCAAGTGACCCGTCCAAGCCAAAGAGCTAACGCCGAAAAGCCCTGCCAGGTGGTGGTTAAGGCGAGATTCAGCATTTTTGAACCAAGCCAAGCTGGGGCGATATTTAGGCTGGAGGTGCAACCAACCTGCAAACAGCATCAGAGATGCTAAGACCAGGAGGAAGATAGAACCCTGGTACAGGTCGTTATTGGTCCTCATGCCGATGGTGTACCACCAGTGGTAAACACCAGAATATGCGATATCAACTGGGTTAGAAGCACCCGCTTGGGTGAAGGCATCTACTGCTGCCTTTCCGAATTGCGGATCCCAAATCGCGTGGGCGATGGGACGCACGTTTAGAGGATCTTTAACCCACTCTTGGAAATTGCCTTGCCAAGCAACGTGGAACAGGCTGCCAGAAGTCCAGAGGAAAATGATTGCCAGATGACCGAAGTGAGAAGCAAAAATCTTTTGGTAAAGATTTTCCTCCGTCATGCCATCGTGGGTTTCAAAGTCGTGGGCCGTGGCAATCCCGTACCAGAGCCGACGTGTTGTCGGGTCAGCTGCCAGGTCTTGGCTAAATTTTGGGAATTTTGTCGCCATAAAACTTCTCTAAGTCTCGCGGTTTACTGAAGATTTTAGATGGGATGGAGGATTGAGGAAAAATCAACCCCCCATCAAAAATCTTAAACCCTATTTAGGTCATCCTACTGAAATGATTCGAGCTAAGAAGAACGCCCAGGTTGTGGCTATTCCTCCTAAGAGGTAGTGGGCTACCCCTACTGCCCGACCTTGAGTGATGCTCAAAGCACGAGGTTGAATTGCTGGAGCTACCTTTAGTTTATTATGCGCCCAAACAATCGATTCGATCAACTCTTGCCAGTAGCCGCGACCGCTGAACAAGAACATCAAGCTAAAGGCCCAGACAAAGTGAGCCGCTAAGAACATCAAACCGTAGGCCGACAGTGCCGAACCATAAGAGTTCAGTACCTGAGAAGCTTGCGCCCACAGGAAGTCGCGCAACCAACCGTTGATGGTGATTGCACTTTGAGCAAAGTTGCCGTAAGTGATGTGATTCACGGTTCCGTCTGCTGCTACAGTGCCCCAAATATCAGACTGCATCTTCCAGCTAAAGTGGAAAATCACAATTGACAGGGAATTGTACATCCAGAACAGACCTAAGAATACATGGTCCCAACCAGATACCTGACAGGTACCGCCGCGACCGGGACCGTCGCAAGGGAAACGGAAGCCTAATTCGCTCTTGTCAGGAATTAAGCGAGAGCTACGGGCATAAAGAACGCCCTTAAGGAGAATTAAAACGGTAACGTGAATCGTGAAGGCGTGGATGTGGTGAACCAAAAAGTCCGCCGTACCCAGTGTCATTGGCATCATCGCTACCTTGCCGCCTACTGCTACTACATCGCCGCCAAAAACTGGACTGACTGATGCTAAAGCACCTGGGGCAGTATTACCTGCTGCCACAGCGTGTATGTTTTGAATCCACTGTGCAAAAACAGGCTGTAGTTGAATCCCCGTATCCGAGAACATATCCTGGGGACGACCAAAGGCCCGCATTGTATCGTTGTGAACGTACAAACCAAAACTGTGGAAGCCCAAGAATATGCACACCCAGTTCAAGTGGGAAATGATTGCATCCCGGTGACGGATTACCCGATCCAATAGGTTATTGACGTGTTGGGATGGATTGTAATCGCGCACCATAAATATGGCAGCGTGGGCACCAGCACCAACAATCAGGAATCCTCCAATCCACATATGGTGGGTGAATAGGGATAGCTGAGTTGGGTAATCAATTGCAATATAGGGATATGGCGGCATTGAATACATATGATGCGCCACGATGATGCTGAGAGAACCCATCCATGCCAAGTTCCAGGAAAGCTGGCAGTGCCAAGAATTGGTGAAAATTTCATACATCCCTTTGTGGCCTTCGCCTGTAAAGGGACCTTTATGAGCTTCCAAAACTTCTTTAAAGCTGTGGCCGATTCCCCAGTTAGTCCGGTAAAAGTGTCCGGCTACGATGAACAACACTGCCAAAGCTAAGTGATGGTGTGCTGTATCGCTTAACCACAAACCACCTGTTACTGGGTTCAGACCTCCTTTAAATGTCAGAAAGTCCGAGTACGCTGCCCAGTTCAAGGTAAAGAATGGAGTTAACCCCTTGGCAAAGCTTGGATAGATATCTGCCATCAAACTTGGATTTAAAATCCACTCGTGGGGTAGCGGAATATCAGCCACGCTAGCTATGGTTTTGCCACCTACTATTAAGGGTTTGCCTGCATCGATCGCGTCCAAACAAGCATTTATTGGCAGGGACACATGAATTTGTTGTCCCGCATAACCCAAACAGCCACAACCTAGTAAGCCTGCGAGGTGATGGTTCATCATCGACTCCACATTCTGGAACCATTCCAGTTTCGGAGCCCGCTTATGATAGTGGAACCAACCTGCAAACAACATCAGGGCTGCCATTACTAGAGCGCCGATGGCCGTGCAGTACAGTTGGAATGAGTTCGTGATGCCGTTGGCACGCCACAATTGGAATAGGCCAGAGGTTATCTGAATTCCGTGGAAGCCGCCACCTACATCAGCGTTTAATATTTCTTGGCCAAAAACAGGCCAAACTACTTGGGCGCTTGGTTTAATACCGATTGGATCTGTCAACCAAGCTTCGTAGTTTGAAAACTTGGCGCCGTGGAAGTAAGCACCACTCAACCAAATAAAGATTACGGCCAGATGGCCGAAGTGCGCGCTGAAGATTTTCCGTGATACGTCTTCTAAATCGCTGGTATGACTATCAAAGTCGTGAGCGTCGGCGTGGAGATTCCAAATCCAAGTGGTGGTTTTTGGACCCCTGGCTAGGGTGCGGTCAAAGTGACCTGGTTGGCCCCACTTCTCAAAGGAAGTTGGTACCGGATCCTTATCTACCACTACCTTTGCCTTGCGCTCTGGAGGACTTTTGGTCATGAAGACTCTCCTGTGCGTAAGAAACTGTTTTACGAATTATTGACACTCTGCGGGTTAAAACCACGCAGATTCTTTAGGCTATACCTAAAAGGG
>CAZUCT010000081.1:0-25378 GCA_964619285.1 uncultured bacterium | reverse complement strand
AATTGGTTACAAAATTGAGGGGCCAGGGAATTTTTGTCACCAAATTGGTTACAAAATTGAGGGGCCAGTTGTAGGTTGGGTGGAGTGAAACGCAACCCAACAGTAATTAGTATTTTATTGATTAGCAAATATTTACTTTTGCCTCTAACTATTGTCCGCTTCCTCCAAAATTTTAACGAGCTCTGGTTTAGTGAATTTTGATGGTGAATTTTTAATTTCTAGTTTTTTTCTCAAAGAATTTACTGAAATATTTCTATTTTCTATCAAAGCTTTTAACTGCTGTTTACTCATACTTTTGTAATCTTTATTATTGTTGAAAATTGTGCTTGTGGGCGGTTTAAGCTGTTCTTGATTTGATACTATGCTGACTTGATGATGAGATGTATTAATCTGCTTAATAATAGCTTCAATTAATCGATTTTGAGTATCCTCATCAAATCCTTGAGTAATGGCTTTTTCTTCCGGGCGATCGCTTTTAACTGTCAAATTATCTAACTTATCGTTCAAAGCGTTTAATTGTTGCCGAATAACCGTATTTTCCTCTGTTTTTCTTGAGAAATCGGAAAAGCTGTTAGTTAGTTTTTCTAACTGCAAAGCTATCGGGTTGAGTCGGCGATCCAGTAAGCGATCGACAATTTCAGTTAAACTTACAGTTTCTTCTGTTTCCTCTGAAACTGGCAATGTTTTTAGAGAATTAGAATCAGAAGCAGGGTTCAAAAAAGAACTGTATTTGTTCAAAAGTTCTCTTTGTTCTTTGATGCTATTTTCTAGTTTAGGTGGAATAATAAATGCTACTATTTCCGCCGGGCTAAGACCATTTTCTACCGCTTTAACAGTAGCATAATACTCAAAATAACCATCGACAATCTCACAAGTTTCTATTCCCGTTCTTTTAAGAATTACTGGTTTTACCAGAGTTTCTGCTTCTGCAATTAATCTCGCTACCTTTTCAAGTTCATCTTCTGAAAAAGCCGAACGTGGCATTCTGGGGGTAATATTTTCTAGATCTACTAACGATGTCAATATCTCCATAATCTTATCCTACTTTTGTTATTATTTCTTTTGCCAACTTCTCAAATTCTTCTGCTGAAGCAGAATCACGCTTATAATCGAGTATTGATATGGGCTCGGGTATTTCTAAACTGTCTTTAACCACAGTTTTATCCACGCATTTTGCTAAGTCTTCTCTCTGGAAAATACAGCTATCCATTAATGGAAGATTATAGCGTTCTTTGATTATTCTTTTGCGACTAGGTAGAGTATATTCAACATATCGGCTGTTAGTAGGAATTTTGCATGGTAAAACACCCAGTATGTTAACTGGCAGAAGCCCCATTTGGTCTCTAAACTCATTGATGTCTGCAATGAAGTTTTTAACATTAACTAATCCTTCATTAGCAAATGCTTTTAAATCGGAAGGTATGATGAGATAATCAGTTGAAATCATAGCCATTCTAGCATACAAATTCAGGGAAGGAGGCGTGTCAATAATTACAAAGTCATACCGTTCTTTTTCGACTTGTAGCTTTTTCCAAATCCTAATTTTAGCCGCATCAACTCGCGACAATTTTTCCTCATATTCCATTAAACTAATGTGACAAGGAATTACGTCAACTTCTGGGTCATTAAACTCTGACTTGCGTAACACTTGAGCGATTGAAGTTTCAGAATCTCGGAGAATATGATAAATATTTTTATCCTTTAAATCGTCTTCTTGCTCGTCTGAAAACTTCGCTAATCCTAATGCAAATGTAGCATTAGCTTGACTGTCAAGGTCGATGACCAACACTTGTTTACCTTGTTTGCTTAAAGCAGCAGCTAAATTAACTACAGTGGTTGTTTTTCCCACGCCACCTTTATTGTGATAAACTGCGATTGTTTTCATGGTTTTTTCCTTTTTCTTTTCAGTAGTAATTGCAGTGGTTATGACATCGTTCTTATTTTTTAATTTTTCTTTTAAACTATCTCTACCAATTAACCTTTTTATTTCCTCAATTTTTGCCTCTATCTCGTTACCGGAACAATCAAATACTAATCTAACATCTTTTTCCACCCTTTCATAAATTCTAATTTCTTTAGCATTAGTTAGCAACCCATATCGAACATTCATGCTTGTTAAATAACGCTTTAGTCGCCGTAGATGACGATTTAAGTTTTGGTTGGGATGTTTTGCTTCCATTACTAAGGTTAGAGGAGAATTAGAATCTAACCGCAATGGAATTACTTGGGTGGCGAAAGATAAAAAATCTAAGCGAATATTGCCAAAACTGACTTCTTGATGCCAAGTGTCGGGAGTATATCCTAACTTTGGCAACAAATAACTGACAATTAGCTTACTCTCTACTTCGCTTTCGTTCCGACATAGCTCTGGATAGAAATTCAAGGCTGCTTTTCCTCATCTAGCGCGATATTTGGGGCAATGCGTTCGTATTATTCTATAGCTTAACTGTAGGCTATGCCAAGTTGCCTGCTCTCAATGTCGGCTTTCCCAAAATAAGCTATGGTTTGTTGGGCTCTGTTTCACTCCACCCAACCTACTAACTTGATGTATCTGTAGAGTTGATAGATTAGGCAAGAGGCAAAAGGCAAAAAAAAAACCAGGCCTGTTTTAAGACCCGGTTTTTTTGGCGAGTTAAATGGTTTTTGTTAAAGCTTGTCGATCGCGACTTTCTTTAAACGACATATAGCATTCCGTGGGATGATACAGATGGCATTTATCCGTAATCTCTTTCATCAAAGACCAAGTAAACTTGGTTTCGTAGAGATATTCACCCCAATTTTCCCTCAAAAATTGATGAGCTTTGCGGAGATTATAAGAAGGAATAGCCACCGAAAGATGGTGGGGAACGTGAACGTTAATATCGTGACAGAGAAACTCTACCCAGGCGGGATAGTCGCAATGAACGGTTCCCGATAATTGTGCTTCGGCCTCGTCCCACTCTGGAACTTCTTTAAATTGGATATCTGGTACCGTGTGGTGAACTATGGTAAAGGTACTCATCCAGAAGTGGTAAACCAACCAAGGTACGAACCAAAATTTCACAACTCCCCAAAAGCCCGTAAAGGCAAATAATAAAGGAAAAGCGATCGCGCTAAAGCCGATAATAACTAAAGCAGAAAACTTGACTTGTTCGCTTTGTTTCCCTTCATATCTTTTCCAATTAAAATTGACGAGGGCCCAGTGAGAGATGGAACCGATCCACCAAAATCGTCCCCTGATTAATCGATAAAAGAAACGCACAAAGCTACTCTCGTTCGCATAGCCTTCTGGACTCCAGGGTTCCCAGGCCGTATCTTCCCCAATCTTATTAGTATGTTTGTGGTGGTGGTTGTGACCGATGCGCCAACCGTGGAAGGGATAAATTAAGGGAAGGAAGGCTAAATGGCCTACTAAATCGTTGACCCAGCGGCGGTTGGCAAAGGAACGATGGCCGCAGTCGTGGCCGATCACAAAAAAGCCTGTCAGGGCCGTACCCGTAAAAATCCAAACTACGGGCAAGAGATACCAGGGGGCGATCGCTAGTCCCCAGTAACCCAAGGCAACTAGCAAGACGTTAACGAAAACCGCGGTCCAAGCTTTGCGCCTATCTTTGAGAAAGACTTCTCGGGGCAGAGTCTTAATAATATCTTTGAGGCGCAGGCGATCGCTTTCCTGACTAGAAGCCTTTTCCTGGGGCTTCGCGATTGATGCAGTCATTCTTGTTTTGATTCTCCTTGTTTAAATTGGGTAGCTTACTAGCAAAGTTGGCTAGTCCTAAAACCGTACCATATAACCGATCCTCAGCTAATCGGCGTTTTTGGGAGCGATCCCCAGCATTTTAATTGCTTTCGTAGGTAGTTTCGGGGCCGATGTTTTCTTTTGAGGTCATCCGCCGTTGTTGAATCGCTTGCAGTTGGATTAGCAAGGTTTCTACTTCTGCCTCCAAATGCAAAAACTTTACTTGTCTATCCGTGGGATAGAGGGATTCGATGGACGTTACTTTTCCATTAACAGAAGAACGGCTCGTAGAAACGTTTGGCCTTTTAGTTAAAGTTGCCGCACCCTTGGGATTAGATAAAGATGAAGTTGACATCAGTAATTTTATGGTTATTCCTACTTAAGACAATTTTCGACAATTTTTTCATTGTAACTAAATATTAAGATTAATTACAACAAGTTAAGTTATTTAATCGTTGCCTGAGTAGTTTTACTTAACAAACAGTTTGAACAGTAGGATAATACAATAAGATCGGTCAAAGATTCGCGATCTAAATGATACTATTTGGAAAAAGAGCTGCCGGTTTGAAGGGCGCAAAACACCTGAATGCTAGGCGGAACGGCTCTCAGAATCGTAAAATAAATTCTAAAATCATTCATTAGATGACCATAACTCTGTCCCCTACTAAATTAAAATTGCAAAGCTGGCCGGGTTTGATAGAAGCATATAGGTCTTATCTGCCAGTCACGGAAAAAACGCCAGTGGTGAGTCTACTAGAGGGCAATACTCCTCTCATACCAGTGCCAGCGATCGCCGAAATAGTAGGCAGACAAGTGCAAGTGTATGTAAAATTTGATGGCCTCAATCCCACGGGCAGCTTTAAAGACCGAGGCATGACAATGGCCGTTTCCAAAGCCAAAGAAGAAGGGGCTAAAGCAGTAATCTGTGCCAGTACCGGCAATACTTCTGCCGCTGCTGCTGCTTATGCTACCCGTGGGGGAATGCGGGCCTTTGTCTTAATTCCCGATGGATATGTGGCCTTGGGAAAATTGGCCCAGGCCTTGTTATACGGGGCCGAAGTATTGGCAATAAAGGATAATTTCGATAAGGCCCTGGAAATAGTAAGGGAAATGGCCTCTACCTATCCGGTGACGTTGGTAAATTCGGTAAATCCCTATCGCCTCGAAGGCCAAAAAACGGGAGCCTTTGAGGTAGTGGATGTTTTGGGAGATGCCCCAGACTGGCTGTGCATTCCCGTAGGCAATGCGGGAAATATAACAGCATATTGGATGGGTTTTTGTCAATACCATCAGGCAGGAAAATGCGATCGCTTGCCTAAATTGATGGGATTTCAAGCAGCGGGGGCGGCCCCTTTTATTAGCGGCAAGCCAGTGGCCAAGCCCCAAACAGTGGCCAGCGCTATTAGAATCGGCAATCCGGCAAGTTGGGACAAAGCGATCGCCGCCCAAGAAGCAAGCGGCGGCAGTTTTTCCGCCGTTACTGACGAAGAAATTTTAGAAGCTTATCGCCTGCTGGCAGCTCGCGAAGGCATTTTCTGCGAACCTGCCAGCGCGGCATCCGTGGCAGGTTTGTTGAAGGTTAAAGATAGGGTGCCCTCTGGGGCAACTGTGGTTTGCGTCCTCACCGGTAACGGTTTGAAAGATCCCGACGCTGCGATTAAACATAGCAATAATCCTCTCAAGCAGGGAATAGAACCTACTTTAGAAGCAGTGGCCGGAGCCATGGGATTTTAAAGTCAAGAAACCCGGTTTTTACAGAAATTCCGGGTTTCTGAGATACCGCTTTTTGTGCGCAATTGCCCACATTTTTATTAAAGGGCCAATTTTTGTGCGCAATTGCGCACATTTTTGGGATTAAGCTTTTTGAGCGCTCATTTTTTGTCCGCAATTGCGGACTTTTTGGGGCCAAGGCCATTTTGGGGTAGGTCGGGAGCCGCGAACCTTCACCCAACATCGCACCCTCCTTTCAAAGGGGAGCATCGAACTGGCGCTTATTTAATTATTTTTTCTCTCTCCATTCTGGTAGCTGAGGTAAGGGCTGTTCTTCGCTGGCCGGAAGTTGGCCCGTAGCTGCCAGTTGGGATAGTTTTTCGGTTTGGGAGATAAATTCAGGTTTTGACCCAGAGCTGGTTTTCGCTTTGGTAAGCAGATCGACGGCATCCCCCAGGGCCGCAGTTAGGGTTTTGCGAGTTTGCTGGCGATCGCTTCGTTCTTTTTCGAGGGCCTCTTTTAATCTTTGAACTTCTTGTAGGGCGCGATCGCGCTCTCTGACAGTTTCGATCGCTAAAGCTCTCAATTCATCGAGGTTTTGTATCTGTTCGATTTTCCGTTCGACCTCCACCGCTTCATTTTCCTCCGGTATGGCCAGGTAATTTTGCTGGAGGCGATCGATTGTTGCCTTTAATTCGGCTATAGTTTCTTCAGCTTGTCTGACTCGATCTCGTCCTTGGATCGCTTCTGTATTATAAAGTTGACGCCATTTAGAGATACTCTCGTTGGCCGCATCCCGTTCTCTTAAGGCCTCTGCTAGTTTCTGTTGCAGAGTTTTAATTTCATTTATCCACTGGCCGATCTCGTGACTCATATTTTGATTAGGCTCCCTAGGGGTCAATTTTGATTTTGGCAGATTGCTGAGAAGGGGACTTATCAGAAATTGTTATCGTTAAGTTGCCAAGAGAGAGAATCCATTCTTAATTGGCCAGGTAAAAAGAGCTTCTCTGTCTTTTAAGCAAGAGCGGCCCGTTCCCGATTACCTATTACCAATTACCCATTACCCATTACCAAAAAAGGTATTAATTTTAGGCAGAGGCGATAATGAAATATTTCGATAGGTTGCGCTACTGGATAGAAGAAAAGCGGCAAGAAATATTTAGCCCTGCTAATAGAGAGAGGTTGCGAAATTATTTGACTTTCACAGTCAAACGGGCTAAAGAGATTCTGCGATGGGATGAAATTTTTAGCGAGGCTAATAGAAAGCATTTAATTGAAATTGGGATCGCGATCGCCAAACAGATCGCGATCGTCCTTGGGAAAATTTTGCGGCGGTTGCTCAAAGTAATAATCAAGCAACCGATCCAGTTTGTACGCTTTTTGGGACACCTCGACTGGCCAACTGTGAGGGAAGTAGGAACTCGGGTAGGACAACAGAGATTACCGGGCCTTTCGGCAGAAATGGCCTACAACGCGACTTTAGCCCTCTTTCCCGGTTTGTTGGCCATTATAGCTGCCATTGGACTATTTGAGTCTTTGCGAGAGACTCTCTTTCAATTGGGAGGTATTTTAACTGAAATAGTACCCAATGAAGTGCGGTTGTTGATTCAGAGCGCGGTTAACGAAATAATAATAACGAGAAATATAGAGATATTTTCATTTAGTTTTATCGGTTCCTTATGGATATTTTCTGGGGTGTTGAGTTCGGCGATGGCAGCTTTAGATCGAATTCATCGAGTGCCACGGGGAAAACTACGACCGTTTTGGAAAGCAAAATTAGTTTCTCTCGGTTTAACTGTTGGTACGGTTGTCTTATTAATGATTGCTTCGGGACTGGTTTTAGTCAGCGATTTTGTAGTAGATTTGATAGCGCGTCAGAGCTGTCTTTTAGAGACAATTCCTAATTGTCCCCTCGAACAAATGGCAGATTGCTTTTTTCGAGAACCTGTAGATAATTGCGTGCTGAAATCGCAATTATTAGAAACTTGGAATCAGTTAAGATGGCCCATAACTTTGGGTATTGTTTCCTTTACTTTTGCCTTTATTTATCGTTACGGTCCCAGTCAAGCTAGGAGAGGAATTCCTATAGTGCCAGGAGCAGTTTTAGCGGCATTAATGTGGGCGGGAATTTCTAATTTGTTTAGAATTTATGTGTTGCATTTTGGCAATTATAACAAAACTTATGGAACCATTGGAACTTTTATTATTTTGTTATTGTGGTTGTATTTGAGTTCTTTGGTAGTGTTGATAGGGGCGCAATTAAACGTGACGGTGGGGGAGAAAATTGAGGGCAAACTCTACAGGAGAAAAAGGGGAAAATATTTACCCGAAAGTAAGGAAAAAAGAGAGGAACCAAAGTTGCTAATGCCGGCAGATTCTTCCCAACCGGAAGACAGGGAAGAACAAGAAGATATTGACTGACAAGGGAATTTTTACTGGTTATTAATTATCGCCTTCTTTGTAGCAGAGCAATAACAGCAGTAGTAATAGAAAGCAACATCAATAATAAAATAACTCCACTTGGCATAGATTCAATAACCCGAAGACCTCGGAGGATGAATGCGATGAAAGTTAGAACAATAAAAATGTAAGAAATGTAGGAAAATTGAGGAATGGGAAATTTCGGATATTTGCTCATGGTCGATAGTTGTTTTAAGTTTTGGTTTTATTCAAAATTGAGATGCACTCAATTTAAAGTTGGAGGTTTGAGGCAAAAATGCATGAGATGCTCTTCTTATTCAACCCAATCCAAATTGCGACCGATTAATAACTCCATCATTTTAGTTCGATTAATATTTTTGGCGATAATCTCCAAACCATCTCCTTCTATAAACTTAATGCGATCGCGATTTTCGACAATATTAATAATCCGACGTTTAAGGGTTTCTGGATACCAACGCGATTTTAAACCTTTGCCATTTTCTCCTGCCTTAACTTTACCCGCCCCAGGGGCTAAAATACCACCTCGATTAACGCGATTTTTCACTATAGTTTGAAAGGCTTTTTCTTTCAGGGAAAGATTATTTTGAGATAAAAGTAATTCTACCGAGCCAAGGGAAACTTCAAAACTAGCAATTTGATTTGCCAGCCATTCTCCATTACCATTTAAAATGGTCTGCCAAACTGCAGCGACTCCTTCGTCTAATTCTACCATAGTCACCTCCGAAGCCAAACGTTCAAAAGCTACAGTTAAACTAACTATTCCACCGCCGGCAAAAGGTTCGATTAATTCTCTAGGTTTTTTCGGTAAATTTCTCAGCCATTTTCTGATATGGGGCACTAACCAAGTTTTACCTCCCGGATAGCGAAAAGGACTAAGTTGAGGTATTGATGCCACATTTGCGATCGGTTTAAAAGCGGTATCGTCGAATAAAGAAAGTAGTCTCATTTTTGAAAAAAATTAAATCACAAAAAATCTGTTAAAGTTGGAACATCTGGCGAGTTTTCATCTTCTAATTTTTCATCCAACTTTTCTTGAATAAGTAGGTAGGCAAAAATATTTACACAAAAATTTCCCCGTAGAACGCGGCTATTGCCTGTTCGGTGTCTAATTAATTTTGCACGACTACTTAACTTCTTGAACTTCTAAAGAAGCAAAATCAACGATCCTTCCTCGGTCGTCATATGCGACTATACTTGACGCGGGGAGGAATTGCGCTTTTCATGACTCACACTCATGACTCACACTCATGACTCACACTCAAAAACATCTTTTTTTCTTTGAGTTAAGAGTATGTTGACTGAGAAATCAAAAAACGCATTTTCTGCCCGTGCCGAGTATAACAAAACATCAATATTACCAGCCGATCTTCCATTTTTATCGTTCAGGCGAATTTCCGTCAAAAATGTCCAGTTTGTGTTCTCTGGAAAAAAGAATTGGGCAGCGTTTTGAGCAATTAGCCAGTCTTGTCGGAAACGAATGGGGCAAGTAATAGCCACATTATTTCCCTCATAAATGCTGCAAACTCCTAAAGGATCGTTAGCTTTATCTTTGGTACAAGAAGGAACTTTATTATTGTAGGGACAAAGACGATAGTTTCTGTAGCGTTCTGCTAAGGGCGATAAATTGCTTGGAGGAAATCCAAAAACTTCTGCTAAAGGATTTTTAGGCATTTTTTTACTCCTTTTTATTAACATAAAATCCATTTTATTTTTTCGATCTTAACACAATTCCCAATTACTTAAGAACTAACCACCGGCAAAATCACCCGAGTCACAACCCGCCCCTCATCTAACAAGTCCATAGAAAAACGTCCGCCCATGTGCTGTATCACTCGCTGACAAATAATTAAATACTTCCCAGGAGGCCCTGCCAGAGTTGAAGGAGCTAATAGATCCGGCAAAAATCCAATTTTCAGTTCGGCAATAGTTTGAGGGTCGATCGCTCCATTATCGGTAATAGACAGCTCCAGCCACTCCGGTTGCAAAATTTTGCACCGAAGTTCCAAGAGCCCTTGAGGTTGAGAGCGAAAACAAGCGCAAAGCAAAAGTTCGTATAAAACGAGCTCCAGTTTAATCCCGTCGCCGCGAACGTTCCAGTTACCCTCGCGATGAGCCACGAACTGTAACTGTCGTCGTTTAATTACAGGATCGATCCGCTCCACCAACCGTCTCAACAAATTAGCCACCACCACGATCTCGTAATTAGTTTGCAGCCGCCACTTCTCTTGTTTTAATAAAGAAGTAGTAGAAGTCAAAGCATTGCCAATTTGGCGCAGCAATTGCTGGTAGCGGAGATTGCTGAGAGTATCTTTTTGTTGTTGGGAGCGATCGCCTTGAAAATGATTCAACTCGCTAAGTTGCCTTACCCCCGCTCCCACGATGCGATAGAGCTCCTCCAAACGACGTTGCTTGTACCAGTTTAACCATTCTAACTCTTCTCGCTGAGATTCCAAGGTCGCTTCTACTAATAAATAACGGCGAGACCAGGCAAGCTGTCTCGCTAAAGCAGTCAGCAATTTTTCCAACGGAGTTGGTAAAGATGTTTGCCGCTCTTGGCTTTGAGTTTCTTGCCCTTCCGTAGGAGTTGCTATTAATAAGATCCCAGTGGGCTGATGTTCCGCTGCCGTCCGCAGAGCGCTCGCGAACAGTTCCCCCTTATCGAGAACGCCCAGCCACCCCCTACTGGTGGCCGGTATTTCGGAAACTTTCAGACGACACCAACCATCGGTAGAGAGCGATCGCTCGATTATTTCGTCTTTAGAGATAGGGATCGATATATTATGATTGAGGATAAACTCAGATCGAGCTGCAGCCGTTGCCGCAATCTTACCCGCAGTCGCTCCCGGAGTCCAAGTCACCAGAGCCACGAGGGGACAAGCGTTCCCATCGAGCTCCCCTAGCTCCTCAATTATTTGAGCGATAAATTCTACAAACTTGCGTTGCAGGCGATCCAGACAGAGGTTATCGCGAATGCTTTTTTCCGGTGCGATCGCCGATGGCTTGACAGCTTGGGGTAAAGTTAGCTCGGAGGTATCGCGGTTTGTTGGGGACAAAACATTGCTCCCTGCAGTTGGCTCAAAAATAGTTAAGCCCGAATGAAGATATTCGAGATATCGCTCCTTTTCGTGCAGAATGCGTTCGTCTCGTCCACAATGCAAAATCAAACCTAGTTGTAAGCTGACAATGCCTATTAATTCCCGATCGCTTCTATTCCAAGTTCGCGTTGTGGCGGCCCCAACGATTAATATCCCTTGAGTCTCGTTGTCTGCTGCCATGCCCGCTTGGCAGGCTAGAAGCGATCGCATTCCTAAATTCCATAAGTCTTTGCGCCAAGTTTTTAATCTTTTGTCTTGCTGCAAATTGTCTATTGCCACTACCGGATGCTCTCCCTCTAATAGCTTAAGCTCCTCCTTCATCAGAGGATTGAGAAAGCTTGCTTTTAAAATAGCGTTAGCTGGGAAATTCTGATAGAGCGGTTCAAATTCTCCTTTTGGCGATCGCTCCAACAGCAGAAAAAATTTTGCCCCCAAGCGCTTATTTATGCTCTCGGCAGTAGTTTTAAGAGCCTCTGCAGAGTCGGAGTTGCTCAAAATAGCTCTGGTTATGCTTGCCGTTAAATCGCGATCGCTCCTGGCACGTTCTATTTTTTCTTCCATTCCCGACAGTGGAGATATCAGCCCCACCAGTTGAGCCACTCCCCGCAAGTAGTTTTTTTCGTTCTCTTGCCAGATCCGGGCACGATCGTCTTCTACTGCCAGAAACCCCAACAATTCTTCGTCAAAGACGATCGGTCCTGCCAATAAAGAGCGAACTTTCAATTGCTGCATCAATTTCCCGGCTCTATCTGCTCTCAGAGAACTGCGAGACTCCCCTATGGAAACGATCTGGTCTGCGGCTAGGGCTTCGTAAAAGGCTCCTATATCTTGCACGGCGATACCGGATGCGGCCCTATGGGATTCGTTCCATCGCGGAGCGAACTGTCGGTTGCTAGCGCGACACCAAAAGTAGCGGCGATCGGCATTATACCAGTAAATGTTAGTACGGCTTGGCTGAATAAATTGATGGGTTGCTTCTACTACCGCTTCGAGACGTCGGTCTGCTTTGGTCAGTTGTCTTAAGTTAGACAGTAGTGCTAATAAGGGTTCGTCCGGTCGTTTGGCTTGTTGTCGCTGCCAGTCTGCTTCTATTTTATAGAGAGTTGCGGCAAATTCTCCTAAAATTATAGATAGCTGCGCTTTTTCTGCGGAATTGGGGGATATTCCCCAAACTTCGGAACCGAGCAAAACGACTCCGAAGCAGCGATCTTTATAACGGATGGGAAATAAAATGCTACCTTGAATATTATAATTTCTCGCAAGTTTGCGCCATTCTCCTGCCCTCGTTTCTTCTTGCAAATCTGGTACGTTAACGGGTCTTAGCTGGATCACTACTTGCTCTAATAAGTCTCCAGGATTGAGCAGAAATTTTTGTTTGAGAAAAGAAATGTTACCATCCGGCGTAATTCCACCTTTACCAAAAATGCGATGGTCTAGGCGATCGTAAAGACCGATCCAAATTAGCTGATAATTAAGCTCTTCCTGTAGATAGTTTAAAATTGTCTCTATTAAAACCTCAACGTTTTCTTCTTCTCTCAATACTTGGAGAACTCGCTCTAAAGTGGTTATTTCTTCGCCGAAATCTTTAGCGATCGGGTGCTGGCTCATTTTACAATTACCTCAAAACTGCCTACAATTAATTATGAAAATTTTAACTTGGTGCGCTCTGATGCCTGCTCGCCCGCCTCTTTCCCCCAACACTTGCCTGCCTTACCTTATAATTTTAGATTTTGAGTTTTTGACTTTTATTATCGAGAGCTAATGCTGGATTTTTATCGTTTTGCTTTGCGACCTCTTTTATTTTCTGGATTGAAAACGGACCCGGAATGGGCCCACGAACGGGCCTTGGACGCTCTCCATTTCCTCGATTCTCGCTCTAATAGTCGGTTGGCCCCCAAACTTTGGGCAGCCATGGAGCAGTCTTTCTGTCTGAGGGACTCTCGCCTAGAACAAACCCTTTGGGGCCTTAAGTTTCCAAATCCTCTGGGTTTGGCTGCCGGCTTTGATAAAGATGGCGTGGCCGCTAATGTTTGGCCAAGCTTTGGCTTTGGCTTTGCCGAACTCGGCACCGTTACTCTGCACCCCCAACCCGGAAACCCCCTTCCTCGCTTGTTTCGCTTGCTTCGGGATGATGCTATTCTCAATCGTATGGGCTTTAATAATCAGGGCGCTGCTGCCTTGGCCTCGAAATTAGAAGCCAGAAGTAACCAACACCAACTCTCCCCAACGCCCAATAACCCCTTCCCGTTAGGTGTTAATCTGGGTAAATCTAAAGTAACACCTTTGGAGAATGCCGCCAAAGATTATTTGGCTAGTTTCCGTTTGTTGAAGGATTGGGGCGATTATTTTGTAGTTAATGTTTCTTCCCCTAATACCCCCGGATTGCGATCGCTCCAAAATGCCTCTAGTCTTAGCACAATTTTGGCAAGTTTGCAAGAGGAAAATCGAGCAATTAAACCTATTTTAATTAAGATTGCACCAGACCTGGAATGGGAGGCGATCGCTTCTATTCTCGACCTCGCCAAACAATATCAATTAGCCGGAATTATTGCGACTAATACTACTATTAGTCGCGAAGATTTAACTACTAAAATTATCGAGGGGACTGGCAAATCGGTTACGGAAGAAGCGGGGGGCATTAGCGGGGCTCCGTTAAAGCAGCGCTCCACCGAAATAATTAAGTTTATTTGGCGGGAAACTCAAGGGCAATTACCTATTATCGGTGTCGGCGGTATTTTTACTGCCGAAGATGCCTGGGATAAAATTACCGCAGGTGCCAGTCTCGTCCAAGTTTATACCGGATTGGTTTACGAGGGACCGTGGATGATGAAGCGAATTTTAAAAGGTTTGTTGCAAAAATTAGACGATCCAGGCTTAAAATCGATTTCAGAAGCAGTAGGTTTAGCTGTTAATTGTTAATGGTCAATTGTCAATTGTCAATGGCGATTTTACCATTAACAATTAACAATTGACAATTAACAAAAAGCATAGATATTTGTTAACAACTCAAATAAAATTGCTATAATTATGTTACCTCAATGGCTTGCGTTTAACTCCCGTTTTATTTTCTTGTTAGCGCTATTGAGTGCCATACTCACTCCAATAGCTCTTAATTATTATGTGAGGAGAGCGACGAGCGATCGCCGCTATACCGAACCTAGCGGAGTACCGCCCCAACCAGTGGCGATCGTCTTCGGTGCCGGACTTTGGGAAGACGGTACTCCCACGCCCATGCTCGCCGATCGCGTCCAAGCCGCAGTCGATTTATATCATCAATCTCGCGTCAGCAAAATCCTCATGACCGGCGACAACAGCAGTCGGGACTATAACGAAGTAAAAGCAATGCAGGAATACGCCGTAGAGAATGGCGTATCTCTAACAAATATCACGCTAGATTATGCAGGCTTCAGCACTTACGAAAGCTGCTATCGCGCTAAAGAAATATTTGGCGTTACCCGAGCGGTATTAGTTACCCAAAAATATCATCTACCCCGCGCTGTCTATACTTGCAGCAACATGGGAATAGAAGCCGTCGGTTTGGGTACCCCAGATTGGGGAAAGTTTGAAACTGACTCCATGAGATATTATTTCCTGCGGGAACTCTTAGCAGTTTTAAAAGCGCTCTGGGAAGTTCACGTTACCCGTCCCAAACCAACTTTTTTAGGCCCTTTTGAGGGCATCGAATGAGGATTTGCCCCCACTCCACGTTTAATCTTCCGCTCTTTCACTAGAGAGTGGAACCTTAGAAACCCGGTTTTTCCAAAAAACCGGGTTTCTAGACTCTTCGTCTTCTTCATTATCTATTTTTAAAGACCAAATAAAATCATCGAACGATTTGGTCGCCAAAAACAAATCTTCCGTTTCGAGCGTCTTAAAATATCGTAATTATAAGCGATTTAAAAACGCTATAAAAAGCGGTTAAACGCGAGGCGGGGGAAAAGCATTCGGAAAGTAATATTTATGAGTAGCCCAATAATTTATCCCCCGAATGCTTTTCCCCTACAAATACCTTTTACCATTTTTTCGTTTTTGGTTTTTAATATATCTATAGACGACTAAAGTCGTTACTACGAACAAGGTAGTAACGACTTTAGTTGTTTTACTCAAAACTCAAAAGTTAAGAAGCTACCCTAGCAGCCGAGCGCCGACGCCGACGTCCGGTGCTACTGGTAGTCTTCTTAACCGGCTTCTCCCCCACTTCGCCATCTTCGGGAGTTTGCATCAACAACACCAATAAAGGATTGCTTTGAAGTTCCCGGCGCAACAGACGTTGAAGGACGCACTCGATATCAGTCCGCAGTGCCTGCCAATCTACCCGTATCTTGTCTTTAGAGGAAGTTTTGGTAATATCGGACCAGCGATCGCTCAAAGTCTTCTCTAAAGTGCGGGCGATCGCCTCTTGGAACTGATTTTTATCCATCGTAGTTACCACCCCGCGCAAATGCAGCTCTGGCTTCGCCATCAATTTTCCTTCCAAGCTCACCGCCATTGCCACAGTCACGACCCCATCTTCTGCCAACTGCTGCCGTTCCTTCAGCACATCTTCCTTAACCAAACCTGTACGGGAAGAATCAACCAACTCGATACCTGCTTGAACTTTACCACCAACGCGAATCGAATTATCGCTTAACTCGACCACATCCCCATTATCAATTATCACCATATTCTCAGCCGGGATGCCCATGCTTTGGGCCGTCTGGGAATGTTTAACTAACATCCGATGTTCCCCGTGAACCGGCAGGAAAAACTTGGGACGAGTCAGGGCGAGCATCAACTTTTGGTCTTCCTGGCAGCCGTGACCGGAAACGTGAATGCCTTTATCCTTGCCGTAAACCACGTTTGCTCCCAGTTTCATCAGTTTATCGATCGTATTGACTACGGCGATAGTATTGCCGGGAATGGGATTAGCCGAGAATACCACCGTATCGCCCTTGCAGACTTTAATCTGGCGGTGTTCGCCGTTAGCAATGCGGGTGAGGGCGGACATCGGTTCCCCTTGAGAGCCAGTAGTTAAAATCAGAATCTTCTCATCTGGCAACTTGCGGAGAGCGTGTAAGGGCACGAACAGACTATCTTCGCATTTTACATAGCCGAGATTGCGAGCGTGAGCGATAACGTTTAACATAGAACGCCCTACCACTCCTACGAGGCGATCGTGTTTCTTCGCTAATTCCAGAACTATTTGCAGTCGGTGTACCGACGAAGCAAAGGTTGTCACCATGATCCGGCCGCTTGCCTGAGAAATGACCCGATCTAAGTTTGGATATACCGACCTTTCGGAGGGAGTGAAACCCGGAACCTCCGAATTAGTCGAGTCGCTAATCAAGCAATGAACGCCCTGTTCGCCGTATTGCGCCAGTCGTTGCAAGTCGAAATGTTCTCCATCCACGGGGGTATGGTCGATTTTAAAGTCTCCCGTATGGATCAGTACCCCCACTGGAGTTGTTATCGCTACGGTAAAGCTATCGGCGATCGAGTGGGTGTTGCGGATATATTCGACTTCAAAATACTTACCCAGACGCACCGTTTGGCGGGGAGTAACGCTTTTGAGTTGGGTGCGGTTTTGAACTCCCGCTTCTTCTAATTTGCCTTGGAGCAAGGCCATTGCAAAACGCGGCCCGTAGATGACGGGGATTTCAAAGTTTTTTAAATGAAAGGCGATGCCCCCGATGTGGTCTTCGTGGCCGTGGGTGACGATCGCGCCTTTTATTTTTTCGCGATTTTCCCTCAGATAGGTGGTATCTGGCAGGACGATGTTTACTCCGTGCATTCCATCGGTGGGGAATGCTAAACCGGCATCGAGGATAATAATTTCGTCGTCGTACTCGAAAAGGCAAGTATTTTTACCTATTTCGTGCAACCCTCCCAAGGGAATTATTTTTAATGCTGATGCTTTTTTTCTTGCCATCTTTTTTTTCCTTACTTTTGTTTCTTTACTATTGTTTTCTTTCTGTTTTTTGTTGCTAGCTAATCGTCGTTTTTTGGTAGTTGCTATTTGCACCATCAAATTAGTTAAGTCATGGCTAACGGCTAGGCAAAAATCTGGATGCTGCCATTATTTTTTAGCCGTTACCTTATGTTCAAAAAAAGGCTGAATGGAAGCAATTTTCCCCATCAATAATTAATTGAATACCTTTTTGTTATTCCCAAAGTTATACTCCACGCGAACGACGAGGTCTAGCAATTAACAATTAACAATTGACAATTGACAAATCTTTAGAGCAAACCTCTTTTTTTCAACACTTCTTTTAATTTTTCCGTCACTTCTGCAGGGGGTTCGCACAAGGGCAAACGATAAGGACCGACTTCCCAACCCATCAGTTTTAAAGCAGTTTTAATCGGTATGGGATTCGTCGTTGCAAATAAAGCTTTAAACAAATCGAAGAGTTCTAAATGAATTTTGGTTGCCGCTCCCACTTGGCCATTTTCAAAAGCTTGAATCATCTGTTGTAGTTGCTCTCCTACCAGATGGCTCGTTACGCTTACTACTCCGCTACCGCCCACTGATAATATTGGTAATGTTAGGGAATCGTCTCCAGAATAGATGCTAAATTCTGGTGGGGTTAAACAGCGAATTTGACTGACTAAATCTAGGTTGCCGCTTGCTTCTTTAATGGCGACAATATTGGGAATTTCTGCTAGTTTAGCTACTGTTTCGGGTTCGAGGTTGCGACTGGTACGCCCCGGAACGTTATAGAGCATTATGGGTAGGTCGGGGCTGTTTTGAGCGATCGCTTTAAAATGCTCGTACAGTCCTGTTTGGGGCGGTTTATTGTAATAAGGAACCACCTGTAAGGAACCATCTAATCCCAAGCCCGCCGCTTTTTGGGTAGCGGCGATCGCTTCTGACGTACAGTTAGAGCCGGTACCTGCCATTACTTTAGCTTTTCCTGCAACTCCTTTTTTTACTACTTGAAATAATTGATATTCTTCATCCCAAGTTAGGGTTGGAGATTCCCCCGTCGTCCCGCAGACTACTATGGTATCCGTCCCATTTTCTGCTAACCAAAATGCTAATTTTTCTGCTACGAAGTAATTTACGCTACCGTCTTCTTTAAACGGCGTCACCATTGCCGTGAGAACTCTACCAAATTTTACCACACTATTTACACTCCTTTTTTGTTAATTGCTAATTGCTAATTGCTAATTGCTAATTGTCAATTGCCAATTGTCAATTGCCAATTGTCAATTGCTAATTGTCAATTGCTAATTGTTAATTGCTAATTGTTAATTGCTAATTGCTAATTGCTAATTGTTAATTATTAATTGTTAATTATTAATTGTTAATTATTAATTATTAATAAATCGCCATAGTTTTAATATAATCCCTATTTCTACCTACCGCCAGATTTTTTTTAGCTACATCAATTATTAATTTGGTGCATCTCATCAATGAACGATTAACAATTAGCCATTAGCCATCAGCTATTAGCAAAAAATTGAGATGCACCCTCATGTACTAATTTAGAACCACTTTTTTTAAACTGCTGCCGGGACTCCCAGCCAATTCTTAGCTGCCAACAACTCAGCTATTTGCACTGCATTTAAAGCCGCACCTTTGCGGATTTGGTCTCCACTCAGCCATAATTCTAGCCCAAACGGATGAGAAATATCCTGACGAATTCGACCTACTAATACCTCATCCTTACCGCTAGCTTCCATTGGCATCGGGAAATAATTTGCCTGCCAATCTTCTACGACTTTTACTCCTGGCGAGTTGCTCAGTATTTCCTTAGCTTTAGCTACGCTAAAAGGCGAATCAAATTCTAAATTAATTGCTTCTGAATGGGCGCGTAAAACTGGGACTCGGACGCAAGTTGCGGTAATTCTAACCTCGTTTGTGCCGAAAATCTTGCGAGTTTCGTCGACCATTTTCATTTCTTCTTGGCAATATCCCTCCTCGTTTAGGGGAGAATTATGAGGGAATAAATTAAAGGCCAACGGATAGGGAAAAATTTCTGTTTTGGGAGTTTCGTCTTCTAAAATTGCCCTGGCCTGGGCCTTCATTTCTTCCATTGCTCTGGCCCCGGCGCCGCTAGCAGATTGATAGGTTGCCACTACTATTCTTTTAACGGCTTGGACTTGATGTAAGGGCCACACTGCCACAGTCATTAAAATAGTCGTGCAGTTAGGATTAGCAATTATACCCTGGTGGGAGGCTGCCGCTTGGGGGTTTACTTCTGGTACTACCAGAGGGACTTGTGGCTCCATGCGGAAGGCGCTGGAATTATCAACGACTACGGCCCCTGCTTTTACCGCTTTGGGCGCCCATGCTTTTGAAGTCGAGCCTCCTGCTGAGGCTAACACTAAATCTGTATTTTTAAAAGAATCTTCTGCCACTGCTTCTACCGGCAGTTTTTCTCCTTTAAATTCCAAGGTACTACCTGCCGAACGAGGAGATGCCAATAGTTTTAAATCTGACAGGGGGAAGTTACGACTTTCTAGCAATTCTAACAACTCTGTGCCTACGGCTCCCGTGGCTCCAAGTATTGCTACTCTATAGGATTGGGGCAAATTTTTTTCCTCCTTAATCTTAGTGAATCATAGTTTTTTTTATTTATTTAAAATTTCTCGCTATTTAAAATTCAGCGATTTTTAAATAGCGTTGGTCAGCTTATTATTTAAGATTCTTAGTTAATTTTACTGGGTGCATTGAGATGCAATTCGAAAACCAAGGATTTAGGGACTTGCAATTTAATAAGATACCGATGTTGGGTGGAGGTTCGCGCGCGCCCAACCTACAAGAGACTGGTAGTTTATTTTTTAACAAGTCCCTTAACGCTTTTTGCGAGCTTGCTAATTGCTAATTGCTAATTGCATTTTTTACAGAACCAATTAGCGATTAGCGATTCGCCATTAGCCATTAGCCACTTTCTATTTTTACAAATATTGGACGATCCCATTTTACTATAGCAATGTTTGCGTTCTAAATGGCAAGAGGTTTTGCTGGGCGAGATTTATGGTCCCTCCGCGTTCGATGGCCTTTAACTCAGTTGGCCCATCCTTGACTCAAATCAATGGCCATGCTCGAATACTATCAGATAGTATTAAATCATTATAAAAAGGAAAAAAGAAAATTTGCAGCTAAAAACCCTCCAAAGGTTTGTCTTCCCAGAAAGAAAAGTTTCTCTTAAGGGAAACAGACACAGGTTTGGTTGTGCTACGATCGCTCTGGTATCCCTAATTTGGGACTGCAGAAGCAAAAGTTGTCTGTTAGCAAACCCAAGCTAATTATTTACATAGAAGTAGAAAAGAAAAATCGATGAAAGTTACCCAGGAAAAACTTCCAGCAAGCCAAATTGGCCTAGAAATAGAAATTCCCCCAGAGCTGTCCAAAAATGCTTACGAGCGAGTAATTCAAAAATACACCCGAACGGCGAATATTCCTGGGTTCCGCAAAGGCAAAGTCCCAAGACAAATTCTGATCCAGCGCATGGGACAAAATTACCTGAAGGCCATGGCTTTGGACGAAGCGATCCAGGATTGTTTGAAAAAAGTTAGAGAACGGGACGACATCAAGGCCATCGGCCAATTTGAATTGAACTCGGAATTTGACGATTTATTAAAAGAGTTCGAACCGGGGAAAGAATTAGCCTTCAAAGCTAAGGTGGACGTGCCGCCAGAAGTAGCAATTGAGAATTACACTGGCTTGGAGATAAAGGCGGAAGAGGTCAAATACGACCCGGCCCAAGTCGATAAATATCTCGAAGAACGTCGCTTGCAGTTGGCGACTCTGGTGCCGGTGGAAGGAAGAGCTGCCCGGGAAGGAGATGTGGTTCTCATCGATTATAGCGGCCACTTAGTTCCCGAAGTCGAAGGAGAAGAAGGAGAACAAATCTTCGATACCGTTGAAGATTATCAACTGGAACTCAAACCAGGAGATTTTATTCCTGGATTTATCGAGGGAATTATTGGCATGAATCCCGAAGAAAGTAAGGAAATTAGCGCTGATTTTCCTGAAGATTATGGCGACCAAAAGTTGGCAGGTAAAAAGGCGATTTTTCCCGTAACGATGAAAGAAATTAAGGAGAAAGAGCTACCAGAACTGGACGATGAGTTTGCAGAAGAAATCAGCGAGTTGGAGACTTTGGCTGCATTGAGAGAGTCTCTGGAAAAACAGTACCAAGAAGCTGCTAATGCGAAGACTGAGATTAATAAAGAAAAGGCCATACTAGAGGAACTGGTCAAGCTTTTGGATTTGGATATTCCCGAAAGCATGGTTGAGGATGAAGCTAACAAAATGTTGACTCAAAAAGCTATTGAATTGAGTCAGTATGGGATTGATGTGAAAAAATTGTTGACCCAGGAAGTTATAGCTAAGATGCGAGAAGAATCTCGCCCGGATGCCTTAAAACAATTGAAAACAGATTTGGCTATGCAAGAGGTAGCAAAACGAGAGTCTATTTCTGTTGAGGAGTCGGAAATAAAAGAGGAATCTGCTAAAATCAGAAAAGAGTTAGAAGGTCAACAAATAGATGAAGATCGGTTGCGGGAAGTTGTAGAAAACGATCTGGTCCAGAAAAAAACAATCAAATGGCTCTTAGAACGGGCTAAGGTTGAATTAGTCCCAGAAGGAACTTTAAGTAAGTCGGAAGAAGAAGAGGGTTCCGAAAGTGGAGATTCTCCGGCAGAAGCAGTAGAAGCAGAAGCAGTAGAAGCAGAAGCAGTAGAAGTAGAAGTAATTTCCGCCGAGTAGGAGTATTTGGTGGGAGGAGAAAGTAATTGGGAGCAAGTCACCTTTGCATATTTATTTTCTCAGGACTCACACTCAGGACTCACACTCATACTCAAGAAAAGCGTCTTTTTTGAGTATGAGTATGAGTATGAGTAAGAGTATGAAATTATCGAGAGAGAAAAATTACAAAACTGACTTGCTCCCAAGTAAGGGACTTGCAATTTAATAAGATACCGGTGTTGGGTTCCGTTTCACTTCACCCAACCTACAAGAGACTGGTAGTTTATTTTTTAACAAGCCCCTAATTTCTCTATTCCTACCACCTGCTAGGGGCGAAATAGGGAGCATTTGATATTTGCAATAAAAATCGAGTAAGGTAAGCAATTAACAATTGACAATTGACAATTGACAAAAAGCGACAACCGTCAGGCTCCCTTCAAAATTGAGATGCACCCGCGAAACTAACAAATCTAAGGCATAATAATAAGAGTAAGGAACCAAAAGGACAAAGCAAGTCCTAAGTTTGGGCCGAAAAAGTTAAAAGCTCACCAGTAATCTATGGTTAGATCTAAGCGCGATAACTATCAAATTTCCAGCTATCAAAATTCGGAGGTTTACTCCGGCCCCACTAATCCCACTAATATCGTGCCTATGGTTGTGGAACAATCTGGCATGGGGGAAAGGGCCTTCGACCTCTATTCCCGTCTGCTGCGGGAACGCATTATTTTTCTGGGAACTCAAGTAGATGACAACTTAGCTAATACAATTACAGCCCAAATGTTGTTCCTGGATGCTGAAGATCCAGAAAAGGATATCCAGCTTTACATTAACTCTCCCGGGGGCTCGGTAACGGCGGGGATGGCCATTTATGACACCATGCAGCAGGTTCGCCCGGATGTGGTTACAATATGCTATGGGTTGGCAGCGAGTATGGGCGCTTTTCTGTTGGCAGCCGGGGCTGCGGGGAAACGGATGTCTTTACCTAGTTCCAGAATTATGATTCACCAGCCTTTGGGCGGTGCCCAAGGTCAGGCTGTGGATATTGAGATCCAAGCTAAGGAAATCCTTTATCATAAACGCCAGTTGAACGAATTGTTAGCCCACCATACGGGCCAACCTTTAGAAAAAATAGAAGTTGATACCGATCGCGACTTTTTCATGTCGGCCGAAGAGGCTAAAAATTATGGATTAGTGGATCGGGTGATAACCAGACAAGATCTTCCGATACCGGGAGAGTCTGTCGCTGCAGTCTAATTAGAGGCACTTATGTCTAAATACGACTCCCATCTAAAATGTTCCTTTTGTGGCAAGTCTCAAGAGCAGGTCCGCAAGTTAATCGCGGGGCCGGGGGTATATATTTGCGATGAATGCGTTGAGTTGTGCAACGAAATTTTAGATGAGGAGTTATTTGACTCCAACCCCATAGGCCCACAACCGCCAATGCCACGTCCGGCCCCTTCTCCTCAGAAGCGACGGAATAGTTCAAAGAGTCCTCATAAAATTCCCAAACCGAGAGAGATTAAAAATTATCTGGACACCCACGTTATCGGTCAAGAGGAAGCGAAAAAGGTTTTGTCGGTGGCGGTTTATAACCACTACAAGCGCCTGAGTTTTATGGATGCTAAAAATAGCGGCCAAACTTCTAAGGATGACGTGGAGTTGCAAAAGTCTAATATTCTGTTAATTGGCCCGACGGGTTGCGGCAAGACTCTCTTGGCTCAAACTTTGGCCGATTTGTTGGATGTCCCTTTTGCGGTGGCGGATGCTACTACTTTGACGGAGGCTGGTTATGTGGGAGAGGATGTAGAAAATATATTGCTGCGATTGCTGCAAGTAGCGGATTTAGATGTAGAGGAGGCGCAGCGAGGTATCGTTTATATAGACGAAATAGATAAAATAGCGAGAAAGAGCGAGAATCCTTCGATAACGAGAGACGTTTCGGGGGAAGGGGTGCAGCAGGCTCTCCTGAAAATGTTAGAGGGTACTGTGGCTAACGTTCCTCCCCAAGGAGGACGGAAGCACCCATATCAAGATTTTATTCAAATCGATACGGGTAATATACTGTTTATCTGCGGCGGGGCTTTTGTGGGTTTGGAGAAGACGATCGAGCAGAGAACGGGTAAAAAGTCGATGGGTTTCGTTCAGTCTGGGGAGGGTAAGCCGAAGGACAAACGGGCTGTCGCTCTGATGGAACAACTGGAACCGGACGACTTGGTTAAGTTTGGTTTGATTCCGGAGATGATCGGACGGATACCGGTGGTGGCGGTGGTGGAACCGTTGGACGAGGAGGCGCTGATGGAGATTTTGACGGAACCGCGCAATGCTTTGGTGAAGCAGTATAAGAAGTTGCTGCGGATGGATAACGTCCAGTTGGAGTTTGAGATGGATGCCATTCGGGCGATCGCCCGGGAGGCTTACCGACGGAAGACGGGGGCTCGGGCTTTGCGAGGTATTGTGGAGGAATTGATGTTGGACGTGATGTACGAGCTGCCTTCTCGCAAAGATGTAACTCGCTGCACGATTACTGAGGAGATGGTGGAGAAGCGATCGACTGCGGAGTTGTTAGTGCATCCTTCTTCCCTGCCGAAGCCGGAGTCGGCATAAGGTGTTTGGTTAGGGAGTAGCAAAAAAATAGAGTACCAATGGTAGGTTGGGTGGAGTGAAACGGAACCCAACACATCGGTATTTTATTAAATGGCAAGTCCCTTACCGGGAAAATTGGGTTTAGAGCAAGGTCCTTTTAGGACGGCTTTTATTAACAAATTAGTTGTCATTTAAAAATAGTTGAGTTCTAATAAAAATATAGCCTTTTGAAAACCAAAAAAGGTCAATTCTCAACTCAACTATTTAAAACTCGCGGGAGGGCATTCCGAGAGTATAAACGGACATAGAGAAATGGTAATTCTGTCCGTAAAAAAGATAGTTCGTTTCAGCGAAGTGTCAACCCACCTAGAAGCTCTCAGGGCAACAGTAGGAATCCATTCGCCTTTAGGCAATGGAGGATGTCAAAGAATAAAAAACGAAAACAAGCCTGCAAGTTGCGGGCTTTTTTTGTTAATGGCTAATGGCTAATGGCTAATGGCTAATTGTCAATTGTCAATTGTCAAGCTTTGTAGGTTGGGTGGAGCGCAGCGGAACCCAACATTTGCGGTCTCGATGGGGCCAATGGGTCTAACCCCTCACACAGGTAGATAGTTCTTCCTCATCTGCTCCATCGTAACAAATAAAAAAGGCACTGTCAAGGGGTTGAGCAAAAAAATTTTGTTCGTAGTAATCGCTTCAGCGATTGGCCCTTTTTTATCGATGAAGCGATTGCTACGAACTTGGGATGGTTGGTTGGCGTGCGATCGGGGTTTGGTTGGCAGACAGGAGGCTTTAAGAAACCGGGTTTTTGCGAAAAACCCGGTTTCTGGTGGGCGAACCAGTCTTGTAGGTCGGGCTCCGCGCAGCGGAACCCAACACTCACGGTCTCGATGGGGTCAAGTCTTGTAGTCTTGTAGTAGTCTTGTAGGTTGGGTGAAGCGCAGCGGAACCCAACACTCACGGTCTCGATGGGGCCAAGGGGTCTAACCCATCATATAGGTAGATAGTTCTTCCTCATCGACTCCATCGTAACAAATAAAAAAGGTACTGTCAAGGGGAAAAAAATTTCGTTTGTAGTAATCGCTTTAGCGATAGGGCCTATCGCTGAAGCGATTACTACGAACAATCGCTAAAGCGATTACTACGAACAATCGC
>CAZUCT010000080.1:0-25645 GCA_964619285.1 uncultured bacterium | reverse complement strand
TTCTTAATTAGATAGTGGGGCCAGAAACCCGGTTGGCAAAAAACCGGGTTTCTTATTAGACTCCACCAAAAAACCGGGTTTCTGACCAAGCTGCAACCTACAATTTTTTTTTGAGTTAAACTAAAACAATTATGAAACATCTTAAAATCGGTAAATATTTAATCATATCTTTAGGGATTATTCTCTTATTAATAGGACAGAGTTTTTGGCAAATGGAATCGAAGGCGATCGCTCCCTCTAACCTCCAATCTCAAGTACCAGACGAGGCGAGATTGGTAGATATTCAGAGTATTAATCCCAATATTGTCTTAGATATTCGTTACGCCACCACCAATAATTTCCTCGAAGAACAACTATATCCGGTAGCTAAATGCGCCCTCAGAAAAGAGGTTGCCGAACAACTTTCAAAAGTTCAAAACGACTTAGAAGAAATAGATTTAGGCTTAAAAGTTTTCGACTGTTATCGACCTTTATCCGTTACCAAAAAAATGTGGGAAGTCTTGCCAGATAGCCGTTACGTTGCCAATCCCGAACGAGGTTCCAGACACAATCGCGGGGCTGCAGTGGATGTAAGTTTGGTCGATTTTAAAACCGGCGTCGAGTTAGAAATGCCTACAGATTATGACGATTTTTCTGAGAAAGCTTGGAGAACTTATGAAGGTAACGAACCTGAAGTTAAAAGAAATAGCGATTTGCTAGCTTCAATGATGAAAAAACAAGGTTTTGAACCTTTGGTAACTGAATGGTGGCACTTTGATTTTGAGGGTTGGGAAAAGTATTCAATTTTAGATGTTTCTTTGGAAAATATTCCTTGATTTGGGGAATGGGTAATGGGGAACAGGCAGGATGCCTGTTCTACGAAGAATCCAGAAACCAGGTTTTTTCAAAAAACCTGGTTTCTTAATTACCTACTCGATTTCGATTAAAAATTCGTATTCAAATCCTCGAAAATTAGAATCTAATTGTAAAGTATATTCTCCGGTAATTGGTAACTCGCCCTTCCATTGTTTTACCTCTGTTCCTGGAGTAGGACTGTTTGATAATAGTTGCTCGTTGGGAGTAATAATAACTGGGAAAATATCCTTATAATTTTCAATAGTCAAAGTCTGACCTTGACTCGCTTCAATTTTATAACTGTGACTGCCGCCACCAATAATTTCGCCTCGGACGATCGCCTCGTTACCCCCGGGGAAAAAAGCAATCTTTTTATTAACAATGGCGCAACTACTTTCGGTCCGATTTTTAGCAACCCAACCCGCCACTGGAGAGGTAATTCTGAACCAGCCCCTTTGTTCGTCGGCGACGGAAACAAAGGTATTATTATTAAGTTGGCCGACAATATTACCTTCTTTGACCTCCGGACTGCTGCGGACGTTCAAAGGAGGTTCTGGATCGGCCACTACGGCCATTTTAATTTCGCAGTCAGGGGTTGAGGGCATAACCACTATCGGACTCGGTTTTGGGCGAGGATCGGCAGAACCAGTCGGGGTCTCGACGGGGTTGCCACTGGGGGTTGGTTGGGGCGACTGGGATTGAATGGCGATGGAGGCAATGGCGATCGCCGTGGCAACTCCCGCCCCACCTGCAATGATTAGTTGTCTGGGGTTTAATGACATCTTGTCTGATTTCTTGGGTTCATCTTAAATTATGCAATTTTATTCTTTCATACTAATACTCATACTCAAAAAAATATTGATGACGCACCAGAGTTAACTTTTGGCAATATATCTAAAAGGTATCTTATGGGTATTTTAAATCTATTACCCCGTTAACTGTTTCTGGAAAGTATCCTCTAGTTAGATGGCAAAATTAAGTCAAAGCACGATCGGTAAAAATCGCCAGAAGTTATTAAAAGCCGTCGATGGCGAATGCCAACAGATGCGATCGCAATCTTTACATCAAGCGGCTGCAGTTTACCTCGCCCGGGAAAAACCGCCGGAACGTTTAATTCGTTCTTGGGAGATAACGGTTAAGGTCGGCGATCGCCCCCGGGTTAAATTGTCGGAAAAAGTTAGCATTATTAAAGTATTCGATCGCCTCCAAGGCAAATTATTAATATTAGGCAATCCGGGCAGCGGTAAAACTACAACGTTGTTAGAGTTAGTTCGTTGCTTGCTAATTCGGGCTCATAAAAACCCTGACGAACCCATACCGATTTTGTTAAATCTTTCTGGGTGGAAACAAGACTATCCAGATTTTTCTACTTGGTTAATAGATAGACTCCAGCAACAATATAAAATTCCTGCGGATCTCGGAAATTATTGGTTAGAAAAGCAAGAATTATTGCCGCTGCTGGATGGTTTTGACGAGGTTAATTCTCATCGCCAGACAGAATGTTTGCAAGATGTCAATCAATTAGTAGAACATTTTCACCCCAAACATTTAGTCGTTTGTAGCAGTTTGGCTGCTTATAAAAATTGCTCCACTAAGTTAAAGTTAAATGCGGCTGTAATCTTGAAGTCCATACCTAGAAACAAGATAAAAGAATATGCTTTTGCTTATAGAAGTAGAGAGCTTTGGTACAACATTGAGGAAGAACCGGAGTTATTGAAGCTAGCAGGAAGACCGTTATTTTTAAGCATGATGACTTTAGCTTATGAGGAAATTTTAATCGAATCTTGGAGAAGAATTACCACTGCTGAAGCTCGGGAAAAATATGTTTTAAATGCTTACGTTCGGCGGCAATTTGCAAGGGATATTAGCGAAAAGCATTATTCTAAAAAGAAACAGCCTCTCCCAGAAGAAACTAAACGTTGGTTGGCATGGTTGGCTGCCAAAATGGAAGAGAAGGAGGAGAAAGAATTTAGCTTAAATAAACTGGAAGAAACCTGGTTAACAACTAAGGAAGAACGACGGATGTATCGCTTTGGAGTTCGGCTGTTAAGCGAGTTAATTTTTGCTTTAATTTTGGGGAGAATTGTTGGTTTGATTTTTGGCGTAATTGTCGGGGCGATCGCTGCTGTAATTGGTGTAATTATCGGCACATTTATCGCCATTCCCGGACTTAAAAGATTGATGTTGCGAGTGGTGTTGTGTTCTTATGGAAATATGCCTTGGAATTATCGACGGTTTTTAGATTATGCGGCGGAGAGATTGCTTTTGCAAAAGGTGGGCGATCGCTATCAATTTATCCACGAAATCTTACAAAAACATTTTGCCAGTATGAAATAGATTGGGTGCATCTAATTTTTGAAGCTTGGAACCCAGAAACCGGGTTTTTTGAAAAAACCCGGTTTCTAAAAAACTCAATTTAAGTAGGGCGCGCGCCGCGCACCAAAGTTAGTTTTTAGCCAGATTAAGCAATTTAGAATTAGCAGTAATAATTATCAAATTTTCCCCTTGAAAGTCACCATCGTGAGTTATTAATTTCAAGCCGCGATCGCGACACAAACCAGCCAAAATTTGGTCGTTAAAATCAGACTTACCGGCGGCATATTCAGTTAACAAATAACTGATATCTACAGACTCAAAACCGCTTTCTATGCGCTGGCATTTACTGACTATTCTGCGGGAATATTTGGTAATTTCCCGCGCAATAGGTTGGAAATCGTCGCTATTTCTAAAGGTTTTAAAATCTGGAGGTTTTGTGGTTGGTGGCAAGCGATTGTACATCAGCCGTGAATATGTATTTACAAACTCAGAAAGCACGAGTACGTCGATAAATATTTGAGCTTTTAAACTGCGAATTTGCCTAAATGCTAGCGAATATATGTCGCGCAGGCGCAAAGAAAAATTTGCTTCTGGTCCATAAATATATAGCCAGATATTAGCATCAAACAACAGGAGGTCGTTAGAGTTAAATTTGTATTCGTTTATCCGATAAACTTGTTGGCTCATAGATAGTCTGCCCCCAATGTTTCTAAAGTGGCATAAGCAAATCTTTGTGGATTTTCTAAATATTCTTTTGCGTCTCGGATAACGTACTCCAAAAATTCCTCATCTTCCCGTTCCATATCTACTATGTTGAGACAACTTTCGATTTGTTCTTCTGGCAATGTCAGGTACAACTGAGCGATCGCTCGACTGAGAAAAGCCGGTGTAATATCTTCTGCATTTTTGAAAGAAAGAATAACGTTTTTACCCTTCCTCAAAGCTACCGCTATTTCTTCATAAACTTTTTGCCCGTCTCCAGAGGCAATACACAAGCTGTCGCCCACAACTTCAACTACCATAATTTTGATGGCATTTTCTACTGTAGTCTTGGTGGTCGCTAAGGAAATCATTTTTAGTATTGGCCCTCCTTTACTTTCTCGAACCATTTTATTATAAACGATCCGGTAGGAATTGGCAAGTCCTTTTTTATCGCTAAAGCGATTACTACAAACCAAATTATTATGATAAACTAGCCCGATTTATTATAAACGATCCGGTAGGAATTGGCAAGTCCTTTTTTATCGCTAAAGCGATTACTACAAACTAAATTATTATGGTAAACTAGCGCGATACCGCCAAATCAACTAAAAAGAGGCAACTTGCTTATGAACATCAACTTCGGTAGGGAAATTTGCGGCAACCTGGAAATTGCCGACAAGCGGGAATGGTTAGTTACCAACGGTATCGGCGGTTACGCCTCGGGCACGATCGCCAACGTTCTCACCCGTCGCTATCACGGTTTGCTAATAGCCGCCCTCAACCCGCCCTTGGGACGAACCCTGCTGCTGGCAAAACTAGAAGAAATTATTGGCTGCGCTAACAACTTCTATGCCCTCTCCAGCAACCGCTGGGTCGACGGCAGCGTAGCGCCAGAAGGTCATAAATATATAGAAAGCTTTCGTCTGGAAGGAACTATGCCCGTCTGGAGGTTTGCTCTCGCCGACGGTATTTTAGAGAAACGCATCTGGATGCAACAGGGCACCAATACAACTTATATTCGCTACCACCTCCACCGCGCTAACAAACCAATAACCATTGCCATTAAAGCTTTAGTTGACTATCGCGACCACCATCACAACACCCAAGCAAACCCCTGGTCTCGCTTTAACATCGATACAGTCGAAGGGGGGGTGCGGGTAACTGCCTTTCCAGAAGCAGCGCCCCTGTATCTGTTGGTATCCAGCGCCGACGGACTGGTAGTCGCCACCCCCTCCCACGAATGGTATTATCGCTTTCATCTGGAGATGGAACAATACCGAGGTTTAGACGATCGCGAAGATCGCCTCCTAGCAGTCACCTTCCACGCCCGCATCGAACCGGGGCGATCGCTAACCCTCGTTGCCACCACCGAAGAAAATGCCAACCTCGACAGCGAGAGCGTTCTAGAATCCCATCGCGCCAACGAATTGCAATTAATCCAACAAACCCCCAACGCCGCCGATACTCCCGACTGGATAAAACAATTAGTCCTGGCAGCAAACCAATTTATCGTCGATCGCCCCTCAGCAGACGAGCCCCAAGGCAAAACCATCGCCGCCGGCTATCACTGGTTTGGCGACTGGGGCAGGGATACGATGATAAGTCTGCCCGGTTTAACCCTCGCCACCGGACGGCCCGAAATCGCGCGTTCCATTCTGCGTACCTTTTCCCGGTACGTCGATCGGGGAATGTTACCCAACCGCTTCCCCGACGAAGGGGACACCCCCGACTACAACACCGTCGATGCCACTCTCTGGTACTTTGAAGCAGTCCGCGCTTACCACGATGCCACCGGCGACGACGGACTGTTGGCAGAACTGTTCCCCGTTTTAGCAGAAATAGTCGACTGGCATCGGCGGGGCACCCGCTACAACATCCAGCTAGATCCCGACGACGGTTTGATTTACGCCGGCGAACCGGACTCCCAACTTACCTGGATGGATGTCAAAATCGACGACTGGACGGTAACGCCGCGCGCGGGCAAACCGATAGAAATTAGCGCCCTCTGGTATAACGCTTTGCAGGCAATGGTGCAATTTGCCCGAGTCTTAGGCAAATCTTCCAGAGAGTACGAAGAATTAGCGGGGTTGACTGCCAAGGGTTTCGATCGCTTCTGGAACGAGGAGTTGGGATACTGTTACGACGTTCTCGATACTCCCAACGGCGGCAGCGACGACTCCTTGCGACCCAATCAAATTTTCCCCGTCTCCCTGCCACCGATGGAGGGCAAATATAGTTACTCGCCCCTGCTGACTTCAGAACGGCAGCGGCGAGTGGTGGATGTTTGCGCCGAAGCGCTGCTAACTTCTTACGGTTTGCGCAGTCTCGCCCCAGACGACCCGGAGTATAAAGGAATTTACGGTGGCGATCGCCTCCAGCGCGACGGCAGCTATCACCAAGGCACTGTCTGGGGTTGGTTAATCGGTCCTTTTGCTTTAGCTCATCTGCGGGTCTATGGCGATCGCGCTGCCGCCCGAGAACTGCTAGCACCGATGTCCCATCATTTATTAGCACATGGAGTAGGCAGTCTCAGCGAAATCTTTGATGGCGACCCCCCCATGTACCCTCGCGGTTGCATCGCTCAAGCCTGGACTGTGGCCGAGGTTTTGCGGGCGCGATCGGTAATTGGCGATTAACAATTAATAATTAACAATTAATAATTGCTCCAGGAGATTTAAGAAACCGGGTTTTTGCGAAAAACCCGGTTTCTGGGGGCGATCGCTCGTTACTTTCCCAATTGTTAATTGTACATTGTTAATTATTAATTGTTAATTGTTCCCATCGGGATTGAAATTTAAAAATGGTGCGTTTCCACCTTGATAAACAGGTAAAACTCCGTTCCATTTTTCAATCGCTTTTTCCTGCAATTCCAACTCCCGCAAGCGCAAATTTACCGAAGACATATTTTCTGCTTTTATCCTCGATGCTTCCGCGTCGCCCCTCGCTTCAGCGATTTTTCTTTTCGCCTCTGCTTCGGCAACTTGCAATTGAGCTTTAGCAGCGATCGCCTGTTGTTCTGCCTTAAAACGAGCCGTTATTTGGTCCTCAATTGACTTCTCAAATGTCGGCTTGCTCACAAAACCAATTGACTCGAAAGTAACCCCCACCGTACTAAATTTATCGTTCAAACAACCTTCCACATTTGTCAAAAGATCTGCCTGTTTTTCTCCCACAATATCTTCCGGTTTTAAACCCGCCGCTGCCAGATTAAAACAATTGCGAGTTTCGCTGCGGACTAAAGTAGCTTTAAACTCTCCCGTGTCTTTGAGATATTTCCCATAAAAATCCTTAATTTTGTTCGTATTAAAGAAATAAGAAAGAGAAACATCCGCATTAACGCTAGTGCCGCCAACTCCAAAAGTAATGCTTTCATCGATGGGAGAACCTTCTTCTTTTGAAGCAGTTAAAATGTAATATTGAACGTGGTCTGGAAAAACGATTATTTCCTCCGCGTAACTGTTATACCAAACCCGACCGGTGCTAATAGTTGCATTTTGCACCCCGCGATTTTCCCCGTACATTTCTACTTTTAAACCCACATAACCGGGGGGGATTTTTTTGACGCTGGTTCCCGGAATTAGACCGCAAGAAGAAGCCATAATTCCTACGGTTGCTGCCAGGGCGGCGATGCCAAGGGGACGACGATTAAATAGTTTCATTGTTTGTTTTTTATTCCTTAATATCTAACAGTTGAATGATTGAAGTTTCGTCTTCTGTAAATGCACTTTTTAATTGCTTTTGTCTGGTTTTTGCTCGATTAATTTTGGTAGCTACATGAGTAATAGATGCTCCAGGAATGACGACTATTCCTAATAAATAACCGCCCAATCCCAACCAGACTTTGCTATTACTCGGAGAACTGACTAAAGTTGCCGATGCATCTAAAAGCCAAAAGCAAAATATCAGTTCTAAAAATCCTATTGCTATCCATTTACTTATGGTTTTCATGGTTTTTAACGCCACCTCATCCTCATACTCATACTACTCTTACTCTTACTCAATAAAATTGTCGTTATGGTTGGGTTGCGCTTCGCTCCACCCAACCTACAACCAATTCCCCATTTCCTATTCCCAAAACAAAACGTTTTTTCGTTCTTAATTAAATATTAGCCTGTCATTTCCGAAATTGACAAGGGGTGCGTACAAATATTCACAATTTGCTAGAATGCAGGCAACTGTCTGTGACGGTACTGAGTAAAACTAAGGGTTCGATAAAAACAGAGAACAGGCAAGATGCCTGTTCTACTGCCTCATTGCCAATTCCCCATTCCCAAAAAGTTGATGAAAATATTTAATCTGATATAATTCAGAAAAACCGTACAATTAGCAAAGAGGAACAAATCCATGACCTATTTATTAGCAGGAGACATCGGCGGCACCAAGACTATTCTGCGCTTGGTGGAAAGCAACAACGAGCGCCTGGCAGCGATAAAGTTGAAAACCCTTTACGAAGCGCGTTATACCAGCGCGGAATATCCAGATTTGGTGCCGATAGTAGAAAAGTTTCTGGGAGAGGCCGCAGAAAAACTCGGTAGCAAACCAACCCCAGAAAAAGCCTGTTTCGCGATCGCCGGTCCCATCGTCAACAACACGGTAAAATTAACCAATCTCTCCTGGATGCTGAATGCTTCCCACATGGAATCAACCTTAGGCATCTCCCAGATCCGCTTGATTAACGATTTTGAAGCAATTGGTTATGGAGTTTTGGGTTTAACTGACGAGGACATGGACGTTTTGCAACAAGGGGAAACCCAACCGGACGCACCGATGGCAGTTATTGGGGCCGGTACCGGTTTGGGAGAATGTTTTCTCGTCAGTCAGGGAGACGCGGTGAAAGTCTATCCCACGGAAGGAGGACATACGGACTTCGCCCCCCGTTCCGAGTTAGAATTTCAACTGTTGAAATATTTGTTAGCCAAACACAGTATCGATCGCGTTTCTGTAGAGCGGGTAGTTTCGGGACTGGGGCTTATTTCTATATATCAGTTTTTGCGCGATCGCGACTTTGCCGCCGAAACCCCAGAAATAGCAGAGGCCGTCCGAACTTGGGAAAAAGAAGTCGGCTTAAGCGAAAGGACCGTGGATCCGGGCGCTTTCATCGGTAAAGCTGCTTTAGAGAAGAGCGATCGTCTCAGCGAGGAGACCATGCAAATATTTGTAGAAGCCTACGGTGCCGAAGCCGGAAACCTCGCCCTCAAAACCTTATGTTTTGGCGGTTTGTATGTAGCTGGCGGCATCGCCGGCAAAATCCTGCCCCTGTTGAAAGGCGGCAACTTTCTGGCAGCCTTCAGCAAGAAAGGGCGCATGAGTGCATTATTAGAAAAGATGCCAGTCCGCATCATCACCAACCCCCAAGTAGGTTTAATCGGTGCTGCCATCTACGCTTCTAATTTATAGTAGCGTTCGTAGTAATCGCTTTAGCGATAAAGCTCGTAGCAAGCACTTTCGAGTTCGTAGTAAGCACTTTAGTGCTATAGATTTGTTTGTTTTAGCGCTAAAGCGCAATCGCTAAAGCGATTGCGGCGAACTATCGCTAAAGCGATTGCGGCGAACTATCGCTAAAGCGATTGCGGCGAACTATCGCTAAAGCGATTGCGGCGAACTAGCTCTTACAACCTACCATAACCAACCATCCTTGCCGTTCCCTGGGCAAACCCGGGGGACGGTAATAATGTTTAACTATTTCAAAACCGGCCTCCGTCAAACAAGGAGCTAAAGTCTCGTATTCCCAACCCACCGTATAACGATATCCAGTGGGGCGCGGACTGTAACCTTCCCCATCTCCGCGACACATCGACATCACAATGGCACCACCGGGCACCAAAGCGCGATGCAAATCTCGAAGTACCCTCACTATCTCGTTGCGGGGGACGTGAATGAGGGAAGCGTTAGCGAAAACGCCATCAAAAGTTGCTGGTGGCAAGTCGAGACTGAGAAACGACTGCTGCCAAACTTCGCAACCGGAGGCTTCTTTTGCCATTTCCACAAAAGCCGGCGTCGCATCCAAACCGATGGTCTCGTGTCCTCGTTCGGTAAAGGCCACCAAATCCCTACCGGGCCCGCAACCGATATCTAATATTTTCCCCGGGTTGCGAGGCATGGCCGCCACCAACGCCTCCATATTTTGCGAGACGTCGTGATTCCAGGTGCCCTCGCGGAAAGATGCCGCCGTGAGTTGGTATTCGGCGATCGTAATTTCTTCGTGTTGTTCCACAGTTATTTTCCTCAGTTAGTAGTAATCGCTTCAGCGATTTAGTTAGTAGTAATCGCTTCAGCGATTTAATACAAATATTCTCTCTATTAATCAATATCCTCGCTGGAGAAAACCTCCTCCAAATCTCGATAACCGCTAACCACCCGAACGATTTCAACACCGTTAGGGATGGGACGGTAAAAAATCAGGTAATTTTCTACTGGAACGCTGCGCAAACCGGGTTCCAACTCGTCGCGGCCTTGCCCCATTTCGGGAAAATCGGCTAACCGCTTGCACCGCTATTTGATTTTCTCCCTGAGTCTTCTGGCGGCATTATAACTATAGCCGATAAGATAGCGGTTAATTTCTTTAAGATCCTGCCGTGCTGGAATAGTGACAACATATCGACTCATTATTTAATAATCTCCACTGCTTCCATTTCTGCTTCTAGCTGGCGAGCTTCTTCCTCAAGTTCGGCAAAAAACTCTTCCCCATCAACTACTTCGCCGCGTTCCGACGCTTCTATTCCCACTCTAATTTTTTCTTTCAATTCGGCAAATTGTTTGGCGCGAATTCGTTCTTTTTCCGACAGCAGTCGCAATGCTTCTCCCATAACGTCAAATTTTCGCGCTTCTGGACTTAGGGATATTTTCATAAAAACGACCTCCATTGTTAATTGATGAGTTGAATTATAACCCGATTGGGAGAAGGTGTCAAGTTAATTATTCGTTAGCGATCGCTAAAACCTCCCGATACAATTCGGGACTGATACGCTTACCCGCCACCATGAGTTCCTCTAAAATTGGTTTGACTTGAGAAATCAATCCTTGCTGCTTGGCGATTAATAACACTCCAACCGTTCCAGTAACAGACAAATTCCTAGTTTTGGCTACTGTTCGTCCTGCCAACTCGTCAATTAAAATCCGTTGTGCTTTTAATTCCTCAGCCAGAACGATCGCTGCCGACTCTCCCAAATCTAATCCAGTTTCCATCTGCAAATTTACAACTGCTTCTTGATGGCTAACTCGGCGTACTTCTATCCAATTAGCAGACTGTACTTGTTCAACTGCTGGATGGTTTCCAGTAGTAACTTCGTCATAAACCTCAACAGGAATAATAACTCGTTCGAAAACATCCCGCAGTAAGTACATTTTCCCTACTTTTGCGGTGTAGTATTGGAAACAACAATCATTTTTTATCTTCCTCTAACATTGCTATAGTTTCTGCAACTTCACGCTCCAACTCTTCTCGGGTTTGAGGAGCAAAAACCGAGATACCATATTTATCCATTAGAGCGATCGCCTCCAGTCTGGAAATCCCTAAAATTCTTGCGGCCCGCCCGCTGGAAATAACACCGCGTTCGACCAAAGTCATTACATAGACTTCCTTAGCTTTCAACTCAGCTTCTCGGCGGGCATCTTCTGGGATATTGGCAATGTCGAGGGTAAATTGAACAGGGGTTTGTAACTTTTCCATAGTTTTTAGCAATAGATTTGAATTGCTTTCATTATATAACAAGAAAATAGACAGTGCGCAAAGTACAGGACTTGTAGGGGTAAAGCCTGAGGGCGATCGCTCTGTGGAACAACAGAAATCTTTCCGAACGCGAATGCCCCACCCCCACGTCTAACTTTCTGGTAGGCGATCGCTTTTTTGCACTACCAAGTTGCTTACAACCCCAATCGTTCCCAAACTTTAATAGTTTGGTCCGAACTGCCGCTGACCAAAGTTTTGCCATCGGAACTAAAAGCGACGCAATGCACGCGATTTTGATGTGGGAGAGTATCGAGACACTCGCCAGTAGCGGGGTTCCAAATTTTTACCGTGTTGTCGCTGCTAGCGCTGGCAAGAATTTTTCCATCGGGGCTGAAAGCTAGACCGCTAACGCTGCCCGAGTGTTCGGTTAAGGTACGGATAAGCTTTTCATCTTTAACGTTCCATAAGTTAATTCGACCGTTAGAGTCACCGCTGGCGACGATTTGTTCGTCGGGGCTGATATCTATAGACCAAATTAGTCCTACGGAGGAATCAAACCAAGCGACTAAAGAACCCACCAAGTCAGAAGGAGCGGGTCGATTAAAAGTCTTCAAGAGTTCGCCATTGCGCCAGTCCCAAATTTTAATCGAACCATCAGTGCCGCCGCTGACGAGATATCGTGCGTCGCGGTTTTTCTTTTTAGCAAATGCAATAGACCAAGCTTCCCATCCGTGTCCTCTCAAAGTGCGACGCTCTTTCCCGGTGGCAGGATTCCAAATTTTTATTCCGGCATCGAAAGGCAGTGTGGCACCGAGATGGGATGTGGCCAGACTTGTGTCATCGGGGCTGAAGGCGATCGCGCTAGTTCGCAGTGCCACCAAAGATTTTCCCAAAGTTTGCTTGACCGTCCAAGTGTCCGTATCCCAAAGCTTTATCGTGCCGTCCATAAATTCCATATTGCTCGCGCTGGCGAGGGTTTTTCCGTCGTGGCTGAAAGCGAGAGCGTAAATCGGGCTTGAATGTTCGGCTAGTTCGCGTAAATGTCCAGCTAGTTCGCGTATTGGTTCTCCGGTTTCCAGATTCCACAATTTTACAATTTTGTCGGGACCGCCGCTGGCGAGGATTTTGTTATCGGGGCTGATGGCAACGGTTTTGATAAAATCGGAGTGACCTTCGAGCCTGTATTTGAGCAGCCAAATATCCGGCAAAGTTATCGTTTCCGCTGCGGGATTTTGGCAAATTGTTGGCAGCCAGCTTACACCGGGATATTGCTGATTATAGTTATCTTCCAGTTGGTTTCGCGCCCGTCGCACCGACATATAAAAAGAGTTGTTGCCAGCAAAGGCATCGAGGAAATACTTTAAAAATTCCTGGGCTACTTTGTCTGGTATCGGTTCGCGCATGACAACGCTTTGGGGCAGGTGCAATTTAGCAAAGTCGTTAGCAAGTCCCAAACCTTTGCAAGAGTTAAAAATAGCAAGGTGCAATCCGTTAGCGATCGCCTCCCTCAGACTATTTTTTAACTCCCCAATTGTCAAACTTTCTTTATCGTTAAGGTCGAACTTGCCTATTTGCCCGCCATCATCCGTATCGCTATGACCGGCAAAAAATAAGATTTGCCAGCCTGGAGTCTCTACTATTTTTTCCAGTAACTTTTTTTTTGTGGGTCGTTCGAGAAATTTAATGTCCGCCCACCGCGAATGTTTTTCTAACTCGTCTCGGTCAAATTGAGTATCGATACCTTGGCTGTCCCCCAAAACTGCTAAGATTCTGACTTTTGACTTTTTGCGAGTGGATGGTTTTTTATAGGGTAGTTCGTATTCTGGCGGACTCAAGACAATTTCCGAGTTGGGGTAGCGATCGGCGAATAAATCCCAGGTTTGCCAAGGTATTTGCTGTAACTCAACGGAGTCAGTTTCAACTATTACCCGAATCTCTTCTTGTTTGCGCAAACAATCTTGCAACTTATCTCGGACTTTTTGCCAAGAGTCATTCCCCGAGTTGAGCCATTTATTCACCTCTTCTGCCAAGGTTTTAGCTGCATCTTTGCTGGAGCGTTGAGCCACTTGTCTCACTGTAGCGCGAGAAGAATCTACTTTTTGACGAAAGTCGCCTTGCCAGTCGCCCAAAGATTTAAGAATATGGGGCGCGGCGGGTAACTGACCGCTTACTCTATTTCTAGATTCGTCTTGTGCTATATCGACTAAGGCGGAAAAGCCGTTCTTGAAATCGCCTTGTAAATTAAAAGTAACAATCTTGGTCATAGCTGTCAATAAAAAACAACGAGTTTTTACAAATATTCTGTAATACTAACTTCTCCCAAAGCAATTGTAACAGTTAACAACTCTTCCGGTTCGATACCAAGCTTTATTTGGAGGGAGTCTTTGTTAGCGTCCACTTTTTCTGTCAAAACAATAACATCGGATTCGTCCATTACCGTTACTTCCAAACCTGGTGGCAGATAATCTGCTTCCGCGCTGGGATACACTTCTATGCTTGCCCCCACTACTTCCTCTGATTCCGGTATCTTCTCCACGACCAATGCTACTTTTGTAGTTCCCAGTTCGATTTCTCGATCGTCCCTTTCGCTACCTTCTGGGAGTTGTTCGTCGGTAGTTCCCGATCGCGATCGCCCCCGAGCAATACTCTGCCAGCTTACCGAAAGAGAGCCCAAGCGTTCTTTTGAAAGATTGACGAGGTTATCTATCAGTAGTTTATCAGTTTCGTCAACGGTAGCCTTCAACTCCAACAACCACTTAGCTTCAGATTGATTTTCTACCTCATTTTCCTCAGTAAAATCGGCTATTTCCTCCCAGTTGGCTCCAACGGTTTCGCAAATACTAACAAAGTTGTCTCGAACAATGGGCGCCCGTCGCCAAAAATTCCTCAAAGCAGCTTTACCGACTAAAGCCAACTGCCACCAAGCATCTTCTGCTTTAGTCCAATCCTTCTTTTTTCTTAGCTTCTCGACGGTTGCCAAACCATCTCTCGATGCCCTCAGCGTAACTGGCATATCTACCCCAATAAATTGCAAATTTACGACCCCTATTTTACCCACTTTTGGGGGCCCCTGAAATACCACCAAAAGGGGATCCCTGAAAGCTAGATTTATCAACCATTCTGGAGATATGGAGAAAAAAAGCAGTTGGGCCTAACTCGCTTCTCCTCTTTCACCCACTAAGAGAAATTGAAGGAGAGACGAGATGAAACGAGTCTTTATTTCCATCCTGGCAGCCATAATTTTAGCTCCAATAGCGGGCCAAGCAACAGTAATTTCCGAGGGCCCCTTTGGAGAAACGGACAAAGCAGAAAGCAAACTGCTCCTGGCCGACGATGCTTCAGAAGAGGGCAAAGACCCCGAAGAACGGGAGCCTAAAATCTAAAAACTACTGTCGGTCTCCAGAAGCCGTCGGCGGGTTTGCTCCCTCATCCAGCGGTCTAACTCTGGCAAAGCGTTGGGGGCATTGGAGGGACACTTTTCAAACTCCGAAAGGGCCCCCTGCTTCTCCCCAAGTTGGTCCAGCACCGGTGCCAGCAGACAACGAGCTAAGGAGCGATCGCCGCCTAAAGCGATCGCCTCTCGCAAATGCGACTCTGCCTCCCGAGGGAAATTTTGGCACAATTTCGCCCGCCCCAGGTTAGCCTGCAAAGCCTCTTTAACTGCCCGGCGTCGGGCTAGCTGGAGACCTTCGCGGAGTACGGGAATTGCTTCGTCGCACTTATTATCTAATATCTCCAAGCGGGCGAAGTTGTTGTAAGCTGCCGCCCGCCCGCCCTCCATTGCCTTGCGATATCCGACGCGGGCTCGGGCAAGCTCTCCGAGTTCTTCGTAAAGGGATGCCAGGTTGTATTGGGCTTTGCCATAGTCGGGTTGGAGCAGAGTGGCGCATTGATAGTAGAATTTGGCTAAAGCTAATTCCCCTCGGTCGTGGCGTTCGACCCCCCGCTTGTTGCAGGCAGTGGCAATTTCTGGTGCGGCAAAACGCAAACCGGTTAGCCCCAAAAGCAGCAACGCGGCGACTCCAAATTTAGCGATCGCCCCCGTTCTTCTGGGGGAGTCTTGCGGATATCGCCGCCGAGTTACTGGCAACCCGGTTTCGATATCTGTCAAACGTTGCAAAATAATAGTTGCGTTTTGAGGTCGCCGCCCAGGAAATAGTGCCATCAAATCGTCGATTAAATCTGCCAGCGACTCCGACACCTGCGGCGCACTTTCTCGCCAAGTCAATTCCTGGGTTTCTGCATCCTTAAAATTGAGAGGATGTTGGCCGGTTAATAAATAAACAAAAGTCCGTCCTAAAGCAAAAAAATCCGATTGGGGCACTGCAGTTCCTTCCCACTGTTCGGGAGACGTATAACCCGGAGAATCTATTTTTGTTACGCCATTTCCTCTGGCAACTTTCCCCAGATAAGTAAGACTATTTTCTCTGACGGTTCCGAAATCAATTAGCACTAACTTGCCGTCTGGTTTTAACATAATATTAGACGGTTTTATATCCCTATGAAAATAGCTTTGCTGGTGCAGTTCGTTCAGAATTTCTGCCAGTTGTTTTAACCAATCTAAAGCCAAAGATGCAGAAATTGGTTGATGTTTTCTAGCCTCCATCCAATCCTCTAAATTTTCACCTTCTATTAATTCCATAATTAGACAGTGAAATGGTTCTAATTTACCCGGCGGGCGGTAGGTAAAATAAGCATCTTTTTCTACTTTAGGGATTCCTGGATGAGAAAGTGTATTTAAAACTTCGGCTTCTTTTTTAAACAAAGAAATTGCTTTTTCCTGGCTTTCTTCGTCGAAAAAGTTATCCAAATTGAGAACTTTTAACACTTTTTGGGTGCCGTCGGTATCGACAACTTTAAAAGTTTGACCGAAACCGCCAGTAGCGATTTTTTTAACTACCCGCCAGCGTTTTTCCAGCAATAAACCCGGAACTATTTGGTCTTTCATGCTTCCCCCGCGTTTGTTTCCCGTAAATGGATAATATTTACTTTAGCATACCCCAAATTTTACTTTAGAAAAAATGTTATAAAGAAAGCAGGAGGTGAAAACTATATGCCCATATTAGAAGTGACAGATGCACAAATAATTGAATTAGTCAAGCAACTGCCACCGGAACGCAAACGAGCAGTATTGCTAGCCCTGGCAAAAGAAAGCGATCGCTCCCGGGAGGAACGTATGGAATACGCCCAAACCCAGTTGCGACGGTTATCGGCAGAACGCGGGCTCGATTGGGACGCTATGTCTGAGGAAGACCGCGAGACGTTTATTGACGAGCTAGTACATGAGGATAGACAGTGCGCGAAGTAGTTGTGTTCGATACTAATATTTTGCTGTCTGGTATTTGCTGGAAGGGCAGTCCTTATCGCTGTCTTGAATTAGCAAGGAGTGGTATAGTCGAAGGAGTGACTTGTCAAGAAATACTTGACGAGCTGGTAGAAAAGTTAGAAACTAAATTCAACTTTTCTGACTCTCAGATTGCCACTACTTTAGCGGATTTGCTGGGCTTTTTAGGGATTGTTACAATCGCTAATACTCTCAAGGCGATCGCTGCGGATCCGGATGATGACATGGTAATAGAATGTGCCGTTGTTAGCGATGCAACTCATATCGTTACCGGAGACAAAAAGCATTTGTTACCATTGGGAAGCTATCGAGGAATCGCGATCGTTAATGCTGCCGATTTTTTGGCTTTAGTTTCGCGATCGTAAGTTAATACCAAACAGCTATTTGACAGTGGAGGCGATCGCCTCCACTACCCGCCAGGGTTTTTCCAGCAATAAATCCGGAACTATTTGGTCTTTCATGTTTCCCCTTCGTTTGTTTCTCGTAAATTGATAATATTTACTTTAGCATACCCCAAAGTTGACTCGGGGAGTTTTTCTAAAGCCAACGGAATCTCCTCCAAGATTTGCTCGATACTTATTCCAGTTGGTAAAAGTCGATTTAGCCTGTCTTTCACTCGTTTTCCTAAAAGAGAGTTTTCGGGATTTTTAATTAACATCAGAGTTTTTAACAATCCCAGAGATTCCGGTTTTTTTAGTTCAAAAAAGGCCCAGATATCTTCCGAGATTTGTTTGATTAAGCGCTCTTTAATAAACTTCCTCACCACTGGCTGTAGGAAATACAATACTTGCGAGTTTGCTGCAATTTTTTCGAGGAGCGATCGCCGCAAAAGAGACTGGAGATAATTCACGATTTCCTCGCTGGAAGGCTCCGGCAAAATTTCTGACTTTAATTGCTTTTTAGAAAACGGCTTATTTTCAATTGCCAGCAAGTACAATATCTCTTTTTCACGAAGTTCTAACCGCTCGAATTGTTGGTTTAAACAATAGTTCAAACGGTCGCCAACAAATAACGTACTTTGACCTAAAAACTCATCAACATTACCTCCAAATGAGTCTTGAATAGTGCTAGAAATTATTTTGAGCGTTAGAGGATTGCCACCATACAGTTCTAACAGCTTGCTTAATACCGATTCTTTCGCTAGTAAACCCGTATTTTCTAACAGTTTTTTGGCGACTGCTTCTGGCAAACTTTTTAGTTCTAGTAACCGATATGGGGATGGTTTTGCTACGAATAAAGCGCTATCCCTCGGTCGTTCTCGCGTGGTAATTATCAGACAACTTTGGTGGGGTACTTCTGCTATTCGTTTGAGCAAATCTCCATAATCCTCGCAGTCTTCTCGATAATATCCAGCTAGTTTGTCATTGCTAAAAACTGTTTCCCATTCATCGAGTATCAGCAGACAACGGTGATGTTTTAAATTATATATGAGTTGAGATTGCAGATTAATTTCCTCAATGTCCGACGGACGAACGAGAGCTTGCAATAAATCGTTTAATAGTTCTGGTAAAGGCGGGGGGTTGTGGAGCGATCGCCAGATAACAAACTCAAAGCGATCGGCAATTTCCGTGGCAACTTTTGTCGCCAAGGCAGTTTTACCGATACCTCCCATGCCGCAAATTTCCACCACGCGACAGTTTTCTTTGAGAATCCATTTTTGGAGGGTTGCCGTTTCTTGGGAGCGATCGTAGAAAATCGATACATCCGGTGCCTCGCCCCAATCTTTGAAAGAGTTGTTGAGTGGCGATGGTGGTTGGGGCGGGGTTGTTGGGTGGGGCGATCGCTTTTCGACTGCTTGCAGCAAAACTTCCTTCATGTTCGCTTTATTGACTTTTTCTCCCGTGACTTCCGAGAGTAGTTCCCATAATTTGGGAGCTAGTCCTTTTTTTATATACTCAGCTTTATGAGTGCAAATCTTCATTTCATCGTAGGTCTGACCTTCCCAAGACCTGCGAATCATTTCCTTTTCCCGAAATTCCAAAGACCTTCCTTTCCGTTCGGAAACCAATTCGTTTAACTGATTTAGCAGTTCTTCAATATTCACCGATAGACCTCCCAGCAAAAATTATTTGTCCATTATAATCATAAGTGAATTTTATGGATTTAGTCAAGACTTAGTTCGCAGAATTTCACCCCAAAAGTGTACGAATTTTATGTATCGACAGTCGAGAGAAAAGAGGTTTAAGATAGAAATATGACGTTGGCAGGATTTTTTTGTAGTATTAAAGGAGAAAAGCGCAGATGAGTAATAGGTTTAATTTCTGGGAATTCCTCTTTGATTTCTTAGGGGAGATTATAATTGAGAAGTTCATCTTTAACTTTTTATTGAAAACTAAAGCAGGAAGATGGTTCTTACTTTTTTCGTTTACCAGCTTCCTGCCTTTATTTATTCCTTACGTTCTCGACTATGTATTCGAGCCAAAAGACAACGAAATAAGCCGCAAGGAAGCCGTTGATGGATTAACAAAACAGTGCATCGCTCAAGAAAGTTATTACTCAAGAAATAAGAGAATGTACAACAATTCTAACGACCCCAAGGGGGACGGCGTATACTACTATTTTGGTTTGATTAAATACGGTAAAAATCACAGAATCGCTCCTATTTATGCAGAGCCAAAAGAACCTACCCTATCTACTTTTGTAGGAATTGCCGCCATGTCAACTCGGGATAAATTTACTTGTTTAATTTGTCGAGCTAGCGTTCATCACACCGTAGCTTTGTCGAAAGACTTTCCGCGTGTTAATGGTAACTCCGTTGACTGTCCTGAAGGATATCATCTTTTTAAAAGAGTCGATTTTTAATAATTAATAATTAGCGGTTACAACGCAAATATTTCTTAACAAATATAAAAATCGCTACTCAAATTGCTCCAAAAAAGATGACTCTTGAAGCACTTATTAAATTAATAATCGCCCTACTAATTCTCAGCTTTTTATCCTTTCCTGCGAGAGTTGCCGTTGAGAGCGATCGCCACAAATGCCCTACCGAAGGAGGTTATATTCCCTGCCCCAGTTAAGTTGTTAGCCCGCGTCCGAATGCTTCGCCCCTACAATTCTATTTTTCCATTCTGTAAATAAATTGCATAATTTTGCCTCAACTTCCTAATAAGTATTTAGAGGGACTTGCCGGAGGAGACTCCCACCGCCAGTCCCTAACTACTCTTACCCGCTGGAGGTACCGCCATGTTTAACCTTTTGGGGATATTCTTCCAACCCGCTAAAACCAAAGCAAATAACTCCCCGCCGTCCTGCCACTGGTATCTTAAAGACGTGGAAAAAAAGGCAATAGTTGACGAAGCTATTTATCCCGAGCATGGCGGAAGGGCCCGTTTTCGCGATAGCATCTGGCCCGCTCGCTGCGTAGAAAACGTCACTCTGGAACCGGAGCAAGTTTGCGAAGTGCTAGATATAGACAATATTACCCTCATTGTCAAGCCCATTTCCCGCTAGTTAAGATGCTCTGGGAGAACCCCCAGATGAGACCCTTGTAGAACAGGCATCTTGCCTGTTCTACAGTTCAATTCTCGCAATTAACAAGTTTAATACCTTTTAGCAAATAAACATTCATATTTCCTTTTCCTTTAATCTCAATTTCTCCTCGATTAACAAACAAAAATTTATCCTTTAATAAATTAAAAGTCGATTCCGTCACTTGAATCGCACCGGCAATCCCGTGAGATTCCATCCGCGAAGCCGTATTTACCGCATCGCCCCACAAGTCATAAATAAACTTTTTCTTACCAATTACTCCCGCCACCACCGGCCCGCTATTAATACCGATGCGGATGCTCAATTCGCAGTTATTCTCTATATTAAATCTGGCAATTCCGTGCTGCATTTCTAATGCCATTTGGGCTACGGCCTCGGCATGGTCGGGACGAATATTTGGCAGACCGCAAGCTACCATATAAGCATCCCCAATGGTTTTAATTTTTTCTAAACCGTGGCGATCGCTCAACCTATCGAACTCAGAAAAAAGCTTATCTAATAAATTAACTAACTCTTCAGGAGAAACCCGTTCCGAAAGTTGGGTAAAACCGACAACATCCGCAAATAAAATTGTCACTTCAGCAAAGCGATCGGCAATAGCATTTTGCCCTTCTTTTAACTGTTTGGCAATGGGTTCTGGCAGGATATTTAATAACAACCTTTCCGACTTTTCTCGTTCCGCTGCCAGTTCCGCAGTGCGTTCCATAACTCGCCTTTCTAATTCTTCAGAAGTTTTACGCAATTTCCCAATAACTAAAGTCAATCCAACTATTGCTAAAACCGACATTCCAGCTAACATAAAAAAAGTTTCTCGAAGGCCGGCGCGAGTTTGCTCGGTAATGCTATCTAAGGGTTGAGTAATTTCTAAAACTCCTCGCATATCTCCCACTTTCCAATCAGTTTTCGGACTGTCTGGATGGGAGTTATGACAGCCGACGCAACTCGGTTGCATGATGTCAGCTTGGGCGTATCTAAACGAGGGGCGACCTTGGAAATTTTCGATGCGAAAAAAGGGGCGATCGCTATTTTTTTCCAAATAGTTAATCGCCTCTTTTTCAAAATTATCTCTAGCGCCTCCTTCAGCTTCTCTCCAGGGAAAAGGATAATTGCTATAAAGACGAACGGACATCCCCGGATTATTCTCCCGAATGCGCCCTCCGAGTTCGATTAAAAAAGTTGCGGGAAGAGGAATTCCTCCCTCTTTTATTAAATAGTCGTGAGTGGGAAAAATGCCTTTGACTTTTTTAGCCCGACTGACGACTTCCGAACTGTATAAAGTTCGCGATTCTTTTAGAGATTGGGCGTAAAGAGTAGCATTTTGCAGCGCTTGGGATTCGATTAAATTGGACGAGAGACTAGACATATTCCAAAGAGCCCCAGAAATGGCGATGCAACATAAAATTGTCAGCACCAGAATAGTCCTTTTATAAAGCAGGCCGGCGAATGCGGTTCGGGCGCGAGAAATTAAATGACCCATAATTCCGTACAACTGGCAAGTTTCTTAATTTATTGTACAACTGTTGTCAGAGAAGTCCGGCATAATGTTTTGTAGTAGCGCAACGCGCACCTTACTTGAGTATTTTGTAGGGTGCGCATTGCGCACCTTACACCCATTTAAAAAACCAAATAATTTACAAATTACCAAACTTATCCGTCGCCTCAATTAAAGCACTTCTAATTCCCGATTCCGACATCGAATGTCCCGCATCGGGAACTATTATCAATTCCGCTTCCGGCCAAGCTTTATGTAATTCCCATGCCGACACTACCGGACAAGGAATATCGTAACGACCTTGCACGATTACTCCCGGAATATGTCGAATTTTATCGACATTTTTTAACAAGAAATTCTCTTCATCAAAAAAGCAATTATTGATGAAGTAATGACATTCAATTCTGGCAAATGCTTCGGCAAAGCGATCGCTCCCATAACCTGCGATGCTTGCCGGATCTTGAACTAATTTACTGGTACTTCCTTCCCAAATCGACCAAGCTTTTGCCGCCTCCAAACGAATCTTAGAATCTTCGCTGGTTAAACGTTGATAATAAGCAGCTACCAAATCCCCCCTTTCCGCTTCTGGAATTGGTTTTAAATATTCCTCCCAAGCGTCGGGATAAATATTACTCGCCCCTTCTTGATAAAACCAGTGAATTTCCTTTTTGCGCACCATAAAAATGCCGCGTAAAATTAAACCGTTGCAGCGTTCTGGATGAGTTTCGCTGTAAGTTAAAGCGAGGGTACTGCCCCAACTTCCACCAAAAAAAAACCAGTTTTCAATATTAAGATGAACTCGGATTTTTTCGATGTCGCCGACTAAATCCCATGTGGTATTTTCCCTTAATTCGGCATGAGGCGTACTTTTTCCCGCGCCCCTTTGGTCGAATAATATAACTCGCCATTTTTTGGGGTCGAAATATTGACGGTAAAAAGAAGCACAACCGCCACCGGGGCCGCCGTGTAAAAATACTACCGGTTTACCTTGGGGGTTGCCGCATTGTTCGTAGTAAAGGGTATGGATGTCGGAAACTTTTAAAGTTCCCTGGTTGTAAGGTTCGATCGCTGGATAAAAATCGCCCATGGTTTTTAGTTTTTAAATTGAGATTTTTGGACTGAACGATTATAGCAGGTTTTTAGGGGAAATCGTCTATTTCTAACGCCGATCGCCCCCGACCTCCCCGTTCAAATTCGCAAACCGTTCCATAAATTCCCGATCTATCTTATCCTTCCACCGCCAGAGCAAAGAATGGGGACCGATAGCGAAACAACCCCGAGAAGCGATCGCTCTTTCGTCGCCGGTTCCCACCAGAATCAAAAATTGTTTCTGGGGCACAAAAGGTTTTAGCGGTTTTCCCAAGAGCGATCGCTGCAAGTTGTCTAATAACGGTTGCCCCTGACGGACCGCAAATACTCCCGCTTTCGGGCGCGGGCGATCCACCATCGTCGCCACATCCCCGGCAGCAAATACCTGCGGGTGAGATACCGACTGCAAGGCATCGTTAACCAAGATAAACCCTCGGTCGTCCGTGGCAAGTCCCGATTTTTTTAACCAAGAAGCCGCCCCTGCCTGCGTCACCCAAAAGACGCGATCGCATTCTACCGCCAACCCCGACTCGCAACCAACCCGTAGAACAGGCGTCTCGCCCGTTCCTAAAACCCGTTCCACAGCAGCAACGCTTTCCTCCAAGTGCAACCGGACTCCTCCCCTGCGGAGAATAGACTCCAATTTTCGACCGACCCAGGGGTTGCGTTCCGGTAACAATTTCGCGCCGCGATGAAATAGATGTAATTCACCGGTCGAGAAACCCGGTTTTTTGGAAAAACCGGGTTTCTGAAGAGAAGCGGTCGAGAAACCCGGTTTTTTGGAAAAACCGGGTTTCTGAGATAAATGGAGCCGTTCCAGGCGAGCTCGAACTGCCAGCGCTAACTCGACTCCCCCGGCCCCACCGCCGACTATTCCTATTCTCATTTTTGGCTCTGGAAACCGTTCCACTGCTGCGGTTAGTTCCTCCCAGTAGGCGAGGAATTTAGAAATCGGTTTTACGGGGATAGTATGTTCTGCAGCCCCCGGAACGGTAGCGGTGGCGGGGGTGCTGCCGATGTCGATGGAGAGCAGGTCGAAGGGAACTGGGGGACGGTTGGCGCAGATGACTCGGTTGTTTTCCAGGTCGAGAGCGATCGCTTTATCTGCCACCATTCGCGCTCCCGCAAATTTCGTTAGGGACCGCAAATCGATGTGACATTCGTCAAAACTATATAAACCGGCAACGTATCCCGGTAACATTCCCGAGTAGGGAGTATGGCGAACATCCGTTATTAAAGTTAGTCTAACTCCCGATATCTGTTTTTGGGAGAAGTTCTTGAGGGCGATCGCGTGACTGTGACCTCCCCCTATTAGCACTAAGTCTTTTTGTTTCATCGTCGAACCCATCGCTAAAGCGATTACTACAAAACTATGTTAAAATTGCATTATAACAATTCAGTATTGACATAATTTCAAAAATTTGGTATATAAAAATACTGCATCACTTTTTCAACTTCGATAAATTAGTAATTAACAAACTCCGGTTTGCTATTTTCTCATACCTTAATATGAATCAATCTAAATCTCTCGGTAAAGTCTATTTAGTCGGGGCAGGGCCCGGAGACCCGGGACTGCTTACAGTTAAAGCAAAAGTTTTATTAGAATGTGCCGATGTGGTGGTCTATGATGCCTTGGTCAGTCCAGAAATTGTCGGCATCATTAGCCCCCATGCCGAGCAAATTCACGCCGGCAAGCGTCGGGGACGTCACTCTCTGCCCCAAGAAGATACGACCAGACTGTTAATCGAAAAAGCCCAAACCCATGCAGTGGTAGTCCGACTCAAGGGGGGAGACCCCTTCGTTTTCGGTCGGGGTGGCGAGGAGATGGAGGATTTAGTTAAGGCAGGAGTCCCAGTAGAAGTAGTCCCGGGCATTACCTCCGGTATTGCCGCCCCCGCTTATGCGGGCATTCCCATTACTCACCGGAGTTATAGTTCTTCGGTAACTTTTGTGACAGGTCACGAAGCGGTAGGTAAGTATCGACCGAAGGTAAACTGGGAGGCGATCGCTCGCGGTTCGGAAACTATCGTGGTTTATATGGGAGTTCAAAACTTACCTAATATAGTTCGCGAAGTTACTGCTGCCGGACTTAGCTGGCAAACCCCGATCGCTTTAATTCGTTGGGGAACTCGCCCGGACCAAGAAGAGTTAATTGCCACTTTAGAAACAGCGGTCAAACGAGTCGAGGAAACCGGTTTTGAGGCACCGGCGATCGCTGTTATTGGCAATGTTGTTAACTACCGTCACGTTTTGACTAATTGCCAGTTGAATGCATCTAATCAAAGTTAACTAATTTTAATCTCATAAGGAACAAACCATGCTTGAAGCAACTTCGGGAAAATACCAAATAAATTGCGATGAAATGATGCTTTGCTACTACGCAAATAATAGCGAAAATTTGCAAAACATTCGGATTAAGAATTGGCGATCGAAACCTTTTGAGCGAATAGTTTTTCCCAAGCAACGCATCTTATTTACAGCTATGCCTAAAGCTTATTTAGAAATTTCTACCAATTACGCAGGTAAAGGAACTGTTTCTCGACAGGTATCTTGCGAAACTTTGCGCATAGAATAAATAATAGTAACAGGCAGAGATGCCTGTTCTACGGCTCCCAGGCAGGATGCCTGTTCTACGGCTCCCAGGCAGGATGCCTGACGGCTCCCAGGCAGGATGCCTGTTCTACGGCTCCCAGGCAGGATGCCTGTTCTA
>CAZUCT010000079.1:1884-25774 GCA_964619285.1 uncultured bacterium | reverse complement strand
CCGATGAAGCAACTGCCGATGAAGCAACTGCCGATGAAGCAACTGCCGATGAAGCAACTGCCGATGAAGCGATTGCCGATGAAGCAACTGCCGATGAAGCACTAGAAGCTACCAGAACAGCCGCCCAAGCTGCAGGTGGAGCTGGCAATATTGCCGGTACTGTATTTCAGGACTTCAATGCCAACCAAGCTGTCGATGCCGACGAACCTGGTGCTGCAGGCATTACAGTTTTCTTAGATACCAACAACAACAATCTTCTCGACGAAGGAGAGGCAACTTCAATTTCCGATGTAGAAGGCAAGTACGCCTTTACAGGATTGCAGCCTGGAAGCTACGTCCTTCAAGTAGAAGGTGTCGAACCAACTACTCCTCCTGCGGTGATTACCTTGGTTGCTGGGGACGATGCCAACTTTGTCAATATTGGCGTACCCGGAATAGCTCCCCCACCAGGTCCCGTACCGCCAGAACCTCCACCAGGTCCGGTGCCTCCGGAAGTAATAGTGCCACCTGTGGCCATACCAGATTCGTTCCTAATCCAACCAGGGGTTATTACTGGCGGCAAATTTGACGATCGCAACGGTAACGGTTTCTTCGAGCCAGACGAACCCGCCAGATCGGGGATTACTATCTACCTAGATCTCAACGATAGCGGCGAACTAGATCCGGGAGAGCCCAACACGGTTACAGATGCTAACGGACTATATCGGTTCGACAACTTGCCGCCTGGCACCTACAGGGTAAGAGAAGTCCTCCAACCCGGAGAAGTTAAAACCTCTGTAAGTCCGCAAGTTAGCCTAGTTCCCGGTCAGACCGTTGTTTATAACTTTGCTAATACCACTATTTTCGGTCAGCCCGAGTTTAGTAGCAGTATTAGCGGCGTGGCCTATGAGGATGCTAATGGCGACGGAGTTCTAGAACCGGGTGTAGAACCTGGCTTCCCGGGCATACAAATTTATATCGACCTCAACGCCAACGGTATCTTAGATCCCGAAGAGCCTTTTACCTCCACCGATGAAAAAGGAGAATATATCTTCAGGGCACTTCCCCCAGGAACCTATACTATCCGACAAAACTTGAGTGCGAGCCAGCAAACTCAAATCGAACAGCTCGCTCCCGATCCGGCAACAGATGGAGCGCAAGTAGTTACCGTCACCGTTCCTAACGACAATCCCAGCGGCATTAACTTTGCCAACGGTTTCAAAAGGCTGGGAGACAATACCATCAGCGGGATCGTATTCAACGATCTTAACGGCAATCAACTGTACGAACCTTTTGACGGGGAAACAGGCATTCCGGGGATTGAGGTATTTTTGGATACGAACAACGACAGCATCCCTCAAGGCTTTGAACCCAATCAAGTCAGCGGTCCTGGCGGTACTTATGGCTTCGACGTTTCTGAGTTTAACGTAGAACCTGGAACTTACAAGCTCAAATCATTTATCCGAGGTGGTTTCTTCCAGACTACTGAAGAGGCGACGATTAATTACGCACCAGGAGAGAGCTTTATCTATAACTTTGGTTTGGCTCCCGAAGGAATTGTCAGCGGTAAGGTATTTGAGGACTTCAACGGTAACGGTTTGCTGGATCCGGGAGAGCCTATCGGCATTCCCGACGTGCAAATTTATGTCGATATCAACAATAACGGCGTTTTCGACCCCACCGAACCGAATACCTTCTCTAATATCAATGGCGACTACGGTATAGTCGGTCTGAAGACTCCGGGCACTTACACGATCCGCGAGGTTCCGCGAGCGGATTTAATTAAGACTACTCCAGATGCGACGGTGGAAGTGTCTTTAAATCAAAATGTCACTTTTAACATCGGTAACTCTCGCATCGAAGGTGGAGCTCCGCCGGCAGGTGGGGAGCTTACCAGCATCGGCGGTACTGTGTTCGAGGATCGCAATAGCAACCAATTGGTAGATCCAGACGAATCGGGTTTGGCAGGTTTTACTGTTTACCTGGATTTGAACGAAAATGGTACTTTGGATGAGGGCGAAGCCAGTTCGACAACCAATGCAGAAGGTCGGTACGATTTTGTTAACTTGCCAGTTCGGACCGATGACAGCGGCAATCTCCTCGCTTACGTCGTCCGGCAAGTTCAGCAACCCGGTTTCACCCAGACTACTCCCGATCCAGTGGTAACTCTGGTTGAGGGCGAGAGCGCCAATTTTGTTAATATTGGTAACGCGCCCGGAGCAGCGCCGCCACCTGCTAATGGGGAAGTTGCGGATCCGTTAACTAATCCTGGTGAGGTAGCAGACCAGCAAGGCGAAGAACTGGCCGCGAGCAGTCTCAACTCTGGGGAGCTAGGTAGCTCTGCGATCGCTCTGGATAATTCTGAAACCGACAATTTGATAGACGTTTTTGCAGCTACTGAATTTTAGGCCCGAATTTAACAGCAAAGACAATTGAAAAAAAGGGCCCGCGACGGAAAGTCGCGGGCCCTTTTTTTGTCAAGGATTTGATTACCACAAAATCTAATAAATGTCAAGAGAAAATGTCCAAAAAAAAATAAATAGGCAGAACTTGTCAAAAATATTAACTTTAGTTTATAATTCTTAACATAAATTGGTAATACTATTTAATAATTAAAGAAAACATGACATTTTTCCATCCAAGCCGTCCGGTGCTACGTCCCAAACAACAAGCTTTAGATCTACAAGACTTAGAAGGACTCTTGCAAGTTAACCTGCGCTTCGGACAGAAATCTTTATATAAAACTACTTATACCAGAGTAGATTTAGGAATAATGCTGTGGGTGCCGGTGGTAGCTGTCATCTTTACCACAGCACAGTTTTCTCCCATAAGCTGGCAGACGCAAGCAATCTTATGGTCCGCACTAACCCTCATCGGAACGATCGCTATGACGGCCCTGACTCGGTATTGGACCAAAATCGAAAACGTTACTTGGGTGGTCTATGCTTGGGGCTTACTGGCGATCGCAGGTCTAGCTATCACCGACCTCGCTATCTTCCAGGGATGGCCGTTAGTATTGATAAATCTTTGTCCCTTATGGCTGGGATTGAGCGCAGTAGGTTATATCTTAACGGGAATAGGACTGCGATCGCGAGCCTTACTGCTATGCGGTCTAGCTCATGCAGGAGCAATTTTCCTATTGCCCTACTTTATGGCTTGGCAATTTATCTTCACCGGTTTAGTGATGAAAGCCTGCTTAATCCTACTAGCCGAGTTGCAATGGGATATGCGCCCTCCCATCGACTCGGCATGGTTGACCCCCGAACAAAAAGAATTTAACAGAAGGCAGCATCAACTACGTCAAGCCAATCAATTTTAGAAGAAAGTTTTTTGTCAATTGTCAATTGTCAATTGTTAATTGCTCCCGGCAAGAGTAGGCAAGATGAGCGATTAAACTAGAGCAAGGCCCGCAAAAGAGCCTTGCTTTTCTTGCGAGTTGGTGTAAATTAATACAGTTTTTTCAGAAAACTTTTTTAAGTTAAAATAGAGCTAAGAAAAAATTAAATTTACCTTAAAGGCAAGGGAATTGTCACCACCAATATGCACGGATAGGTTTCCAGCAAAGGTTTTGAAGCTGGATAACGGATTAACTATTATTCATCAAGAGATTAAGGCCACCCCCGTAGTGGTCGTGGATGTTTGGGTCAGGGCAGGGGCGACGCGAGAGCCTTATGCTTGGTCTGGCATGGCACATTTCCTGGAACACATGATTTTCAAAGGAACAGACAAACTAAGGCCGGGCCAATTCGATCGAATAATCGAAAACCGGGGTGGGATGGCCAATGCAGCAACGAGCCACGACTACGCCCATTTCTTCATTACCACATCGGTCCAATATTTAGGAGAAACCTTGGAAGCTTTGGCAGAAATACTCTTGCGGGCAGCCATCCCAGAAGCAGAGTTCGATCGCGAACTAGATGTGGTACTAGAAGAGATTAGAGAAGCAGAAGACTGTCCAGACTCGATTGGTTTTCAAGCACTGATGGAGAATATGTACCAGAATCATCCTTATGGGCGATCGGTCTTGGGGAAAGAAACACAGCTGCGGGAACGCCTGCCAGAAGAAATGCGGTGCTTTCATCGCGATCGCTACCAACCGGAGAATATGGGAGTAGCGATCGTGGGAGGTTTGGGACGAGAAAAAGCAGTAGAATTAGTAGGCAAAGCATTCGAGGAATTTTCAGAAAGGTGTTGCGGCTGTCCGCAAGTGGAAATAGAAAATAAACCTTCCATTACAGAAATTCGCCGCCAAGAAATCCATTTACCAAGACTCGAACTCGGGCGAATAATGATGGGATGGATAGGACCGGGGGTAGAAAAGTTAGAAGAAGCTTATGCTTTAGATTTGTTCTCAGTGTTGCTGGCCCTGGGGAGAAGTTCTAGGTTAGTGCGATCGCTGCGGGAAGAGTTAGGATTAGTGCAGGGTATTAGTAGCGATTTTTCCCTGCAAAAAGATTCCAGTTTGTTGACAATTAGTGCCATACTAGAACCGCAATACATAGAGCGCGTAGAATTTTTAATTAATCGAATAGTGGCAGAATCTATAGAACGACCAATACCAGAAGAAGAACTAACGCGATGCAAGCGCTTATTATGTAACGATTATGCTTTTTCCACGGAAACGCCCGGACAGCTAGCAGGTTTGTATGGATATTACTTTACGATTGCCAATCCCGAATTATCTGTTATCTATCCAGAGAAAATAATGAAACTGGAAGCGGGGGAGATGCAACAGATAGCAAGAAAATATATTTTAAGCGATCGCTATGCTGTAACGGCGTTAAGACCGTTGCTACTATAGACAGCTTGACTTTAAATCTGGAGCTGAAATCGCGACTACTAAATTGCGACCTCTGTGCTTGGCATGATAAAGCGCCTTGTCAGCACGCTGTATTATTGCATCGAGACTTTCATCATTCTTGCTATATTCCGTTGCGCCAATACTAACAGTACACTGGATAGGTTTTTTCCGAGAAAAAAGACATAATTGGGCAATAGTAGTGCGGATGCGATTAGCAACTTCCACCGCATCATCGAGACTGGTTTCAGGCAGAAACGCCACAAACTCCTCACCGCCGAAACGTCCGAAAGAATCTCCCTTTCTCAGAGCAGAAACGATCGTCTTTGCTATCGCTTGAAGAGCTTCATCTCCCACGGCGTGTCCGTAAGTATCGTTAATTTGCTTAAAACGGTCCACATCCAACATCAAAACCGAAAGCTGGCGATCGTATCGACTAGCCCGATTAAACTCATTTTCTCCCATCCTGAACAAAGAGCGACGATTAGCAATACCGGTCAAAGAATCGGTTGTTGCCAACCTTTCGAGCTCGGCTACAGCCTTTTTCAACTCATCTCTAGTATGCTTCAACTCCAAATGCGTCTTTACCCGAGCTAAAAGTTCTGGTGGATTGAAAGGTTTAGTGATATAATCCACCGCACCGCGATCGAAAGCTTGAAGTAGATGCTTTTTTTCCTGACTGGCAGTAAGAAAGATGATGGGAATTTCGCGGCGTTCTGGGTGAGTTCGGACGTGTTCGCAAACTTGAAACCCGTCCATTTCTGGCATCATCAGGTCTAATAAGATCAAGTCTGGCAGAGCAGTATTCATCCGCGAGAGCGCTTGTTCTCCGTTAGTAGCAAAAGTAGTGGCATAGCCTTCCCTATCCAGTATAGCACCCACTATCTGGAGATTGATATTCAGGTCATCTACGACTAAAACTAAAAAATTAGAAGGATTAAAAGGTTCCACGGCAAACAAGTAAAAACAACTTGGGTAATTAATAAGTAGGTAGGCAAAAATATTTGCAGAAAATTTTCCCCGTAGAACAGACATCTTGTCTGTTCGGTGTCTAATTAATTTTGCACTCCTACTTAATGATGCAATAACAGCTAGAATAAATTTAAGATAAATGTAAAGTCTTAAGCTTTTCCAACACTTTTTCCAACTTCAAGAGTAACTCCCGTGCATCCTCCAGATTATTTTCCATGGATCTAGCTTCCAACTCAGCGGCTAACTCCGGCATCAATGCCACCCCCATATTACCAGCCCCTCCTTTAATCCTGTGAGCTTGTTGGGCGAGACGTTCGGCATCAGAAGCCGCGAAAGCAGACTTAGCCTCAGCCAAATCCTTAGCCAGGTCATCTACAAAAGATTGAAACAAATCCAACTGAAACGCTTCATCCCCCCCCGTCAATTGTTGCAAGCGATCGCGATCGATAAGAATTTTTGCACCATCGAGAGAAGACAAAGGTTCTGGCTCTCGATCTGGCGGGCTTTCTTTTTTCTTCTGGCTATAAGGCAACCATTTTCTCAAAGCCTCCGATAATTCTTCAATAGTCAAAGGTTTAGTCAAATAATCATCCATACCCGCAGCCAAACACTTTTCGCGATCGCCCTCCATTGCATAAGCCGTCAACCCTAATATCAGCGTATGTTGGCGATGGCCTTCTCCTTCTCGCAGCAATCTAGTCGCCTCATAACCATCCAATATCGGCATCTGACAATCCATCAGCACCAAATCGTAATCAATTTCTGCCAATTTCTCCAGAGCTTCTCGACCGTCTTTAACGCAATCTGCACCTTCGTACCCCAGCAACTTCAACTGATGGAGTACCACCTTTTGATTGATGCGAGTATCCTCCACCAACAAAATTTTAGCATTTTTAACAGCCTCACTAACAGATATAGTTGTTTTTGGCGATCGCCCCTGTTTCTCCACAGCACCATTAACAGCAGCACCCCGTTCAAACCTAGCAGTAAACCAAAAAAGCGAACCCTCCCCCCAATTGCTTTCCACCCCTATATTGCCATCCATCAGTTCCACCAACTGCTTGCAAATAACCAAACCCAAACCCGTACCGTCATATTTGCGAGTAGTAGAAACATCAACTTGAGAAAAAGACTGAAACAACTTTTGGCGATCTTCTGGGGAAATGCCAATTCCAGAATCCTTCACGGCGAAATAAAGCCGAAAAGTCTGCCTTTGTTCTTGCTGGCGCGAGGCTCCGGCAACTGCTTCCTGACCCTCGGCGTTGGCAACATCCCTGCCGCTAAACTTGCCGGGCCGAGCGATATTAAACACCGTATTTTTATCCAGAGCCGCATAAATAGTTACCGTCCCCGAATCAGTAAACTTAATTCCATTGCTAACCAGATTAGTCAAAATCTGTCGCAAACGAGTATCATCTCCTTTAATAAAATTGGGCACTTCCGGTTTTATTTCCACAGTCAATTGCAAGCCCTTAATTTTAGCAACCGTAGCAAATAAATCCCGAATTTTTTCAAGTTCCGAGTAGAGGTCGAAATCGCGACTTGCCAGGCGCATTTCCCCGGCTTCGAGCTTAGAGAAATCGAGAATATCGTTAATAATAGCCAACAAATGTTCGCCGCTAGACTTGAGAGTTTGAGCGAAATCGAGTTGATGGGAATCGAGTGAGGTATTAAGTAATAACTCCGTCATGCCCAAAACCGCATTCATAGGAGTTCTAATTTCATGGCTCATATTAGCGAGAAACCTGGATTTAACCCTAGTTGCTTCCAGAGCAGTTTCCCTTGCTTCGACTAATTCTATAATAGTTTTTTTCAGTTCGTCCCTAGTATGTTTTAACTCCAAATGAGTTTTTACCCTTGCTAAAAGTTCGGCAGAATTAAAAGGTTTAGTAACATAATCGACAGCTCCTTTGTCAAAAGCCAAAAGCAAATGTTCTTTTTCGTGACTTGCCGTCAGAAAAATTACTGGTATTTCCTGCCATTTTGGTTCTGCTTTTAGATGCTCGCAAACTTGCAAACCATCCATTTCCGGCATCATTAAATCCAGCAAAATCAAGTCTGGGCTAGCAGTTTCGACCCGCTCTAGGGCCTGCCTGCCGCTAGGGGCAAAAGTCGTAGAATAGCCAGCATCGTCGAGTATAGAGCCTACGACTTGAAGATTTTTGCTAACATCATCTACAATTAAAATCAGGAATTCTTGGGGATTAAATAAAGTCATTTTTGTTGTTAATTGTCAATTGTTAATTGTCAATTGTTAATTGTTTGACAAACTTCTGGAAAAGACATTATAGTTTGAGGCAAACTATCCCAGTCGAAAGCTTCGATTTGGTTTTCCAGAGTCGTAGCATAATCAAAAAGGAGATTGCATTGAAACTCAGAGGCCCACTGCTTTAGACGCCCTGCGAATAGTCGCAAGTCCCTCATTTTCATAGTATTGCACAATTGAGGCCAAATAGTTTCCTCTTCTTCATGCAATATTGCCAACAATTCTGGCAATTTTTCCAAATCAGCAGGCTCCTGTTTAGCACCCGAAGAAACTTCTAACGGAGTTGTCACCAAAGAATAATCGCCAGTTGTTGTCCCTCCCCCCGGCAAAACTAGCGGCAGCGAGGTCGCCCTTGCCTCCCGCCAGGAAATCAAGTAATTGTACTTATGAGGCAAAACCCTTTTAAACTCCGATACTAACTGGTGGCGACTGACAGGTTTGCGTAAGAAACCAGAAGATAGGGGTTTGAGTAATTCCTCATCTTCCTTAAGGGCGGAGGCCGTCAGAATAATAACAGGGATGTTAGCACCGGCATCTTGCCTGCCATCCTCCAGAAAGAATTTAGAAGCGAGTGCTTCCAGAACTTGATACCCATCCATCTTTGGCATTCGTAAATCCAGCAAAATAACATCCGGGTTCTCCTCCTTGGCCATCTGTATTGCTTCTAAACCATCTTCGGCCATCAGCAGGGAATGTTGAGTTCCCTCAAAATAGCCTCGAATTAGGTCGCGGTTGGATTCGACATCATCCACCACCAACACGGTCAGGGGCAGAAAATTGTTTAAATCCTCGTCCAACTCCGACTTTACCCCCCTGGCAAAAGTCTCGTCGGCAATAGTGACATCTCGAAAGACGAAAGAAAAGCTACTGCCCTTGCCCAGTTCGCTTTCCACCCTTACCTTGCCTCCCAACATCTCCGCGAGGCGGCGGGTAATAGCCAGTCCCAAACCGGTACCTCCATATTTACGAGTGCTTTGTCCTTCGCTTTGGATGAAAGTATCGAAAATGCGGTCTAATTGGTTGGGGGCAATGCCAATTCCCGTATCTTCTACTATGATTTCTAGGCAAGTTTTATTACTATCCACGGTACAACTTTGAGCCAAACAATTCCGAAGATAAATTTTGACGCTTCCTGTTTCGGTAAACTTAATAGCATTGCCGACAACATTAAACATAATTTGCCGCAGGCGAGTTTCGTCAAAAATTACTTCTGCCGATACGGTTTCTTCTATTTCTAAAAGCAAAGATAGATTTTTTTCCATCGCTTTTTGAGAAAATATTTGTTTAATTTCCTCCATTAGCAGCCGCAAATTTACTGGTTGGTAATTAAGTTGTAGCTTGCCAGCCTCAACTTTAGATAAATCTAAAATATCGTTAATCAAAGCTAGCAAAGTATTGCCGCTTGCTGCAATAGATGTTATGTACGACTGAGGGCGGGGTTCCGTAATTAAGTCTTTCAGCAAGTCGCAAAAGCCTATAATTGCATTCATGGGCGTGCGTATTTCGTGGCTCATATTAGCTAAAAATTCGCTTTTAGCCTGATTGGCTATTTCGGCTTTTTCCACTGCTTTTTCTAGTTCGGAATGGGAATACTCCAAAGATGCTAGCATCAAAGTATTTCTTAGTTCCAAAGCCGCTTCTATTTCTACTTTTTCCCAAGGATAAGATTTGCCGCTTACTGTTTCTTTCCATAGCTCGAATGACTTGCGAGGGGAGATGCGAGGTTCCCCATGATTATCGACGGTAACTGGTTTATTCGGATTTCCCGCCCAATTTACAGTTTGAACTACTTCCGGTCGAAACCAAAGAATATGATAAGAGGTATGTTTGAGAAAAATCGAAACAGCTAACAAACCGCTTACTAGATGTTTGTATTGGCGCGATGGGCGATAAATGTCGCTTAAATAATCGGTATAAAATAATTCTTTTTGGTGGCGATCGCCCAACCATTTCAATAAATCTTTTACTGCTTCTAAATCGGGAGTTTTACCGATTAAAATTAAATTATCTTGAAGAGATACTACCGCCCCTTCTGCCCTAACTAATTCTAATAACTTCCGTTCGTTTTCTTTTAAAACTTTGGCAAGAGTTTCGCTTTTTAAAGAGGAGACTCCCGAGAGTCCGGTTTTTAATTGATGTTGAATCTTTTCAACTTTTTCTACATAAATTTCTAAATCAGTTTTCTGTTTTTTAACTAATTCTAAACACATAAATTGCCCCAGAAGTTCGCAAGCTTTTCTAGTTTCATAATCGAGATATTTTGGCTGATAGTGGTGGCAAACAATTAAACCCCAGAGTTTTTGTTCGTTAATTACGGAAATACAAAAAGAACCAGCTACCCCCATGTTTTGTAAGTATTCGACGTGAATGGGAGAAACGCTTCTGAGGACTGAATTGCTTAAATCTAACGGTTGATTAGTTAGGGGATTATTAACGGGAAAAAGCTCCACTGGCTGATAGTTAATATCAACAATTAGCCTCAGCAAATTATGATAATATAGCTTTCTTGCTTGCCTGGGAATATCTGAAGCTGGATAGTGCAAGCCTAGATATGGTTCTAGTTGCGGTAGCTTATCTTCAGCAACAACAACCCCACTATTATCTTGTTCAAAGCGATACATCATTACGCGGTCGTAGCGGGTAAGTTGGCGAATTTCTTTAACTACTAATTCTGTGGCTTCGTGGAAGTTGGAGGCATTAATTATTTTCGTCAGCGAAGGTTTAACTAAATGATAAAAATTTAAGGGTTCTCTCTTAGCTTTTACTGTTTTTGTTTTTGGTTCTAATTCTAAAACTAATACTCCATCGCTTCTCTGAATAATCCCGTAAAAATAATGGGTTTCCGAGTTAACATTAACAGTAAAATCCCAGGAATTATAATAATCTAAATCCTCACCGCTATACAAACAATCTTTTAAGTATTCTATTTCTGTTTTGGGAAATAAAATACTCAGATTTTGACCGATTAACGCCTCGGGACTAATAGCTAAAATTTTTTCAGTATTCTTACTAACTTGTAAGATTTTGAGCGAAGGTTCTTCGCAGACTAAAAGAACCCCATGAGGTTGAATTTTCCCAGGGATATGAATCGGTTCGCGATCGCAATTAGTTAAATCGATTGGCTCGGTAGGTAATAACTTTTTCATAATCAACAATTAACAATCAACAATTAACAATTAACGACGAGCAACTTAACTTTTGGAAAATCTGTCAAAGTTTGAGGTAAACTTTCCCAGTCGAAATCTTCGATTTGCATAGCTAAAATTTTAGCATAGTCCTGTAGCGGGGGGCAAGCATATTCCCTGCCCCACTCCTGCAATTCCTCGGCAAATTGCTGTAAATCTCGCATTTTCATGGTTTGGCAAAGTTCCGGCCATAAAGTTTGTTCTTGTTCTAACAGCTTTTCTAACAACTCCGGCCACCTTGCCCTATCCTCATATTTAGACCGATGGTTCTCACTCTCTGAGACTTCGCTTTCTAGTATCTCAGAAACCCGGTTTTTTGAAAAAGCCGAATTTCTTAACTGACTCTCTAGCGGAAGTATCTTTTTTAACTCCTCTACTAACTGGGAGCGAGTAACTGGTTTATAGAGAAAACCCACAGAGAGCGATTGTATATTTTCCCGTTCCTGTTGAAAAGCAGAAGCGGTAAGAATAATAATAGGAATCTTCTTAGTTTCCTCATGTTCTCTCAGATGTTGCGCCGCCTCCATTCCGTCCATATTGGGCATCCGCAAGTCTAATAAAATGACATCGGGGCGATATTCCACCGCCATCCGAATTGCTTCGAGTCCGTCCGCCGCCATCAACAAAGTATGCTTGCTGCCATGAAAATACTCCCCAATCAATTCCCGGTTGGACTCCACATCATCTACCACCAGCAAGGTTGCCTTTGGAAACTGTTCTAAATCTTGGGAGGCTGACAGGCAAGATGCCCGTTCTACAACTGCCGACTTTTCGCTACTCACTTCCACTTCTGGGAAACGAAAAATAAAAGTGCTGCCCTTACCTGGTTCGCTTTGCAATTTCACAGTACCCCCCAGCATTTCTGCGAGTCGTTTGGTAATAGTCAATCCCAAACCAGTACCGCCATATTTGCGGTTGCTCTGTCCTTCGCTTTGGGTGAAAGCATCAAAAATCCGTTCCCGCTGGTCGGGGGCAATGCCAATTCCGGTATCCTTTACTATTATCTCCAGAAAGAATTTAGATAATTGGTTGGTCTCGGATGTTGTAGGCCAACTGCTTTGGCTGGCAGTCGACCTTTGGCATCTGACCTCAATCTTGACGTAACCGCGTTCGGTGAATTTAATGGCGTTGCCAACGACGTTAAAGAGAATCTGCCGCAAGCGAATCTCATCAAAGTTAATCTTCATCGGTATCTCATCTGCTACTTCTACTTCCAGTAACAAATTTTTCTCCGTGGCTTTCTGGTAGAAAATCTGCTGAATTTCTGCCACCAAAGCCCTTAAGTCTGTCGGTTCGTAGTTTAACTTCAGCTTAAGCGCGTCGATTTTAGATAGATCCAAAATATCGTTAATCAGAGCTAACAAAGTTTTACTCGCCGCTTCAATAGAACTAACGAAAGAACTAGCCCGCTTTTCGGTGACTAATCCTTTAAGCAAATCGCTGAAGCCAATAATAGCATTCATCGGCGTTCTAATCTCGTGGCTCATATTTGCCAGGAACTCGCTTTTGGCGCGGTTGGCAGCCTCCGCTTCCTCCCGAAGCCTTACTAGAACTTGGTTTTGGCGGGCGAGTTCTTGTCGTTGTTGTTTTTCTCTTCGCCAGAGAGAACTTTGAGCGATCGCTATTCCCACCTGAGAGGCTACAACTTCTATTAATTCTATTTCATCGTCGGTCCAGTGGCGGTAGCGATCGCATTGATGCAAAGTAATAATCCCGTTAGGTTTTCCTTTATAAAAAGTACCGATAGCCAACATAGACTTAAGTTCTATCTGGCGATTGATAGACGCGGTACTTGCCAAAAGAGGGTCCGTATAGACATCATCGGAGGCGATCGCCATCTCTTCTGTCAGTAACTTTCTTGCATGGGGATTGCCCCGAACGGGAATTTTTCTTCCCAGCAGAGACTCAAAGCTACCAGTCAAATACTCGGCTACAATAGGTATTGCGGGTTCCTGGGAATCTGTTGAGCTTGGTTCCGATGGCAATAGATAATGGTGAATCAAACAGCGATTTGCTTTAAAAGCCTGTCCTACGGCAACAGCAGTAGTCTGGAATATTTGCTCCGGTTCCAAACTCTGACGAATTTGGTCGGTAATTTGTTTGAGCAAAACAGCCCGGTGGAACTGGAGTTCCAAAACTGCCTGCCACTGCTTGCGATCGCTAATATCCGTCGCCGCGATCGCCAGAGAAATTATCTCGGAACCATCCTCGTTCCACAAAGGACTTATAGAAGTCAGCCACCAAGTCTCTACCCCCTCAAAAATAAAACGCTCTTCAACAGAGATAGTTTTCCCCGCTGCGATGCAATCGAGATAGTGTTTCGACCAAACCTCTGCCATCTCGGGAGTTAATACCTCTCTAACCGTTCGTGCTACCATCCTTTTCCAGGGTATGACGCTAACCCGCTCGAAAGCCTGGTTGCAGGCAGCATAGCGAAACTGCCCTCCATCTAATACATCCAGAACTATAAGTATCTGTTCTACCCCTTCCCAGATACCCCGCAAGAACTGTTCCCGCTTTCTGAGAGTAGCTTCGACGCGGCGACGTTCTTGGATTTCTACTTGCAGTTGCCGGTTGAGGTTGCTCAGAGCTACCGTCCGATTTTGTACCCTAACTTCTAGTTCTTGGTTGAGATCGTGACGGGCAATTTCCGCAAGTTTCCGCTGAGTGGTATCCTCTGCAATACCGACAAACCGATAAATTTTTCCCGACTGGTCTCGAATGGGGAAACTGCGACTCCGTATCCACCGGAACTCCCCGTCTTCCCTAATAATCCGATATTCCCGCTCGAAGTCGCCGTACATAAGCTGTCGGTTTTCCATTGCTATTTCTGGGAGCCGATGGCGGTCTTCTGGATGGACTGTAGCGAACCAGTTAAAGCGATTTTGGTACAGCAGCTCGCAGCTCGTTCCCCAGATTTCCTCGAAAGCCGGACTGGCATAGAGAAATCTTTTGGAAGGGCGGTCGTAGATGTAGAAGACGTCGCGGATGTTTTCTGTTATTTGGCGCAGTTTCTCTTCGCGATCGCGCAATTCCTCCTTTGCTTGTTTCCGCGCTTGGATTTCTTCCTGCAGCATTTTATTGGTGCTTTGTAGAACGGGCAAACTGCCCGTTCTTCGGACTTCCTTACTTTTAGTAATATCCGTGGCAGTGCCGACTATCTGCTTCGGTCTGCCGTTTGGGGTTCTGTTGTGGATAGTGTCGCGACAATGAAACCAACGCCAGGAACCGTCTTTGTGTTTGAGTCGAACTTCCACTTCTAATATTTGGCGATCGCTTGCCATCTCGTAGCCGGCAAAATGCTTCCTTAACAAGCTCCCATCCAGAGGGTGAAGCAAATCGGTCTGGAATTGGGAACCTATTATCTGAATTTCTTCCGAAGTAGATCCCAGAACCTCCCATACTCGACCGCTAACGCAAACAGCACGCTCCTCCACTAAATCGTAAATGTAGATAAAATCGTAAGTCGAACCGCCAGGGGGTTGCACTTTTTGGTCCTGCTTGGGAATTGGGAGTGAGGCTTGGGGGATATTTTCTGATTTTTCTAAAGCGCTATACAGCTTTATTGCTCCTACTACCACCGTCAATAACTTTCTCTCACTCAGTTGGCTTTTTATCTGATAATCATCTAGGTCTAAGTCAATAATCGCATCCAGTTCTGGCTCCTCCTCTGCTGTCTCCGTCAGGAGGGTTATTCTGGTTAATCTCTGTTTTAGCGCTTCGCGAATAACTTCGGCCAGTTCGATGCCCGAGTTGTTTGTTTCCAGATTCGCTGCTAATAATATTAAGGCCATATCCGGGCGATGGGCAATTAATTCTTTGGCCTCCAACGACGAACGAGCAGACATAATGGTTAAACCTCTGCCTTTGATGGTAAAATCCCTTAAGCTCCTTTTAGCAGTTTCCTGGAATTGCTTGTCTTTGTCAACGAGCAAGATTTTCCAAGTATCTTCTCTTTCTCCATTGGAGTTTATGTCCGGGTTAAAGTTTATTAATTCCGTAGTTTCATTATCGGTTATAAAGGGGGTTTCCTCTGTTTTTTTACCTTTTCGTTCTAGTTGATTGTAGCTTGAGTTCATAATTTCTAATTGCTTTTAAGTTGTTTATGGGGCGGCGATTTAAGGGATAAATAAAGAAGAGAGCTTAAGGAATCTTGCTAAATATTAATAAAAAAGACAGATTGGCTGAGGTCAGACTGGCTAATTCGTATTTTATGACGTTTTAATCAAGATTAGATGAGAAAGAGCGATCCACTTCCGAGTCTAAGTATGAGACGGGAAAGGTTCCTCTTGAAAAATGCACGAGGAAAAAGGGACAACTTCCCCAACTTCTCCGGTAAGAGCCCACTGTTCCCAGTCCCAGGAATGCTATTTTACACCGCCAAAGATTGCCAGTTATTAAAAAATTATAAACTTTTTGCCAAAAACTGTTTTAAAGCAGTAATATCTAAATGGTTTGTTAAAGTTAGAGTCGTAAAAAAGTGTTGAAAAGTCGGAGCGCCGAAAAATCGACTAAACTCTAAACCAAACATTCACTTATTAACAACCCAAAAAACAGCAAACATCAAAAATGCCTCAAACTTACACTGTGGAAATAAAGCACGAAGGAGAAACCTACACTATTGAGGTGCCTCAAAACAAGAAAATATTAGAAGCTGCCCACGATGCAGATATAGACCTTCCTAGTTCCTGCTATGCTGGAGTTTGTACTACCTGTGCTGCTAAGATTATCGAAGGCACTGTAGATCAGAGCGATGGTATGGGCGTAAGTCCAGAACTCCAAAAGGAAGGCTATGTTTTGCTCTGCGTGGCTTACCCTCGTTCTAATCTTAAGATTGAAACTGAAAAAGAAGAGGAAGTTTACAGCCGTCAGTTTGCTAATTGTTAATGGTTATTTGTTAATTGTTATTTGTTAATGGGAGCATCTCATATTTGTAATTTTACCCTCGATAATTTCATGAGAAAATCAATGTGCAAAACTGAGATGCTCCCTTTGTTAATGGTCGAGTCACAATTAACAATTGACTATTAACAATTAACAATTGACTATTAACAAAAAACAAGAAACAAAGATGCTTTGGACACAACTCAAATAAAATTGCTATACCATGACAACTCATTTTATCGAAGCAGAAATAGACCTTAATTCTTCACCCGCCCAACTTCATCAAGACATAGAAAACTCTTTGAAAAAACAAGGAAAACCTTTACGTTGGGCGGTGACTAATGTAGATGAAAAAGAGCAAAAAGCTAGCGTAGAAGCGATCGTGACTGTTAAAAGCGAGTAGAAAATTGAGTCAGCGTCCTTACACGGTAGTTTTAATAGTTCCCACGGGTATTGGGGCCGCTATTGGCGGGTATGCCGGAGATGCTTTGCCAGTAGCAAGGGCGATCGCTGAAGTCGCCGATACCCTCATAACTCATCCCAATGTCCTCAACGGCGCTCAATTGTATTGGCCAATGGACAACGCCCTCTATGTTGAAGGCTACGCCCTTGATAAATTTGCCGCAGGATGGTATGGGTTGGAACCAGTACATCAGAACCGAGTGGGCCTCATTTTGGATAGGGCCATCGAACCCGACCTCCAACTGCGCCACTTACAAGCAGCCGATGCCGCTAGAGCAACTTTGGGCCTCAATCTGACAGATTATATTGTTACCGATGCCCCCCTCGAAGTACAACTGCGAACCTCGAATTCGGGAGCATCCTGGGGCACTATCGGCAACCCCGATAGTTTGCTGCGGGCCGCTGAGATGTCCGTGGAAAAAGCAAAGGCCGAGGCGATCGCTGTAGTTGCCAGATTCCCAGACGAAGAAAATAGTCCAGCACTAGAACGGTATCGCCACGGACAAGGGGTAGATCCCATCGGCGGTGCCGAAGCAGTCATCAGTCATTTAATCGTCAGAACTTTCGAGATTCCTTGTGCCCACGCCCCGGCCCTCGCTCCCCTACCCCTCGCTCCTAACTTGTCCCCCCGCGCAGCAGCGGAAGAATTGGGCTACACTTTCTTACCTTGCGTCTTGGCAGGACTGAGCAAAGCCCCTCAGTTGGTTTCTCAAGGTTCCCCGCTCCGAAGCTTTTCCCCCAATACTATCTGGGCAGAACAAGTGGATGCGGTGGTAGTCCCAGCAACAGCTTGTGGCGGCAGCGGCCTTCTCAGTTTTAGCCAAACCCGGGCCCAAATTATTGCCGTTAGGGACAATAAAACCCAAATGCAAGTACCTCCAGAAGGGTTAGGAATTAATGCATTGCAGGTAAACTCATATTTAGAGGCTTTGGGCCTGTTGGTCGCTCATCGAGCGGGTATCAGTTACTCGGCCTTGAGTCCGGAGATATCCTCTATAGCTAAAATTAACTAGAGAGCCGATCGAAGCTAAAATCGTGGGTAAGTCATACTCATACTCATGACGAGTACTCAAAAAGAAAGTTTTCTTTGAGTAAGAGCTTAATTTGTAGGTTGGGTGGAACGAAGCGGAACCCAAAATCGAAAGTTGGGTGGAGCTTCGCTCCACCCAACCTACAAGAAAATGGCATCTCAAGAAATTGACGTTCTCCCCGGTCTAAAGACACGGGGATTCCAAATATTACTATTTAGACTTTCTCTAACGCCCTCGTCGGCTTACCTGTCTGAGTTTCCCCATTCAAGCAGAGACCAGTCTCTCCAGAGATGTTACTTTCCCTGCGCCCCAGGGTAGTTGATGTTATCGTAACACTATAAGACTAAAAGTTGAAAAATGACAACCTTTTTTACTTTTTTGACAGGCGATTAAAATCGCCCGTTCGTTTTTCATCCACGCTTTAAAAAGGCGTGGCTTTCAAGCTCTCGTCCTTCTTTCGTAAAATCATTCCCCAAGACAAACGGTGACAGAAAAACTACCAGACAATCCAGAAATCGAACCTTTAACTCGCACCCAGGTATTAGTGGCGATGGGGGTCACGGCTATCGTTCTGCTAGCGATGGCTAAACTATGGCAGATTTTTGGCTCTGTCGAATTGTTACCCCTAGAGTGGAAACTAACACACCTGGGCTGGGGCATCGCTGTAGGTCTCGGTATTACTCTAGCCAGCTCGGTTATTTATCGGATTTGGCCTACCTACCGCCGCAGTGCCGATATTTATTTAGAATTAGTCGTAAAACCTTTATTATGGCCGGATTTAATCTGGTTGGGACTTCTGCCAGGATTGAGCGAAGAATTACTATTTCGAGGAGTAATACTGGCTGCCTTTGGCTTAAATACTACTGCTTTGATTGTCTCTAGCGTTTGTTTTGGTGTCCTGCACATGAGCGGCAAACAACAATGGCCTTACATGGTTTGGGCAACTGTGGTAGGAATTATATTAGGATATAGCGCTTTGGCAACGGGTAATTTATTGGTGCCTATAGTAGCTCATATTTTTACAAATATTATTTCTAGCAGCGCGTGGAAAATAGAACATAAGTAATGGGTAATGGGGATAATAGTTAGTTGTTATTAACCACTAACTATTCCCCATTTTCAAGAAAAAAAAGTGAGAAAGGAAATGGCTGACAACTCTCTAATCGGTCAAACCCTGCGGCAGCGTTATAAGATAGTCGCTAAATTAGGAAAAGGTGGAGGATTTGGAGAAACTTATCTAGCCGAAGACCTAGATATACCAGAAATTCCTAAACCAAGACGCGTTGTCAAGAGACTTAAACCCACCATCAAACACCAAGAAGTTGAAAGACTGTTTCAACTAGAAGCAGAAACTCTCAATAAATTGGGAAGGCACGATCGCATCCCAACTCTCTACGCCTATTTTGAAGAACGAGGAGAATTTTACCTGGTTCAAGAATTAATAGAAGGTCGCGAACTAAGTCGAGAAATGACCGGGCGTTGGAGCGAAAGCGAGGCGATCGCTTTCTTGGAAGAAATTTTAGAAATATTAGCCTTCGTTCATCAGTCGGGAGTAATTCACAGAGACATTAAACCCGCCAATATCATGCGGCGCGATCGCGATCGGCAATTAGTATTAATCGATTTTGGCGCGGTCAAAGAAGTTAGCAATATTATCTTTGACTCCCAAGGAATAGCTAGCAAAACTATTGCTATTGGTACCCCCGGTTATATACCCAGCGAACAAGCCCAAGGCCGCCCCCAATTTTCCAGCGATATCTATGCTGCGGGCATGACGGCCATTCAAGCGATCGCGGGCAGGAGCCCCACACAAATACCGGAAAGCGATCGGGGCGAACTTGACTGGCAAAAGTACGCCCCACCTCTGAGCCCGAAACTGACGGATATTTTAACCAAAATGGTGCGCTCTCGCTCTAACGAACGCTATGCCAACGCAACCCTCGCCCTACAGGCATTGCGTCGGGGAGAGCTAGAACCAGTTTCCGCCATCTTAAGCTGGGTCTTGCTCAAGATAGTCATACACTTTATTAATCTTCGCCCCGATGTCGGTTTGAAGATATTTAAAACTGCCATTGGAGGATTTATCGACTACCTCAAACAAAGCGATCGCTCCCTCAACTACGAACTGCAAAAAGCCGCGATGCGAGCCTCTATAGAAGCTCAATATCGCCTTGCCCTCGAATATCGACACCAACTAGCCCGAGCTTTTCCAACTTTTCTACAATATTCCCCATTCCACTCCCAACAAAAACGCGAAGGTGTTCGCAGGGTCAACCAAAAAATAGCTCGATTGTCCGAGATTCGCAGAAGTTATAATCCCGTAGAACAGACGTCTCGTCTGTTTCCCGTTGTAGAACAGACATCTCGTCTGTTTCCCGTTGTAAAATCAATCCCATATATTGAAAATCTAGCCGAACAAATCGCCAGTCAATTAAGAACCTTACCCTTGGCAGAGGATATCCCCAAAAAAAAAGAACAACTTCTAGCAGCAGCGATCGACAGCGACGAAAATAACCCCAACTACGCGGAAAAACTAAGTCAAGAAAACGGCGGTTTCTTGGATTTAGTCTGCGTCGAATTTGCTAAAGAAATTAAGCAAAATCAATTAGTGGCGCAAACTTTTGAATTGGGGCTATTAGCATCGATTAATTCTCAGCTTATCGACTCCCCTTTCGTTCTGTCAGCTCTAGAAAATTCTTTACTGGAGGTTTCCTTAGATTTAACAGAATTAAAGCGGCAACAAGAGCGAGCTTCTACAGTAATAAGCTCCCGAACAATTGACCTTCGACAACCTTTAGCTCCACAACAAGAGGAACCTACTATTTATGAGAATGAAACGGGAATAGAAACCAGTCTTCCTTTAGAAACTCCCCGAGACCGAGTGCCAATTTATTCTAATTTTTATATAGAACGCCCCCCCATAGAGTTTGAATGCTATCAAACAATTATGAATCCGGGAGCCTTAATTAGAATTAAAGCACCCCGACAAATGGGAAAAACTTCTTTATTAACTCGCATTTTAGAACGCAGTCGCCAACAAGGCGATCGAACTGTTTTCTTGAATTTACAGCTAGCAGATTCGGAATCTCTGGAAACTTTGGATGGATTTTTACAGTGGTTTTGTGCCATTATTAGCGACGAATTGGGATTGGAAGAAAGAGTAGCAGAATATTGGCATGGCGTTCTCAATAGCAAGCGCAAATGTACTAAGTATTTAAGTATGTATTTACTCTCAGAAGTAGGACAGCCTTTGGTGTTGGGATTAGATGAAGTTGACAAAATTTTCCAGTATCCTAAAATAGCGCCTGATTTTTTTGCTTTATTACGCGCCTGGCACGAACAAGGTAGGAGCGATCGGGTATGGCAAAATCTGAGGTTAGTCATCGCTCATTCTCAGGAAGTTTATATTCCTTTGAATATTAACCAGTCTCCTTTTAATGTAGGATTGCCCATCGAACTCCGAGAATTTTTGGCGGCGGAAGTAGAAAATCTAGTCAGAAAACACCAATTAAATTGGTCTCCAAAACAGATACAAACATTAATGAAAATGGTAGGAGGACATCCTTATTTAGTGCGAATGGCACTTTATCAAGTTGTGGGAGGAAAGATGACTTTAGAAGAGTTGTTGGAGTTGGCCCCTACTGAAGAAGGACCGTTAGCCGACCATTTACGCCGCCATTTATATAATTTACAGGAAAACCCCGAACTTTTAACTGCTATTAAACAAGTTATTGCTGCGGATAGTCCGGTACAAATTGGTGCTAAAGAAGGGTTTCAATTACATAGTATGGGATTGGTAAAATTCCAGGGCAATCTGGTCGCCCCCAGATGCGAATTGTATCGTCTATATTTTAGCGATCGGCTCTGATGTTTTTCGAGTGTTAATATTTGTAAGGTGCCCTGCGGCGCACCTTACTAGAGAGGCAGTCAAAAAACCCGGCGCAAGCAGGAATTAAGTAGGAGTGCAAAATTAATTAGACACCGAACAGACAAGATGTCTGTTCTACGGGGAAAATTTTCTGCAAATATTTTTGCCTACCTACTTACCGGGTTTCTTGACTGGTCCTCTAGGCTTGCCTTTTAATAACTCAAGCAGTCCAAAGGCCAGCGCGATCGTACCGTTCTCAAATGATTTGCACCCCCTTTTGTCCCCCAATCTGTGGACGCTGTCTCGAAGGTGGCCCGCAGCCTTCCCCTGTCCGGGCCCAAAAATAAAATCTATTATCTAAAACCAGAAAAACATCCCTTAAAGCAAAAATCTATGCTACTATAATTAACTGTTGAAAAAGCGGACGTGGCGGAATTGGTAGACGCGCTAGATTTAGGTTCTAGTATCGAAAGATGTGAAGGTTCAAGTCCTTTCGTCCGCATAAATCCCAAAATTAAGAAGGTGGCAAGTACACACCAAAGGTCGCCATTGAGACTTAACCCAAGGCCGTCCCATCAAATTAGGCCTTTGAATAAAGAGTCCTCTTTGTGGTAACTTTGAGATTAAGCAATGCCCAAACATCGTTTTTGGTCGTTCTAGACCGAAAACTCCCCAGAAATAGGATTTTAGGATTCTGATTTAACCAACCGAGAAGGCCAACCTAAAAAGAGCCTTCCCAGAAAACAGGTCAAGAAACCCGGTTTTTTCAAAAAACCGGGTTTCTGAGATACCAAAAAACATGGTTTCTGAGAATACAAGACCTGCTCTCTAAGCATTGCCAATCAAAAATAGAAATTAAAAATAGATATGAGTATTAGAGTTCGTATAGCACCAAGTCCCACGGGAAACTTGCACATAGGTACTGCGAGAACGGCTTTCTTCAATTGGTTATATGCCCGCAACCAAGGTGGGAAATTTATTCTCAGGATAGAAGATACAGACGAAGAGCGATCGCGCCCAGAATACACCGAAAATATCCTAGACGGACTAGATTGGTTAGGACTCAACTGGGATGAAGGTCCATATTATCAGTCTGGTCGTAATGAAATATATCGCAAAGCAATTCAAAAGCTAATAGACAAAGGATTAGCCTATCGCTGCTATTGTAGCGAAGAAGAACTAGAACAACTGCGGCTATCACAAAGAGCTAAAGGTCAAGCACCTCGTTACGACAACCGCCACCGCAAACTTACCCCCCAACAACAAGCTGCGTTTGAAGCCGAAGGACGTCAGCCAGTCATACGCTTCAAAATAGATGACGATCGCCAAATAACCTGGAAGGACATGGTGCGAGGTACCGTAACCTGGAAAGGTAGCGACCTGGGAGGAGATCTGGTCATAGCCCGGGCAGCTAGCGGCGGAAAAATAGGTCGCCCCCTCTACAATATGGCAGTGGTAGTAGATGACCTAGAAATGGGCGTTACCCATGTAATTCGCGGGGAAGACCACATCGGAAATACCCCCAAACAAATATTATTGTACGAAGCCTTAGAAGGAATAGTACCAGAATTCGCCCACACCCCCCTAATACTAAATAAAGAAGGACGCAAGCTTTCTAAACGGGATGGCGTTACCTCTATATCGGACTTTAAAGAACTAGGATTCATCCCAGAAGCCATAGCTAATTATATGTGTTTGTTGGGGTGGACTCCACCAGATTCTACTCAAGAAATATTTACCATCCAAGAAGCAGCAAAACAATTTAGCTTCGATCGCGTCAACAAAGCCGGAGCTAAATTTGACTGGGATAAACTAGATTGGATTAACAGTCAATATCTGCACGCTATGGCAGTACCAGAATTGACCGACAGGTTAATTCCATTTTGGCAAAAAGCAGGTTTAGAATTCGATCCAAAAAGCGATCGCTCCTGGTTAGAAGAACTCACAGCCTTGATAGGACCGAGTCTCACTCGCCTTACCGATGCAGTAGAAATGAGCAAGCTGTTCTTTACTCGAACGGTGGAACCAGATAAAGAAGCAGTAGCCCAGCTCGAAAAACAAGATGCAGCAAACGTTATCTCGACAATACTCGAAAACTTTGAAGGCGATGAAACTCTGAAAACAAGCGACGCTAACAAAATTATTAAACGAGTGACCCAACAGATCAAGGTTAAGAAAGGGGTAGTCATGCGAACCCTCCGGGCAGCTTTAACCGGTTCTATGCACGGTCCAGATCTAATTCAGTCTTGGTTGCTCCTCCATCAACGCGGTTTCGATGTAGTTCGGTTTAAAAAAGCTTTGGGGCAGGATATTGAAGAAGCAGACATAGTAGTTCAAACTCTTAGCCCAAAAACACCTTCTACAGAGGTGGCAAAAACGGAGAAAGTAAAACCAGAACAAAAATTAGCAACAACACCGGCGGCAAGCAAACCGACGGAGGAAAAA
>CAZUCT010000079.1:0-1784 GCA_964619285.1 uncultured bacterium | reverse complement strand
TAAACCGGCTGAGGAAAAATCGACACCGGCTGCAGCTAAACCGGCTGAGGAAAAACCCGCACCGGCGGCAGCTAAACCGGCTGAGGAAAAATCGACACCGGCTGCAGCTAAACCGGCTGAGGAAAAACCCGCACCGGCGGCAGCTAAACCGGCTGAGGAAAAACCGACACCGGCTGCAGCACCGGCTGCAGCTACAAGCAAACCAACAGATGTTAAGCCACCAACATCTCCGACAGTAGCAGCAACACCAGTCCGCCAAGAGGCCAAACCCCCAACACCTCCGATAGTCCCAGCAGCACCACCAGCGGCGACGGCCAAACCCGAGGTAAAATCACCAAGGCCATCAGATGAGACACGGGTTGTAGAGGAGCGAAGCGCCACTTCAACACCTGTAGAAAAAATTGAGTTGGCCAAGCTGCCAGAAGAAGATGCGATCGCTCAAACCGATATCGAGCAAGAACAGGAATCGTCTTTCCAGTGGCAGCAGGTTAAAGACGAAACTATCAAAATATTGTCCGATCTCCCTAGTTACTTAAACAACTTTTATCAGGAATACAAGAAGCCAGTCAATATAACAGGTGCGATTTTGGGTTCGGCGATCGCTTTGAGGTTAATAGTTGCTGTAGTCGAAGCGGTGGAAAGCGTTCCTTTATTAGCCTTTAGTTTTGAGTTAATTGGAGCGGGTTATTCCGCGTGGTTTGTCTTCCGATATTTACTCAAGGCATCCGATCGTCAAGAGTTATCGGACAAGATTAAAGCTTTCAAAGAAGAAATTGTTGGTAGAGATTCTTAAAATCTCAATTGATTATTGCCCTGGGATTTTAGAAATAGGGCGTTTTAGGGAGGCATTGCCCTCCCTTCCATATTTCCTGATTTTGGAGAATCGAATCAAAAAAACTACGAATTGCAACTAACAACTAACAAAAAGCAAAGATTTTTCAAACAACTCAAATACGATCGCGGTAGTATTAATTTAGGAAAACTAGAAACGGCTTCAAGCTTATTGAATAATAATGAAATTTTCGACCTTGTTGGTAAAAAATCCATATTTTCTGCGGAAATTTTTTCCCAAGAACCCAGATAAAGGAGCAAAAGTAGTATTATCTTTAGGATTAGCCATTGTATTAGCAGCGCTGGTAAAAGAACGACCAGTTCTCTCCCAGAAAAGCCAATTTACTCCCATCTTCGAGAACGTCAGGATGAGCCCCGATTCTCCAGAAAAAATGACGATGGTTCGCGGTTTGAGTGGGGGAGCTGTATCTGCTACAGAACAAGCCGGTCGAGACACAACACTTACAGGACCTTGCGTCGGTTTTGTGGATACGGAACCAGACCACAAATTGGAGTTAACTGGTTTTTTCCCATCCCTTACCCTGGAAGTTAAAAGTAGCGAAGATACAACTTTAGTAGTACGCGGTCCAGGAGGCAGTTGGTGTAATGACGATTTTAATGGCAAAAACCCTGGGATTACAGGTCAATGGTTTTCGGGTACTTATGAAATTTGGGTTGGCTCTTACCAAAGAAATAAATATTATCCTTATGCGATCGAAATTACTCAAGGGCAATAATATTTAAGGAACTTAAAGAATCCATTCCATAAAAAAAAGGAACGCTTCTTTCTTAAACTGTAACTAAGAAAGAAGCGTTCCTTTTTTGGATAGTTTTAAAGCTATTTAAAAAAGAGCCCTGAAGGCTGCATAGAAAAGTAAAATCAAATCTAAAGAGTATGATGAGGTCAAGCCCTCGGTCTGTTAGTACGCCTTGGCTTCATACATTGCTGCACT
>CAZUCT010000078.1:22094-26065 GCA_964619285.1 uncultured bacterium | reverse complement strand
TTATCGCTAAAGCGATTGCTACGAACTTTATCGCTAAAGCGATTGCTACGAACTTTATCGCTAAAGCGATTGCTACGAACTTGTGGTCTTGTCTGCTCTGGTAGTTAACTACTAGAGCAGTTTTTTTTTGAGTAATAAAGATTTTTGCTAGTAGGCTTTAGATCTGTCACTTTTTTGCACAAATAACAACTCACAACTAACAACTCACAACTAACAATTAACAATTCAAAAAAATCGGAAATGGGAGCAAGACGAGTTGTAAGTTAATATGGAAAAAATCTCAGTAGTTCTCAATTGAACGACGGACGGCAGGACCAAGGGAAGGACAGGGTGCAAAATTTCGGTCCCACACCGTATTTCTACGGAACTGCTGAAACCTTAATGGAGTTGAGCCATGAAAAATTTACTTCATGCCATATTTAACGGCATCCATTCGGCCTACGATCGCCTCAAGCGATCGCCCTTGAAAAAATTATTTCGCGCTATGTGCTACCTAACTTTTTGGGGTTGGAACGTAGCCTTTTTAGGATTTGTCTATTTTGCACTCTTACCTTCGATAGCAGTTCCCTTAATCGAAGGAACCAGAGACGGTATAGTTCCCTTCGATTTTTTGATTAGCTTTTTCGGTCTGATAGCAGTCCCCACCATCGCATCTATTATAGGTTATTGGAAATTGCGCAAGCGTCCCTTGCGGCTGATGGGTCTATTTTACGGAGTGGAAGGGCCCCTGTTCCTCCTTTTTATGCTTCGACTGTTCCTCATTCGGGAACTCACCGCCGCCTGCGGTTTCATGCTGGGCACCTTACTTTTAGGCATCGCCGCCTTTTCCCTCGAACTCCTCTTCGGTTACGCCAGACCCAGGCGGTCTCTAGCTTGGGTACAGTTAGTAAGTCACGCCGCAATCTTTTTAATGGGTTTGTACGCCAGCGCCCTGTTGATGTTTTACGTCATCCCCGTAGGGGCAGTTTTACTCGAAGAGTTTTTCCGCTTTCATTGGCTGAGTAGCCTCTGGTGGGAGTTGACTAACTACCACATCGGTTGGGCGATAAAGTCGCTCTGGTTTATGTTTATCTTGGGCTTTACCTCCACCCTGTTTCTGTTCATGCCTTTCGCGATCGCGGGCTTATACCTTCATTCAGGACAGAAAATCATCCGCGCTTTTGCCGCCCAACGGGGGATGAAACGGGCAGCGGCAGGAGTAGTCGGTGCCGTCGTCGCCTGGGGCTTAATCTTCTCAAGCTTCCACCAACAACCGCAAGTGGCGGCATTTGAACTGTTAGAAAAACCTGCCGTAACGGATAGCGATCGCCGCGAACTTCTGGCAAAGTCGGACCTCATCCGCAAAGGCTTAACCAACGCTTACCTATCTCCCTACCGCTATCTGGGTTCGGCCCAAAGGATGAATAACATTCGAGTGATGTACCGTCACACTCTCGGACTCTCTGATGAAACCAGTCAATCCTTACAAGATACTTTCAACTGGTTGATATCGCCCTTTTTATACGAAGGCGACAGGAGCGATCGCCAAAAAGCAGTCAAACTCTACGAACAATTTTTCGATACTCCCTTGCAGCGAGGAGAACAAAAAGCAGTCCTCAAAGCCGTTCGTTCCACCAGCGACACCGACGAAGCCAAAGCCGGACTGTTTAACATCGGCGAGCAAAAAGTCTGGTTGCGCGAGCAAGAAGTCAACGTCAAAGAAGAAGGCGACTGGGCGGAGGTAGAACTTTACGAAGTTTACGAAAACCAAACCGACCAAGTAGAAGAAATACTCTATTACTTCTCCCTGCCAGAAAGCGCCGCCGTCACCGGTCTGTGGTTGGGAGATACCGGCGATCGCGATCGACGCTTCACCTTCCAAATTTCTCCCCGAGGTGCCGCCCAAAAAGTCTATAACTCTCAAGTGCGGCGATCGCGACCCGTAGATCCCGCCCTCTTAGAACAAGTGGGCCCCGGACAATATCGCCTCCGCGCCTTTCCCGTCCCAGTAAAACTGAGAACCTGGGAAAAAGAAAGCGACGTCGATCGCCCTTTAGAAATGCACCTGTGGCTCACCTATAAAGTGATGCGCCAGCCCGAAGGTTGGGACCTGCCCCGACTGGCAGAACGGCGCAACATTTACTGGAACCGAAACACCGAGCGCACCTACAACGGTAAAGCCGTCAAAGGTTTGGGCGACGAGTGGTTGCCCGCAAGTCTGCCGATCGGGAACGGACAGGCCCCCCGACGCCACGAGTTCGACTTAGGAGGGGGCGATCGCATTGTCGCCGTTCCCCTCCTAACTCCCAAAGACTACTCCATACCCGTCGCCCAAAGGTTCGCCGTAGTTCTCGACAGCTCCTTCAGCATGGGCAGTCACAGCAAAGAAGTTAAAGAGACCTTCGACTGGTTGAAAAAATACGGTTTCGCCGACTACAACTTTGCCAACAACGACGCCGACCTCTACCTCGCGGTAGCCGGCGGGGGGCAACCGGGACGCCTCGACGACCTCAATCAGTTCGACCCCCGGGCCGTCACCTATTACGGCAGTTTGCAATACTCCGAGATGCTGCAACAGTTCGCCCGACTCAGGGGCAACACTCCTTACGACGGCATTATTTTAGTCACCGACTCCGGCAGTTACGAGCTCTCTAAGAACAAAAACGACTTCCCAAAACTGAACGCCCCCGCGTGGATGGTTCATTTGGGAGGGATGCCGGCAGCTTACGACGATCCGACTTTGGAGTTATTGCACGAAACCGGCGGCGGCGTGGCGTCGCAAATATCCGAGGCCCTGAGGCGCATCGCCACCAAGGAAGATTTAGGTCCGGCAGCGGTTAGCGTCGTTGACGGTTATGCTTGGTATTTGGTACCGGGTAGCTACGAGGCAACCGTCGGCGATAGTTTCGCACCCTTGGCGGCGCGGCAGTTGGTCTTGGGTTTGAGCCAGCGGATGGATCTGGATACTTTGGAGGAGTTGGATGCCATTCACCGTATCGCTAAGACTTATAAAATTGTGACTCCTTATTCGTCGGCCATCGTTTTGGTGAACGACGAACAGCGGCAAGCGCTGAAGGAGGCCGAGGAGTCGAGCGATCGCTTCGATCGCAAGGTTGAAGACGGCAAAGAGGAGTTAACCTCCCCCCAAAGCGAGTTCGATCCTACCGCCACCCCCGAACCTGGAACGGTTTTTGGTTTGGTAGCGATCGCTCTTCTGGTAGCAGTCGCCCGCCAGCGCCGTTCGTAGTAACGACTTTAGTCGTAAAAACCTTCGACTTTGAATAGTCGCCAAGAAACCCGGTTTTTTCAAAAAACCGGGTTTCTTAATACCTAAAAATCCATTGATTTAACCGCAAAATCTCCCAAAGTGACGGTAAAATTATCCCGCTTGCCAGTGGCGGCAAAATTAATCATAACTTCGCAACTAACCGCTACCGCTAACATCACTAAATTTCGCGCCAAAGGATAATCGCAAACGTCGTCATTGATAGGAGAAGGAATCCGATAATTTTCGTTCCAAATAATCTCGGAATAGTCCCTTGCCAAACCGACATGAAGACAAGGAATATTTCCAGTGGCGCAACAATCTTTTATCGCCCCCCTGCCGATGCTGTTGTCGAAAGTATCTACGACTAAACCGCTTTTTCCTAACAATTTGTCGGCGTTATCTGTCGTTAATTCTTTGGAGATAACATCCACTTTTACTGCTAGGGCGCGATAGAGATTATTTGCCAGAATTTTAGTTTTAAAAGCGCCGACATCGGAACGATAATAAGGTTGAGTGGAGAGGTTGCGTTCTTCGATGCGATCGCAATCTATTACTTTCAATTTACCAAAACCAGAACGCGCTAAATTTTCGGTAATATTCGCACCTAACGCCCCCGCCCCACAAATTGTTACTGGCAAGTCGCGCAACTTTGCCATTATTTCTGAAGTCCGATATAGTTGTTCGTGAAAATAAATAGACATTGTTTTGTTTGTAGTAAGCACTT
>CAZUCT010000078.1:0-21994 GCA_964619285.1 uncultured bacterium | reverse complement strand
TAGTGCTGTTTGTAGTAAGCACTTTAGTGCTGTTTGTAGTAAGCACTTTAGTGCTGTTTGTAGTAAGCACTTTAGTGCTAAAAATGTAACTTAAGAATCGCTAAAGCGATTACTACGAACTATCGCTGAAGCGATTACTACGAACTATCGCTAAAGCGATTACTACGAACTATCGCTGAAGCGATTACTACGAACTTTCCATAACTCCCACTAAAGATTGGAGGTCGAAATTGCGGTCGAAACCGCTCAAACAAATGCCGGAACTAATAACAGTTAGGTCGTTTTTAGCAATAGCAGAACTGTGGCGTTTACCGTCTCCCGTCACCCATTCTACTTGCCAATAGTCGGGGCGATCGCGAAAGTTTCTTAACTCCCCTCCACCCATTTCTAAAGCTTTTTTTAATCTCTTTTCATCGTTTTTGTGTTGGACTTGTTCCATAAATTCTATTTTTTTTCGCGCCACTAAATCGTAAACCGTTCCCATTTCGGGAGTCATTCCTTTAAAGCGAAGTTCTTCTGGTGGCGTGACTTTTTTTAATGCTTTTCTTAACTCTTCGGCAGCGAGAGGATCCGCGCGGCGATCGCTCTCTTCAAACCAACACGAACTGCCATCAAATCTCGCAATTATTTGCTCGAACTGCACTCCGTCGCTGACTAAATGTACCGCCATCGGTTTTGCCATGCCCAAACGCTGTTTCGCGTCCGACTCGTTAACCGGATAGGCCAACCAGGTTTGTTTCTGGAGGCGATCGACCAGTAACATTCGCAGGGGTTTCATTAATTCTAAATATTCCTCAATTTGGAACAGCATCGGTTCCTCTACCACCTCCGCCGTCTTCTCGTCGAAGGGTTGAAAAATTCCCCATCCCTGAAAATCTCGCGGTTTGGTGGCAAAGGTATAAACCATTCCCGCCACCCTCGTCCTCGCCCTCCCCCCACCAACGCAAGGCGCCATAAATTGAGTCTCGGTTAATTGAGATTCTTGGGCCGCTATTTTGTTTAAAAGGTTGTGAATATCGGTCATTTTGGTTAATTGCTAATTGCCTTTTGCCTCTTGCCTTTTGCCTCTTGCCTTTTGCCTCTTGCCTACTTATATTAATTCCCCTAACCCTCCCTCACCAATTCAATAGACCATCGCCTGGTAGTAATTTGTAACAATGCCCCGTACAGTTGTAACATTACTGGGCTTAATTTGTACGATAGGACTCGAACCCAAGGCATGGCCCCTCACGCCCACCAAACCTGTTTAAGGTATTCCAACTTGACCCTGTTGGGGGGTTGCGATCGCTTCTATTGTCTTGGCTACCATCTATACTAAAAGCCGCAAGGAATGAAGCGTATCATACTCATACTCATACTCTTACTCATACTCAAAAAGAGAGTTTTTCTTCTTTTCAAAAAAACGCATTTTCAACCCGTGTCGGGTATAGTTTAATCCACAAGCTCGATATTCCAGTTTGCTTGTTGTATTTTAGTATCTAATTCTCGATATTGTCGAGACATTAGATCCATTTCTGTCTGTAATACCTTGATGTTAACCGTACTAACGTACTTAATTTCCGAGGAACTGTAACGGTTTTGTTGATAACTTGCTTCGCTAATTATAAATTCATAAACGTTGCGTTTTTTCATTGTTATATCTCTTTCTGCCAAAGCATCAGAAATTGTTTTTCCTTCTTCGATATTTTCCTGGGAATTGGTTTTGTTAATTCTGGTAATTAAGTCTGCCAATTCGTTAGTAATAGCGTTTAATTCTGCTAGAAGTTCTTGGGGATTTTCTGGAGGTTCTTCTCCTTCTTGAACTTTGACGCTTCTGGAGAGGCGATCGCGCAATTGGGCGAGCCTTTTTTCGCAGTCTGACCTTAAGATTAATGCTTCTGCTAGTTTCATCTTTTTTAATCTCGTTAATTTTTACTTTAAATCGCTGAAGCGATTACTACGAACTTGGTTTTTTTCCTCTTGTTTGTAACAACAATTCTCCTAAAATTTTGGCGATGTTCCAGGCATCGTCTCCTCCTCGGTGGTGAGTTCCTTCTAGGGGAATTTCGAGAGTTTCTAAAGCGGCGGGCATTCCTACTTCTTTTTCTAAATTATAAGCTAAGGCAAACAAAGTTTTAACGTTGATATGCCGGGGACCAAAAGGATATTTAATGTCGCGCCTTAGAGTTTGTTTTTCAAACATATTTCGGTCGTAATCTCCATAACTGGCCCAGACCCGTTGAGGAGATTTGTATTTCGATTTTAGCACCTCGCAAGCTTCGGCAAAATTAATTCCTTTATCTACTTGTTCTTGGGTTAAAGTTGTTAGTTCGGTACAGAATTTACTGACTCGCGATCGCTCCGGTTTTACTAAAATACTGTTCTTTTCTGTGGGAGTCGCTGTAGCAACATCTAAAAGGCAAATTCCGACTTCTATTATTTCGCTTTCTTCGTCTGGGGGTGCTTTACTTTTCCAGCAAGTTGATTCTACATCAACTACAATAATTGCATCCAGTTTTCTACTCATAATTCTGCTAATTGTTAGTTGTTAATGGGAGCATCGAATCTTTGCAAAAATAGAAAATGGCTAATCGCTAATCGTTAATCGCTAATCGCTAATTGCGTTCTATATCCATGCAATTAGCAATTAGCAATTAGCAAAAAGCGTTGAATTGTAGGTTTTCGAATTGCATTGAGATGCACCCGTTGTTAATTGTTAATTGTTAATTGCTCCATCCGCTATATCCGTTACCAAATCCCCTGCCAACCAAGACTTTTTGCATAAGAAAAACTTATTAAATAAATAACAAAAAAAATCTTGACAAAGGGCGATCGTCATGCTAAGATTGGAGCCACAAAATTATTAATACCCGGAGAGACCAAAATGGCCAAAAATTTCTCCCCTCGAAAAAGGCTTGGTGTTGTAGGAGTAGCGATCGCCTTATCCCTACCCGCAGTATTCTGGCAAAGTAGCGCCAGCGTGGCTCAAGAAACTGAAAGTGCAACCTTTACTTTAGTTAACGAGACCGAACGGGAATTACTAGAATTTTACGCCTCGCCACCCGAGGAAGAAAGTTGGGAGGAAAACATTCTCTACGAACCACTAGGCCCCGGCGATTCCATCGAAGTCACCATCGACGATGGTAGAGAAGACTGCTATTATGATTTTATGGGCGTTTTAGGCCCTGCCCCGGATGGTAGCGTGGGAGAGGGAGCTTTAATCCAGTCTGGAGTCGAAGTTTGCGATGGCGGCTCTTACGAGTATTACTCAGAGTAAGGTACTTTTTTCTATGGACAAATGGATGTCAGGGTGCTAAAAAACAGGAGTCGAATTTGACCCCTGTTTTAGCAGTGTTGAGGGGCGATTTAATAAATCCAAAATTAAATCGCTATTTAGTTTAATGTAGGGTTACATTTTTTGAGTCCCAATTTCGAGCATTTGCTCCAATCGTTCTGTAGTCCAATACTCGGTGGGATAGGCGATCGCGAAAATAGACGACAGGCGAATCAACCAAGTCACTCGTTTAAAACAATCATCCTCTTCATCAAATTCATCTGGCGGAACTAGCACTAAAAGTTCTACAAATTCTGGGGTCAAATTAACTGGGATGCCGTAATAACTATCCTCAGCTTCAATGCGGACTTTACTACCATTTTCTAGAGCTTCTTTTAACCTTTGAAAAAGAAGACTAGATTTTTTCACCTTGGATTTTTTAGCCACAGTTGTTCTCCATAGGTTTTCAAGATTAGGGCGGACACCCTACTAATTAAGTTTAGCAGATTTTGACCGCCCTAGAACGCACCTTGAATGTTAATTTTTGATTAAGGTGGTCCTGCTCGTGGTATTACGGAAAAATTACTTGTCATTCCGGACCGGCAGGGCAACGTCCATAATCTCCATCAACAGTTCCAGTCGCGACGGACGAGACAGCAACGGCACCAAATTCGGCAAGGAATAATAATCGCCTTTAAAAGTAAAGGTCTCCACTGGCGCTTGTTTCTGTTTGAGTTGACTTTCGACGTAATTAGAAGCATAACTACCGACCCGAACGATAACTATATTGGGCATCACCGCTAAATCCCGGCAATAAGTAGTATAAGCTTCGGCAAAATAGGGGGAGGAATTATCTCCTTCGTCGGTCACTAAAATAAACTGTTCTACCAGTTGTTTCCGACGCCGCATCGCCTCCACCGCGCAACCGCAACTGGTGCCGCCGCCGGCCTTGATCTGCTCGAAAGCGCGTTCCCAGTCGCTCAACTCGCTGCCCTTTGCTTTGACTTCGTAAGGCATGGTATCGAAAGCATAAACGAATAAATCGGCTTCGGTGATGCCAGAAACCAATGCTGCCAAGCGTTTGCCGATTTCAATGGCTTTTTCCATAGAACCGGAACTGTCAACTAGCAAACCTGTGGGCACAGAGATTTTACCGCGCTTTTTGACTTGCTCGTTTGTGACTTTTTCCAGTTTGGCGGCAGTCTCGGCGTCGAAACTGCCAGCATCGGCGGCAACCCGCGCTTTGTAGGCGGAGACGCGATCGCTCTTTTGCGCCGCTTCTAATTTCTCATCCACTAGCGCCTTTACTTCTTTATGTTCCAAGGCCCCCCGCTTTTTCAAAGAGTTGAGGTTGTTAATTACCTCCTGGGGCGACATGGAATTTATTAGCGCTACCAATACCGTCGGCGTTAGCTGCTTGACGGCCCCAACGGCGATCGTATAAGGAATGTTATGTTCCACGATTAAGGCCGCTTGGTCCCCGGGAGTTTCTGCCTTGGCCAGTTGCTTGACCGTAAATGCTAGGCTGTCTTCTGGGGGTTTTTCCTTAAAGAGGATGGCATTGGCGCGATCGCCCGGTTTGACGTGCAAGGTTGCATATAGATGCTTCATCGCTTTCCGGTTGCGCAGGGCGGCGCGATCGAAAAATTGCGGATTTTTTTCCCGGTGGCGCAGGTAGCGAGTCACTGCAGTTCGCGCCGATCGCGGTACTTTATGCCGCTGCTGTTTCATAAAGTCCACCACCCGCGACACTTGATAGGGCGGAAATTCTTGTAACATCATAAAACCTGCATCCCGGTGTTCGGTTAGAGGGCTCGTCAGCAAATTCCCCAGAAAGACTTCTTTATGGTCCCGCACGTCCCCATTTTTTTGATACCATACGGCTAAATGTCCGTAAAAAAGCGGATCTAATTCGACAATTAGTTGGTGAATTTCTGCTACTTTTGCTAACTCGCGGTGGGGAGTAGTTAGCAGGCTGTTTAGCATTTCTAAACGCAAATCTCGTTCGTCTTTTTTCATTTTATTACCTGCTTTAATGTTAATTGAAATGTCTGGTTTAACCCAATTTTTTCGCGCCTCGACAGACATTAATTTTTGGCGACTGTAATATTCAAAAGGTAGAGATGAATTGCCGTAGTAGTTTGTTAAATCGTTAGCGATCGCTACCAGAGAAAGACGGGGGGGAGCAGCTAACAAATATTGTTGTACCATTTTAATCCAAAATAGGGTCAACGTTTCGTGATAACCGCTAGTTTCTGTAGTTTGAATGCCCATCGCTGCGTTATATTTTTTAATGCCGTTGCGGATGCGATTTATTGCTTCTGTTTCTGGGTAATTTCTGAGATACCACAAGGCAACAATTAAATGCGCTGCATGATTCCAATCTCCTCTTGGTAGGGTACAGTTATTAAATTTTTCGACCAATTCTTCTACTTCTTCTGTGGTGTTCCAAACAGTTTTAGCGTTCATTATTAAAGTTCGTAGTAATCGCTTTAGCGATTCTTCATTAATTAATTTTCCTTTTAATAATTACCCATGAGACTTTCTTCAATTTAAACCTGGGGCCGGGGCAAAGCCTGAGGACATAAAAGTTAATGCTTTTTATCCAGATTTACCCCCCGAATGCTTTGCCCCCACAGCTCCCTTTTTTTTCCTTTTTTTTTCCTTTTTTGAATTTTGAACCCGCGCAAGTTCGTAAAGCTGGTGACTTTTAATGGTTGGAAAAACCAGTAGTATGTAAGCTTTACCTGTTAGGGCGCGGGAAAAAATCTAGTTCGTAGTAATCGCTTTAGCGATTTTTCAGATGTTATTTATTGCTTCAATAATTGCCAGTCAATTTTCCAGATAAATTGATTTTTGTTGGGTTTCGTTTCACTACACCCAACCTACATTTTTTTGATAATTGAAAGGTCACTTCGCGCAAGTCAAAAAAGCCGTTGTTCATACGCAGGAATTGAACCTGCTACCAATCGCTTGTAAGTCGATTGCTCTACCAAATGAGCTAGTATGTAAGCTTTTCCTGTTAGGGCGCGAAGTGCAACTTTTAACTATTAAAAAATAAATCAAAAAACAGAAAGTTAAACGTAGGGCGGGGGCAAAGCATTCGGACATAAAAGTTAATGCTTTTTATCCAAATTAATCGCCCGAATGCTTTGCCCCTACAGTTCCATGTTTTTAATTTTGAACCCGCGCAAGTTCGTAAAGCTGGTGACTGTTAATGGTTGGAAAAACCAGTTGTATGTAAGCTTTACCTGTTAGGGCGCGGGAAAAAAACTTAGTTCGTAGTAATCGTTTTAGCGATTTTTCAAATGTTATTTATTGCTTCAATAATTGCCCATTAATCTCCCATATAAATTGATGTTTTGTTGGGTTTCGTTTCACTACACCCAACCTACATTTTTTATTAAAAGTCACTTCGCGCAAGTCGAAAAAGCCGTTGTTTATACGCAGGAATTGAACCTGCTACCAATCGCTTGTAAGTCGATTGCTCTACCAAATGAGCTAGTATGTAAGCTTTTCCTGTTAGGGCGCGAAGTGCAACTTTTAACTATTAAAAAATAAATCAAAAAACAGAAAGTTAAACGTAGGGCGGGGGCAAAGCATTCGGACATAAAAGTTAATGCTTTTTATCCAAATTAATCGCCCGAATGCTTTGCCCCTACAGTTCCCTTTTTTTTCCTTTTTTTTCCCGTTTTTGAATTAGGGCGCGGGCAAAAACCTAGTTCGTAGTAATCGCTTTAGCGATTCTTAAATATATCATTTTTTCCCTTAAAAATTTCCCATTCCCCATTCCCCATTCCCCATTCCCAAAATTAAAATTTAACCGTACACCGCCTCGGGACGTACAATTAAATCGCCGCTGGGACGTCGGTCTAAAACGTAGGAATTAAAGCGATCGCTTCCCACATCAAAATGATGGGCCAATCGTTCTTTAATAACGCTATCGTTCATATTTTCTTTAATCTCTAGCTGACTTTCTGTTAAGTCGTAAGAACGTCCTTCAAATCTAACGTGAACCATCTTTACACCTCCTTAAATATTTCTTATTGTTATCTTATTGTTAAAAGGGCAACATCAAAGTGCAAAAATATTATTTAATTTTCCAGGTTCGGAGATGGCCTCGGTCCAAAGTTGGTTTTTGGCCCCTTCTTTCCTCAACCATATTTCCATACTACAGACATATTACAAAACTGTCAAGGGGTTAGAGAAAAAATTTTTTCGGGCCCGCTTAAAATCATTTTTCAATTTTTAATTTTAAATTTGAAGATGGTCCATTTTTTCTGAAGTAAGAGACGGTTGCTAGAGAGTCGGTCAAGAAACCCGGTTTTTGCGAAAAACCGGGTTTCTGACAATACTTGAGCAAAAGTATTAACTGTATCTCCCCAAAAAGCGATCGCGTCCGCCACCAGTGGAGGTTAAGTAGGAGTGCAAAATTAATTAGACACCGAACAGACAAGATGTCTGTTCTACGGGGAAAATTTTCTGCAAATATTTTTGCCTACCTACTTAACCGACAAGAAGCGATCGCCTATACTTACTTAAAATCCCAAAGCTGCTATAATTAACTTTAACGACCGCAATTTGCCAACCAAACAGTTATCGCTAATTGTTAATTGTTCATTGTTAATTGTTAATTGAAAATGAGTTACTGCATCAACCCAACCTGTAAAAAACCCCAAAACCCAGACAAAAATAAATTCTGTCAAAACTGCGGTTCTGCCCTGGTGTTAAGAGAACATTACCGCATTGTTAAACCTCTGGGAACCGGCGCATTTAGCAGAACCTTTTTAGCAGTGGATGAAGATATCCCCTCCAAAACAACCTGCGCCATCAAGCAATTTTTCCCCGTCGCCGCCACTGGCAGTAGTACCAACCGCCAATTAGAAAAAGCATCGGAACAATTTCGGCGGGAAGCATTGCAACTAGACCGCCTGGGAAAACATCCCCAAATTCCCCGGTTATTAGCTTACTTTGAAATCCCGCCCCATCGATATTTAGTACAAGAATTTATTCAAGGAAAAAACTTAGCGGAAGAGCTGGCAGAAGAAGGAACCTTCGACGAAACCAAAATTAGAAACTTGCTCAAAGATTTACTGCCAGTATTGCAGTTTATTCACAACAACCAAATAATTCATCGCGACCTCAAACCAGAAAATATCATCCGTCGCGGTTCCAGTTCGCAGTGGGGCGGCAATTTGTGTTTGGTCGGTTTTGGTTCCTCGAAAGTTCTCTCTACCACGCCGACGATAACCGGAGATACGGCGATCGGTTCCCCAGAATACACGGCCCCGGAACAGTTGGTCGGTCACGCGGTCTTTGCCAGCGACATTTATAGTTTGGGCGCTATTTGTATAGAGTTGATGACCCAAACAAATATTTTTAAACTGCGACATGGGGAAGAGTGGAAGTGGGAGGAGTTTTTGCCGCGACCGGTCAGCGCGGGTTTGAGTAGAATTTTAAACAAAATGTTAGAAACCCCTCTCAAGTCTCGCTACCAGTGGGCCGACGAGGTGTTGCGAGATTTGATGCAAACCGACGGCGGTTCTTGGGAAGAGGTGGAGACTTTAATCGGTCATGAGGATAAGGTGAGAACTGTTGCTTTTGCCCCTGACGGTCAAACTTTGGTCAGCGGCGGGGAGGATAATAGTATTAAGGTGTGGAGTTTGGGGACGGAGAACCTGCCGAAGACTTTGGGCGGTTGGGTGTTCGGTCATTCGGGATGGGTACAGGCGATCGCCATCGGTCCCGACGGTCAAACTTTGGCAAGCGGCAGCGCGGATGGAACGGTGAAGGTGTGGAATTTGGGAACGGGTAAGTTAACGAGGAGTTTGGGGAGTTGGTTCGGGGGCGATCGGGATGCAGTTCAGGCGATCGCCATTAGTAGAGACGGTCAAATTTTAGCCAGCGGTCTTAAGGATAAGACGATAAAGGTGTGGTATTTGAATAGCGGCAAACTGCGGGGAATTTTGAAGGGACATAGTGCCTGGGTGGAGTCGGTGGCGATAAGTCCCGACGGGGAGACTTTGGTCAGCGGCAGCGGGGATAAGACGATTAAGTTGTGGCAGTTGACGACGGGGAAGTTGCTTTCGACTCTCAGCGGGCATGAGGATATCGTTCGCAGCGTTGCCATTAGTGCCGACGGTCAGGTTTTGGCGAGTGGCAGTGGGGATAAGACGGTGAAGTTGTGGCGGTTGGCGACGGGGGAGTTGTTGGGGAGTTTGGATGGGGGCGATCGGGTTAATGCGGTGGCGATAAGTCCCGACGGTCAGACTTTGGCGGCGGGAACCAGAGACGGTCGGGTTTGTTTGTGGAATCTTTTTACTTTGGAGGAGTTGGCGGTTTTGGACTGCGAGGCGACGGTGAATGGGTTGGCATTTAGCGGCGATGGAGAGATATTAGCGGCGGGGTGTAGCGATGGCAGTATTGGTATTTGGCGGGTTGCGGGGATGGGTGGTTTTGTTTAATTAGACATCGATACTATTGAAGCGATCGCTGTTATAATTGCCAGTAGCTTTTAATTTCGTCAATTATCGCCAAAATAAAAATGGAGGTCAAAAGTGAACCAAGAAAGCATAACTTTTCTACTAGATAGAGACAAAAAAAAGGCTCTATTGGCGATCGCCTCCACCACAAACCACAGCTTAAACCATATCCTCAACGAAGCAGTAACCGTCTATTTGGAAATTAACGACTGGCAAGTTGAGGAAATCAAACAAGCTCTTGTGGAAGCTGACGCTGGAGACTTTGCCAGCGAGGAAGAGGTAGAAGCTGTATTTGCTAAAAAAATCTAATTAATGTATGCTGTTTTGGCGATCGCTCTTAATTAAAAACCCACAACCCATAAATATTAATACCAGGATATCTCTCAAGTAAAAACAGGAAAAAAACGATGAAAATTTCCGAAAAAATTACCCAAGACTTAAACGAACTAAACGAGGCACAACTCAAAGAAGTAGCGGAATTTATTGCTTTTTTAAAGTTTCGTGCTAGATTCAACAATCCCATCAATAATATTAATGCAGAAAAAATTGCCAAACTTTACCGCGAATTTGACGAAGAAGACCGCAATTTAGCCGAAGCTGGCATTTCTGAATATGCAGAATTACTAAAACAAGAGGATTTACAATGAGTTTTAAACGCGGTGAAGTTTGGATTGCTAGCTTAGACCCAATTAAAGGTTCAGAACAAGGTGGAATGCGACCTGTAATTATTTTTCAAGAAGATACTGTTTCTCAATTTACCAACACTGTAATTACAATTCCTCTTACTACCAATTTAAAAAGGATTTCTTTACCAACTTGCGTCTTAATTAACGCGCCTGAAGGAGGATTAAGTCGAGATTCTGTTGCTTTATGTCATCAACTGCGAGTGCTAGATATAACTCGATTGCGCGGTAAAATCGGTGAAGTAAATTCACAGACAATTGCTAACCTTGAAAGTATTGTCTGGTTTACTTTGGGTTATCAATTTTAATGGCGATCGCTCGACGAACCTTTGTCCGTGGGGGTAAGACGATTAAGTTGTGGCGGTTGGCGACGGGGGAATGGTTGGGGAGTTTGGATGGAGGCGATCGCTCTCGACAGTCAGACTTTAGCGGCAGAACTGATGGCCCAGTTCTGGGGACAAGTTGGCCATTTTGGGAGGCAGTGGCCACGGTAAATAGGTTGGCCTTCAGCGCCGACGCGGCGGGAGGTTTTTCTTACGGCTCTAATCCTCTTTTTTGCTCGATTTTTGTTCGTGGGTATTTTTTGATAAACTCATAGTGTGCAAAACTAAACTCATAGTGGATAGACTGACGCTTTCCAATCGTTCACCATAGTCTTGTGGAAAAAGAGAACTATGGAATTGAATATCGCTTTGGCAAAGCCATTAGGCGAAGACGGCGAGAACTCGATCTGTCACAGGAAGAGCTAGCCGAACGCGCCGAACTTCATCGTAACTACATTTCAGGGATTGAAACAGGAACGCGAAATCCATCCCTTAAAAATATAGAGAAGCTTGCAAAAGCACTGGATATATCTATTTCAGAGCTCTTCACTAAATATGGGATTGAGGTGAAAGAGTGAGTGGAAAAAAGCCGAAAGCTAAGAAAGGAAAAGCCCAAAAAGCTAAGGAATCGCGATTAAGTTATACGCTGGGACTCCCTAAAGCAATAGCTACCAAAATATCTAAAACCACTCAAACAAGAGGGGCAGAAAAAGATACTATTTTTCAAAATCGCGTGAGTCGATGCAGCACGGTTTTAATCCCAATAAATCTCTGGAAAACAGACTTTGTATTTCCTGAAGATGGATTTGAAAAAGGTTACATAGTTTTAGCGACTCCAAAGGAATATTTTAGCGATCGCCCTCCCAGCCCAAAATCCAATTTGCCCAATAATTTAGACCTTGGAGAAAATTTATTAATTCTTTACGAAACTAGATACCAATGGGAAAACTATCCCCCAGAGGGCTATGGTTGGAGTCCTGCCAATTCTCGAATTGCTCCTTTGGGGGGAGAATATATAGCCAGGGTTCCAGATACAATTAGAAATGACCACGCTCAGATTAGACATGGTTATGTAAGTAAAAAAACGGGAGGTCAGGGGGCGGGAATTCGCTTTTATGAGTATGCTTCTGGAAAAGACATAGAGGCAAGCAAATATCAACTATCTTTTTTAGCTTGGCGAACCGAAGGGATTTTTGAGATGGCGAAGGGAGAAGGAATTGAAAATCCAGAAAAAATTAAAAAGAGAATCGACCAAAAGTGCCACGACCTGGGACTGGCCGACCTGCCACTTCTTCAAAAAAACAGGATAGTTAACAAGGCCGGAACTACTGTTTGCCCTCTCTGTCTCGAACCCATTCAAGCTGGAGAACTTGCTTCGCGCATCGAACAAGTTGAAGGTAGAAGCGTACCCGATCTAACAGTGACAATGGCCAATCTTTTTCATGTGGAAGAACTAAAAGCGGGAGAATATAATCATCGTCCTTATAATTTAGGTTGGGGACACCATCACTGCAACGCAACTGCAAGAGACTGGGGGATAGAACGCACGCTCCAATGGATGCAAGAGGTACTAAAAAACAATGGATTAATTACCTAATTTTAAGCTTTACGTTTTTTCTGTTAACTGTTGAAATAACGGTTCGCTTTGCCAATTAAATTTAGTAGTTTTTTTAGGTTCTGGCGCTGACTCGGATAGACTGACACAACGTTGATAAATACTCTCGCACCAACGCTCTTCAATTTCAATCAAAGTTGCTTGGCGATTCAGTTTTTTTGCTGCTTGTCCTACCACTCCAGAACCAGCAAAACAATCTAACACTAAATCCCCCGGATAAGAACTAGCTTTAATTATATGTTCGATTAAATCTAGAGGTTTTTCCGCTGGATGCTTCCCAGGATAGGGTCTAACGCTGGGAAAATCCCAAACATCAGTATAAGGCACGTCCGCCGTGACGTAAAACGGTCTGACGATTTCTTCGTAATCGGGTAATTCTGGAACTTCGGGTTTGAACTGAGATAAAGCTTCCTTGATTTTTCGATATTGCTCGCGATCGGGAATATTTCTCCCGCTTTCCCAATTTGATACCGCCCCGCCATGATTTACCTCCCCATATTCGCCGATCGCCCCCGTTAATTGAATTGTTGATAATCCCGCTTGCTTGCGGGTTTTTTTTAATAAACTGCTAAATGGCGATCGCCGATCTTCCTCCGATTTAGCTTCAGCAAAAATAACACGTTCCGAGTGCAAATACCAATTTCTTAAGCTTTCTTTCTTAGTTTTTTGTTTCCAACCGTCGTATCCAGGCTCGTTGGGTTTCGTCCAAGTAATCGATGCTAATACGTTAAATCTTTCACCTAACATCACCTCAACTTTCGCTGCCATTTTCGGAGAAGCAAAACAATAAAGAGAACCGTTGGGGGCTAAAATTCGCTGCCATTGTTCTGCTACCCTATCTAACCATTGGAGATAACTGCCATCATTTTTAAAGTTTCTATCTCCAGTAATATTAGCTTTTTTAGTAGCGTGATAAGGCGGGTCTGTTAAAATTAAGTTTACCGAACGTTCTGGAAGTTTTCGCAAGACTTCCAGACAGTCTCCTTGATAAATAGTAACTTGGGGAGATTGAAAATAAAGTCGCATTTTTTAACCTTTTTATGGCGTTAATAATTGCGGAATTAGTTTAGCATAAATAAGGTTAAATAAAAGTTGTATGGAGGCGCAGTTTTGACAAATATTAAACAATTAACGGCCAACTTTTGCCAACGAGGAGAGTGTAGATGGAGGCGATCGCTCTCGACGGTCAGACTTTAACGGCGGAAGGGATGGCCCAGTTTTGGGACAAGTTGGCCATTTTGGGAGGCTACAGCGAATGGGGTGGCCTTCTGTTGAAGCGATCGCTCTTTTTACTCTAAAATAGAAGCGACTGCCCCCATTTCCAAAGATAAGGATTTATCTAGCGAGTTAACAAGACTGAACTCCTCTAATCTAGCCGATAAACAGACAGATAAGGATTTATCTAGCGAGTTGGCAAGACTGAACTCATCTAATCTCGCCGATAAACAGACGGATAACGAGTCAACTCATAACCTACTAGGGCAAATGCCCCAGCAGCTAAGACAAGTTGTTGAAAATCTCGGACGGGGGGCAAATACCGAAGAACGATCGCTCTATTTTTTCAATATATACTGTGCGATTTTAATAGCAGTGGGGGCACCCTTCTTGTTGGCAGCGGCAAAGCAAAGCAAAAATAAAGGACTGTTGCGCGAGTTATAGAGCAAAAGAGGATTTTCTGCCACACCCTCAAACACTGTCTTTAAGCGATCGACAAAGTATTGTCCGATAGATTTACCGTCGGCAGTTTTTTCTGTCCAGGAGTATTCCCCAAACAAGTTTATATCTCCCCTTGCTCGATAAAAATTATCGTACCAATCTGTAGTCCCGAAAATTTCATCCAGTTTTTTCCTGTGCGAGTCTTCTATATTTCCATCTTTTTTTAGCAATCTCTGAACGGCCATCAAGGGAAATAAGTACCATAAATCAATCGCTTTTGTTCCCGCGATCGCCGCGATCGTCTCCCAACTCACATCCATTTTATAAGGGTCTAAAAAAAGTACCGCCCGACGCTCTTTCCAATCTCCCGAACATAATTCAGCAATGTATTGATTGGCATCTTCATTAATTATTAGAATGTCGTTTGCCAATTCTTCAAATTCCACTTTTAGCTTTTCTAGTTCCATGGCTTTACTTTCATCTTTTTCGATAAAAATGTACTTATGAAACCTCGGTTTTACCTGTAGTGCAATCTTGGCAGAACCATCAAAAAATTTTTGCGTTTCTAAGTCTAACTCGGGAAATATTAATGCTTCCTTATCTTCCTCTTCTTTAAGCTCTCGATATCCAGTTCCCGCAAAAGCATCTATATAAGCATAGCGGAAATAGGTTTTTTTATTCATAATTGTAGAATATGCCTTTAGATATTCGCGAACCCTATTTAACTTATCTTCCGTCCAATTGCCACCAAATGCTTGTTTGGCCATAACTCAATTCTCCACCTTTTAGTTGTTTTACATTTGTTAATAAAAATTGATAACAATTCTGTTATAATTGAAGGCAAGACAAAATATCAAAGCCAGTAAAAATTGTTAGTTCTTCAAACAAAAAATTATTACCATCATGTCCACCGTTAAAGGCACCGAAACCATTGTTAACCCCCTCCAGAAAAGCAAGCTCAACAAAAAGGGACTCTGCGACTATGTAATCAATATAGCATCGGGCTGCCTTCATGGATGTACCTTTTGTTACGTCCCTTCGACCCCTGCTATTAGAACCAGACAAACGCAGTTAAAAGATAAAGGAGTAAACGACCCCCAAATGGAATGGGGACAATACCTCTTTATTCGCGAAAACATACCAGAACTACTCGACGGCATACTCAGTCGAAAAAAAACTTGGCACAAAACAGCTCCCGGTAAAGGAGTCGTTTTACTGTGTTCTGGAACCGACCCCTATCAAAATCAGCAAACCGCATCAATAACTCGACAAACACTGGAGGTTTTATTAAAGTATAACAAAAAAGTCAGGATTCTAACTCGCGGCCTGTTATGGACTAAAGACCTACAACTTCTTGCCTCCCCAAACGTCACCGTCGGCATGAGTATCCCCTATTTGGATGACGAACTCAGCCGCAAAATCGAACCGCAAGCCCCCCCACCCTCCAAACGTTACCAAGCTTTACAACAAGGTCAGAAAGCAGGGTGTCGGTTGTATGTAGCAATGGCACCCACCCCGCCAACTATGACTTTGGACGATTTTAAAACCAATTTAGAACAACTTATGCAGGTTAACCCAGAAGTTATCTTTTGGGAACCGATTAACGCTCGCGGCAGTAACGGCAAGCGGATGGTGGCGGCGGGTTTAGACTTTGCCAAGTCGGTGATGACTAAAAAATCTTGGGCGGAAAACTTTCTCCACCAGTGGGAACTAATTGAGGAAGCGGCTAGCTGCGTTGGCTGTTTGGAACGCTTGCACTTTTGGCCGGATCCGGAATTAGAGGGTTATTTGGAGGAAAAAAAGCTCCGTCATTGGTTGTATCTACCGACTGTAGAAGAGTGGGATGAGGCGACAACTTCTAACAAGAAGAAAAAAACGAGTAAAGCTAACGGCAAAAAAACAAAGCAACGTCTTGTTAGGGTCTAGCGAAAAAACCAATTATTGTCATAAAGGTATTTCAGAAACCCGGTTTTTTTCAAAAAACCGGGTTTCTTGACTTGCTATCTAGCACGCCAGAAGAACAAAATCCAAATAATTCTATCAGACTTTAGGGGCGGAAGAGATGGCCCAGTTTTTGGTAGAAGTTGGCCATTTTTAAGCGAGAGGCCACGGTTAAGGGGGTGGCCTTCATCGGCGACGGAGAGATTTTAGCTGTCGGGCGTAGCGATGAAAGTATTGGTATTTGGAGGGTTGCGGCGATGGGGGGTTTTGTCTAAAATCTAAATAAAAAAAATTGCTTGGGGGGTTGCCATTTTAGGAAAAGCCGTGTTAAACTAGGAGACTGTTAAGGGCGTATAGCTCAGTTGGTTAGAGCGCCACGTTGACATCGTGGAGGTCACAGATTCGAGTTCTGTTACGCCCATAAAAATTAAAATAGCTGAAACTCTCACTGTCTAACCTTTTCCGTGTGAAGGAAGTGCGCTGTCAACTTCCTAATCGCTCATTTTCACTCAATTTTCCTCAATTTTTCCTCAAGCTTCTTTAAGCTTAAGCTTTTTTTGAAAACGGGGTAACAGGTGCAACAACAAGGCCGCACTTCCTCGATCGCTACGGTAGCAGGTACGGTCTAGGAAATGAGTTAAAGGTTAATCGGTTAAAAAGTTTAACTGGTTATTTGGCTGAAAGTACCGTATCTCAATGAGATTTCTTAAAGCGGACGATGGGACTCGAACCCACGGCGTTCAGCTTGGGAAGCTGACATTCTACCACTGAATTACGTCCGCAGCTTTTTGACGATACAGGATGCCATCCGCTTCCATTATAGAAGAATTTTTCTAATTGTCAAGTTAGTTCGTTGGGTTTTTGAATACTCGTTCTAAGTACTCGTTCTGATGATTAGGCCATCTTTTGGACAAAGCGGGAATAATCGAAAGCTTCCAAGAGGGGATGGCAGTGGCCTTCGCTTATCAAATTAGCAATTAACAGAGCCGTCACAGGTGCCAATAAAATGCCATTGCGATAATGACCGGTTGCCAAGATTAAATTGGGGCGATCGCTCTTACCTAAAATCGGCATTTCATCGGGAGTTGCCGGGCGAAAACCCCACCATAATTCATCAATTTGAAAATCCTTTAAAACCGGATAACATCTAACAGCTTTTCCCAATAAAGTTTGAATGCCCGCCACCGTATTGCCATTGCTAAAACCGACATCTTCGCTAGTTGCCCCAATGACAATTCTGCCATCTTGGCGAGGAATAATATAACAGCCATCTTTACCATATAAAACCTGCTTTAGCGGCAACCAATCTATTTCTCCTTCCTTTCTTTTTTCCAAATATTGCTGAGGAACAATTAAAGAGAGCATTTCTCCCTTTCTGGGAAAAACTGGAATTGAAAGCCATCGATTAGACCAAGAACCTGCAGCTAAAACATAAAAGTTAGCGGCTAAATCACCCACAGAACTTTTAACCTTTTTAACTCGGCCTTTTTCCTCGATAATTTCTCCAACAATTCCTTCAATTAAATTAATTTTTAACTGTTTTGCTGCAGCTTGGAGAGCGGCAAACAAAAGACGATTGTCAACTTGAGCGTCCTTAGAAAACAACCAACCGCCGATAACTTCCGAACTCAATCCCGGTTGAAGCTGACGAATAGCATCTCTATTTAACCATTGAGAATTAGAATTTTGAAGCTGATTTTTTTCCCCTGGTTCTAGTTCGTAAACTGGAGTAATAATTCCGCAAGGCCAATAGCCAGTTTTTAAGCCGGTAAGACTTTCTATTTTATTAACAAAAGTTGGATATAATTCCCAACTGCGCCAACAAAGCTCGAACATGGCACCTGGAGGAATTCTTTCCGCCCCGGGAGCCAACATTCCACCGGCGGCATTGGTAGCTGCTTCGTCAAAATTGCGACTAATTACAGTTACGTCCGTACCTCGGAATTTCAACTCGATCGCGATGGAAAGACCGATAATTCCACCGCCAATAATTAAGATGTCACTGGATTGATTCATGGTTCTTGCTAATTGCTAATTGCGAGCTTGCTAATTGCTAACTGCGTTCTTGTTAATGGTAAAGCAATAAAAAAGATTTAACAATTGCGGCTAGGGTTTCCAGCGAACTTCCGAACCTTCGCCCCAAAAACCTTCGTGTTTGGTGACTTTAATATCTCCTAAGACCTTAACCTGGCAAGACAAACGGCGTTTAGAGTCGGGAGAATGGGGGGGAAGGGATAAACGGGCCTTTTCTCGCCATCCCATTTCCGAGACTTCCCCTTCAATTTCCACGGCACAGGTTCCGCAAGTACCGATGGCGCGACAATTAATGACAGAAGCGGCATCGTTATAAACGGAAACCTCATTTTTCAACAAAACTTTACGCAGGTTAGCGCCGCGATCGCATACGATAGTTTTACCTTGGGCCTGTACTTGGACCATAACAATTCCTCTTAAAATATCATCAGTCTTAATCTTAGGAAAATCTCAAGTAAAAATGACTAATCGACTTTGGATTTACGACACCACCCTCCGAGACGGGGCCCAGAGCGAAGGGCTATCCTTCTCCGTAGAGGACAAACTGCATATAGCCCACATTTTAGATCGCTTGGGAGTGCCGTTTATCGAGGGGGGCTGGCCGGGGGCCAATCCGAAAGACGTGCAATTTTTCTGGAGACTGAAGGAAGAGCCCCTCACCCAAGCAGAAGTAGTTGCCTTCTGTTCCACCCGGAGACCGGGCCAACGGGCGGCGGAAGATTCTACCCTCCAACCGATCCTCTCGGCGGGCACGCGCTGGGTGACGATTTTCGGCAAATCTTGGGCTCTCCACGTCACCGAAGGGCTCAAAACAACTCTCGAAGAAAACCTGGCCATGATTGCCGATACCATCGAATTTCTCCGCAGTCAAGGTCGGCGAGTCATCTACGATGCGGAACACTGGTTCGACGGCTACAAAGAAAATCCCGAATATGCCCTCAAAACTATAGAAGCTGCCGCTCGGGCGGGTGCGGAATGGTTGGTGCTGTGCGATACTAATGGCGGTACTCTCCCCCACGAAGTCAGTCAAATTGTGAGGGATGTAATTAAGGCATTGTTCCCAAGGTTCGACGACGATAATTCCGATCGCCTCCCCATTCCCAAAATCGGCATCCACACTCACAACGACTCGGGCACTGCCGTAGCCAACGCGATCGCTGCGGTCATGGAAGGAGCGCAAATGGTACAGGGAACGATCGACGGTTACGGGGAACGCTGCGGCAACGCTAACCTTTGCAGTGTAATTCCCAATTTGCAACTCAAACTCGGTTATAACTGCATTCCAGAAGAAGGGATGAAACAGCTAACCCAATCTAGCCGCGCCATTAGCGAAATTGCGAACCTGGCACCGGACAATCGCGCTCCTTTTGTGGGTTTGTCGGCTTTCGCGCACAAGGGGGGCATTCACGTTTCTGCAGTTCAGCGCAACCCTCTCACTTACGAACATATCGAACCGGAGGCGGTGGGGAACGTTCGGCGGATCGTGATTTCGGAGCAGTCTGGTTTGAGCAACGTTTTGGCAAAAGCTCGCAGTTTTGGTATCGAACTGGAACGGGATAACCCGGCCTCGCGCAAGATTCTTGAGAAGTTGAAGGAGTTGGAAAGTCAGGGCTATCAGTTTGAGGGGGCGGAGGCGAGTTTCGATCTGCTGATGCGGGAGGCTTTGGGAGAGCGATCGCATTTCTTCGACCTCAAGGGCTTTCAGGTTCACTGCGATAAAAGCTGTCGGGAGGATGAAGGTAACTCTCTGGCGACGGTTAAGGTGGGGGTTAATGGGAAGGATATTCTCGAAGCTGCCGAGGGTAACGGTCCGGTTTCCGCTATGGATAAGGCTTTGCGCAAGGCTTTGCAGAATTTTTATCCTGCCATTGCTAACTTCCATTTGACGGATTATAAAGTGAGGATCCTCGACGGTAAGGCGGGTACCGAAGCGAAAACTCGCGTATTAGTAGAATCTAGCGACGGACATCAACGCTGGACGACGGTGGGGGTTTCTACTAATATTATCGAGGCTTCTTATCAAGCGGTGGTGGAAGCTTTGGAGTACGGTTTGTTGTTGCAGCAAAGTTCCACTCCGTCGGTGGCGGTGGCTAATTGCTAATTGCTAATTGCTAATTGCTAATTAGCAATTAGCAGTTAGCAGTTAGGGACTTGCAATTTAATAACATACCGGTGTTGGGTTGCGTTTCACAGGAGCCCAACCTACGAAGGACTAATTGCTAATTAGCAGTTAGCAATTAGCAGTTAGCAATTAGCTTGTTTTTCCTCAAAATTGAACTGCACTCTTAGTTTCTGGTGGCAAGCTCATCACTTTTAACCAGTTATAATTAGAAGCGATCGCCCCCGTCAAGGTTTCATAAACCTGGTAATTTACGCCAACTTCTTCGCATAACTCTGCTAAAATCCGAGAAATTTTCGGATAATGAATGTGGCAAATATGGGGAAACAAATGATGGACGACTTGATAATTTAACCCCCCAAAATACCAATTGCAAATTGGATTTTTGGGAGCAAAATCAACGGTGGTGCGAATTTGGAAAATAGCCCATTCGTCTTCAACGAGCTTTTCTTCAATACTAGGAGTAATAAACTCTGCGGTATCCACCACATGAGCCAGCATGAAGACCTCGCAGATTACCAATCCGTAGATAAAAAAAGTCAAAATAAAGCCCAAGCCAACTTCTAAAGGACTATAACCGACGGCCAGGGGGATACCGATAAAAATTCCAACCCAACCAACTTTACCTAGTAGTAATATTGTTAGTTGTTGGAGTGAAGGTTTGGGAACGACATTTTCGTGATACTTACGCTTCGCAAAAATAATGTAAACATCGCACAAAGACCAGTAAATCGGAATTAGTGGATAAATAAACCAGATAAACCAATGTTGCCATCGATGATACCACTGATGAGGCATATCTGGAGACATTCGCACTAAGCCATCTCCGTGAATTTCAACATCCCAACCCAGAATATTAGTGTATGTGTGGTGCAGGTAGTTATGGCGAAACTTCCATAAATAACTCGACAATCCGATAAAATCGTAAGTCACGCCCAGACATTGATTGACCCACTTGTAGTTGGAATAGCCTCCGTGGTTGGCATCGTGGCCCACGCAAAAGGCAAAACCTGCCAAACCTAAGGCCAAAACAATGCAGCCCAGAATTTTTAGACTCATTGCCTCCGGCCCAAACAGCGTAAAGCAATATGCGACAATCATCCACAGCACTATAATTGCTGTTTTTAAGTACATCTGTGGATTATCCCGCTTGGCTAAGTTTTCGGTCTCAAAGTAGGCATCTACTCGTCGGTTCAGTTCCTTTCGGAAACCTTTGTTTTTAGCAAATATTGGCTTATTTCCTGTCATGTTTTTGAATTAAATTAAATCTAGGTTGGGTAGAGGTTCGCTTTACCCAAATTTCCCAACATTTTATTAAAGCACAAATACTTAATCAAGTGGCGGTCTAACCTCAAACTGCGCGGGTGGCGCGACCTAGCTTCGCTGTCGGTCTTAAAGATAAAGGGATGGGGAGCAAGTCAGTTTTGTTAAAAATAGAAAATTTTGTGCCCAACCGCTGATTGCTTTACAATTAGCAACGTTCGATTAGCAATTAGCAAAAATCGTCTTTCTTCTTGGTTTGCATCAAAATTGACCTGCACCCAAGGGCATCTTACCACTAGCAATTATCAATTACCAAAATTAGTTATGACCAGATTAATTCACGACCAATTCGCATTCGCAATATCTTAAAGAGTTGCTATCTTCCAGAGGGGAGGTAGAAACCAGTCGGGATGTTAAGTTGTTCGGTATTTAAACTACCGATCGGTATCGCCATTTTTTTGTAGGTTGGGTGGAGTCTAATAAGAAACCCGGTTTTTTGCCAACCGGGTTTCTGGGCACGCTATCTAATTTGCGAAACCCGGTTTTTTGCCAACCGGGTTTCTGGGCACCCTATCTAATTTGCGAAACCCGGTTTTTTGCCCACCGGGTTTCTGGGCACCCTATC
>CAZUCT010000077.1:0-26320 GCA_964619285.1 uncultured bacterium | reverse complement strand
CCCGGTTGGCAAAAAACCGGGTTTAGAGCCCCAGAAACCCGGTTGGCAAAAAACCCGGTTTAGAGCCCCAGAAACCCGGTTGGCAAAAAACCGGGTTTAGAGCCCCAGAAACCCGGTTGGCAAAAAACCGGGTTTCTTTTACACAGTTGGCGCTGGCGAAATGACGTATAATCCTTCCTTGGCATCGGCCCTTGGCAATAACTCTTTACTACTTTTCACTTTCGCTGAGGCCGTCTAAATATTCCGCGATCGCATTGATTAAAAGGTCCGCTCGTCCAACTCTGGCAATATTCCTCAAGTTCAAACAATCGTTTCATAACTTGTCGAAACATCGGGTTAGTGGCGTTGAGACTTTCTACTTGTGGGCGCACCTGCTCGCAAAATTCCAGACGAGGAAATAACTCACTTCTGCGCTGCCAAAGTTCCCTGCCGTCACGCACTATAATGCGGGTGCGGTTTTTTATCCAGTCGCCGCGTTCCCCCAGATGAACGCTGCGACTGGCATGAACGATTTCTACTGGTTCTTCGATTAATTGCCCGTTGTCATCAAGGTAGGTTATGTGCAATTCCAAACGACTGCAATCCCATTTCGATTCGGAGAGCAAACTAACAGCAAGTGCATCGCTGACGAAAGCAAAGGTTAATCCCATTGCTGACTTTCCCTGGTAGAAACCTTCCGAAAGATCGAACTTATCTTTAATTTCTTCGGCAACATCCTCCCAGAAAGGCGCTTTGGCAGTTAAGGTTCGGAAAAATCTGATTTCCTCGCGATCGCTCTCTGGATCGTTGCGCCAACGTGCCACGGGATAACCGGGAGCGAGTTCGAGAGAATTAATATTACTGTTTGTGCGCAGTATCCGCTTGACATCACTGGCAGTTGCTCGACGTAAAGTTTTAATTAATTCCGACATTCTCTCTCTGGCAGTAGAAATATCGGGAGCAGGCGTCTGGAGGGAGAGTTCGTTTAGCACCATTTCTAAATCCATTCTTTATTCTCCTATCGGTGTTAATAAAGCTTCCAAACTTTTATCCCACTCATCAAAAAAGCCCTCGGGCCATTCATCTATACGACCGTGGCGATTAATTCGTGGCGAGATAATTTCGGTGACAAAATCCCATCCTTCTTTTCGCCTTTGGCAATAATGCAATTGAACCTTTTCCGGGTCAACTTTATCGAGATAAACTGCCAAACGAATCCCATTTAAAACGTGGTCGCTGTGAGTTTCTATTACTACTTGAACTCCACAATTAGCTGCCAGCGCTAACAATCTTCCCATTTGAGATTGCCCTTTAGGATGGAGATGCGCCTCGGGATTTTCTATTAAGATTAAGGTTCCTGGTGGGGAGGCTAAAATTGCCACGAGAATCGGTAAAGTGTAACTAATACCGAAGCCAACATTAGTAGAACGGTAGGGGTTGCTGTCTCCATAAGAATATTGAATTCTCATTAAATCGATATCTAAATTTTGCTCGATTTTAAGTCGCGTTCCCGGGCTAATTTCTCCCATCCATGCTTCTACTTGGTCGATTAAATCTGCGGATTTTGCTTCTGGATGTTTTAGTGGTTTATTTGGTATGATTTCTCGTCCTTTTTGAAAGAGAAAATGGGCAGCATATTCGCCTTTAGTTCCAAGTTGTTTTAATTCTTTAACTTGGAAATCAGACATTTCTAAAAATGGGCGCGGGCCGATACGTTCCGCTTGAAGGTAGTGGAAGTCATTGTTAAAAAGACTCGATTTATAGATGTCATCTGCCACGGGTGGAGAAGTAAGATTTAAGACATCAGCAGAGCGATCGTAATCGAAATTCCAAACTCCGAGAATGTCATCTTCCCAACCAACTTCAAAACCGATGCAATCTTCTTTTGCTCCTTCAAAAAGCGCATCTTTAGCAGTACCAATACAAACTAAATCGCCATTTAAAGCTAAACCTTTATTTGGCAGCAAGCCTTTTTGATATGACTGGCGTAATAATAGCAAAGCTTGTAACACAGAAGATTTACCAGTGCTATTGAGACCAGAAAGTAAAGTAAGCGGTTTAAAAGTTAGGGACTGGTCTGGAAAAGGTTTAAAGTTTTTTAACCGCAGTAAACTAATCATTAAGCACTTCCTCAATAATTTTTTCAATTGTAGTAAATTTGCTAAGACAGGGTGGAACTAAGCTTTAAATTCAATATTGGCACCCATTTTTCACTATATCTTAAACTAATCCCATTGTCAATAAATTTTGTAGGAAGGCTGGCGGAAGCCTCCACCCAACCGTTATTGCTGTTTTATTAGGTTTTGTTGGCTGTGAGGGCGGCAGTTTGGTCCTTTTCAGATAGCCCCCGACCATCTCTTGACAAAAAGTTGCTTCTTAAGCTATAATGAAACTTATGAACTTAGAACTGCGCGTTTTGAAGTTTTTTTCACTACGCTTATTAGTTCCATTACTACTTACTTAAAAGGCATAATTAAATGGTTCAAAAAATTGCGCTATTCAATCATAAGGGTGGTGTCGGCAAAACCACAACTACATTTAATCTAGGGTGGATGCTTGCTGCCAAAGGAAAGAAAGTAATTCTTGTAGATACAGATCCTCAGTGTAATCTTACCGCTTATGCTTTAGGTGCAACGACGGAAGAAGACGAAGCCAGAATAGAAGCTATTTACAATATCAGGTCTAATATTAAAACCGGTCTTGCCCCTGCATTTGAATCCCAACCAAAAGCAATTGAAGCCGTAGATTGTATTCCCTTAGAAGGACAAGAAGGATTATTTTTACTGCCCGGTCATCTTGCCCTAGAGGAGTATGAAGTAACCCTTGCCGCTGCTCAAGAATTAAGCCGATCGATTCACTCTCTTAAAAATTTACCCGGTGCCATTAGCGATTTGTTTGATAAAACTGCTGCTAAATTTAATGCAGATTATCTTCTTATTGATATGAGTCCCCGTCTGGGAGCTATCAACCAAAATCTTCTGATGACCAGCGACTTCTTTTTAGTTCCTACCACTGCTAATTTTGTCTCCATGATAGCAATTGATTCTTTATCAAAAATCCTGCCAAAGTGGTATGCTTGGGCGAAAACTGCAAGTTCGCTACCAATTTTAAAAACTGCAACTTATCCATTCCCAGAAGTAAATTTAAAATTTCTCGGAACCATCGTTCAAAACCATCGAATCTTTGGCGGTAAGGAAACTGTCGCCTTTCAAACTCAGCTCGAAAAAGTTCAGCAAGCCGTTGCTAACAAGTTAGTTCCCATTTTGGAAAAAAATAATCTGCTTTTGCCCAAAGAAAATTACATTAATGAAGGAATAGAAGAGCATTTTACTCTGGCAAAAATTCCCAATGTCAATAGTCTAACTGCATTATCTCAAGAGCATGGAACCCCAGTTTATGCGCTGACAGCCAAACAGCTAGGTTATACAGGTAACGCATTGACGCATAATCAAGACAAGCAGCGTGAATTTGAAGCAACTTTTTCCGATTTGGCAGACAAAATAATTCAACTATCTTCTTGTGCTTATGCAGTCAGCGCTTAATCAATTTCGTATTAGTATAAATCGGGTTCGAGAATTAATTGGGCTTCATAACTCGATTAAAGCTCAAGCTACCAGCATCCTAGATGTATCGGATCTTCTCAGGTCTGCCCTCGTGTTGGCTGTCAGTGCTTTGGATTATTACGTCCACGAAGTTGTGGTGTTAGGAATGTTAGAGATTCATAGAGGTCAACGTCCCGAACCCGCAGTCTCGCGCAATAGTTCCCAATCTGCATTTGCTCGTTTTCAAGTCTCTTTAGGTTCCGCCCGCCAAGATCGAATTATGGCTACCGATATTGCCTCGTGGTTAGAGACCGAAATTGAAAACATTCATGGTTCTGAGTTTGTGCGGCAACCTCATTTAATTTCATCCCTAACCTCAGCCATATCCGATAGCTTGCTAAATAAACTTAACAGTGCCTCTTGGTTGGAAGAGGAGATTCGGAAAAGTCATAGTAAGAAAAGTTTTCAACACCCAGATAACATAGCTGACGCCATTAGACTAATTTCCGACAAAAAGTTATGGGATGAAGTTTCGGTTCAAATGGGCAAAGAGTCAAAAGAAATCAAAGACAGGTTAATTTTCATAATAGATCGTAGAAACAAAATCGCCCACGAAGCCGATATAGATACGAGTTTTCCGATAGGCTCTCCCTGGCCTATCGACGCTCGCTGGTCCATCGACGAGTCGGATGTAGAGGAAGCAGTCGATTTTATCGAGCAGGTAGTTGAGAGCATCCATCAAATTCTGTGAAGGTGGATGAAGTGAAACGAAACCCAACACCAGTTAAATAGTGTTGGGTTTTGTTTTGTTGGGTTCCGCTGTCGCGCGCGCCCTACCTACATTTGCTTGGGGGATCGTTACCTACATCAGCCCGTAACGTCTCAAATGACTAATCAAGCTTTGTGTAGTCCAAGTCGGACATCCGCAACCGAGGAAATCATGGTCTTGAGTCCAAATAGCAATTTGCAACTTCATCGCAAGTGCTACCGTCGGCCAGTCGTCGGTATCCGCAGGAATGCGCTCTCTTGCTTCCGCTTCTAGGTGAACGTATAACGCTTCTGGAACCACTACTATTTTTGTCTCCACGGTAGCGATGGTTAACTCTAGCAGAAACATTTTTTCTGTTTCAGAGATTTTGTTTTGGTTCGCGATCGCATTTAACCTTCGTTCCAGTTCGTACCTAGTTTCATCGATAACCCGTTCGGTAGCATACAGTCTCAGATTAGAATTGAGGATTAACTCCCGCCCCCGTTCTCGTAATAGTTCTCCCACCAGAACGTTAGTATCAACTATTAGGTTCATCATAAGGAAAAGGCTTATTCATATCGAACAAATCTGCAAACTCATCCTCTGTCATACCATTTCTAGCTAAGACCTCCCCTAATACCTTCTCCAGTTTGGCGACAGTTTGTTTGAGCTTTTCTTCTTTTCTCCGTTCTTGAGGGTAATAAAAACCCAAGATTTCCCCTTCGCTTTCTATTGCCAAAGGCTCAATGCTTTCCAAGTAAAAAGTTATTTTTTCTTGAAATTTATCTACTGGTACGGATTTCATAATTTAGCATTCTCCTTTAAGGAATGAGGTTAGCAACTATTTTAGCTCCCGCTTAAGCCACTGTCAATAAAACTGGATTTCTTAATTATTGAGTAGTTTATAGGTCGGACTTGGGTGATGTTGGGTTTCGCTGCCGCTAGTACGAAGTTTCGACCTTACACAACTTTCTGTTGCTGCGAGCAAAGTTTGAACTAATTCAGACATTAATTGTCTGGCTGTTGGAACATCAGCAGCAGGAGTTTTTAAGGAAAGTTCGTTACTAAGTACCTGCGCAAAATTAATTACATACGGAACAGGCAGTAGCCGCGTTCTACGGGGGAATAAGAAATAATTTTATGTAAATATTTTTGCCTACCTACTTATCGAATTATTCGCGGCAAGGAAATTGCCGTCTTTCAAATTTGGATCGATAGAATTGAGCAAACTGTTGGGTGCATCTCAATTTTGAGGAAAACCAAGAATTGCATTGAGATGCACCCGTTTTCCCCTCCCATCAAATATTAATTCTTTAGCAAAAGGATATTCTTGAGTTTTCATATTTCTGAGAGTAATGGTATTTGATTGTTGGTAATTATAACAGTTTTTTTAACTTGTAGGTTGGGCGCGCGCGAACCTCCACCCAACACTATTTAATTCGTGTGGGGCTTGGTGATGTTGGGTTGCGCTGTCGCGCGCGCCCTACCTACATCTATTTTTCTCTCAACTAGCTTGACAAATTATCCTCCTTTAGTTATAATGCTTCTCAAACTCTTAACGAGTCAACAACAAAAATAGCGAGGAAACTAGCAAATGTTACAGAATAAAGAAGGTCAAAAAGTTCCCAGTGCAACTTTTAAAACCCGGGTTAACAACCAATGGGTTGACATCAAAACCGACGAACTTTTTACAGGCAAAACAGTAGCAGTTTTTGCCTTACCAGGAGCATTTACTCCCACTTGTTCCTCATCCCACGTTCCCGGTTACAACGAACTAGCCCCAGTATTCAAAGAACACGGCGTAGATGACATTATTTGCATTTCTGTTAACGACGCTTTTGTAATGAATGAATGGGCCAAAGAACAAAAGGCAAAAAACATCACTTTTATTCCCGACGGTAACGGCGAATTTACCGAACAAATGGGAATGTTGGTTGACAAAGAAGATTTAGGTTTTGGTAAGCGTTCTTGGCGCTATTCCATGTTAGTAAAAGATGGCGTCATCGAAAAGATGTTTATCGAACCGGAAGTACCCGGAGATCCTTTTGAAGTTTCCGATGCGGAAACGATGCTAGAATACATTAACCCAGATGCTAAAAAGCCCCTCTTAGTGACTATGTTCTCAAAAGAAGGATGTCCTTATTGCGCCCGCGCTAAAGCTGCTTTACAAGAACGGGGCATCGAATATGAAGAAATAGTCCTGGGCAAAGACGCTACCAACCGTTCTTTACGAGCAGTTTCGGGCTCTCATACAGTTCCTCAAGTATTTATTGATGGAAAATTAATTGGAGATTCGGAAGCTCTCATGGAATATTTGGGAATGGGTAATGGCTAATAGGTAATAGGTAATGGGTAATAGGAAGTTCCGCTATTAGCCAGACTAGAGATTTTAGGGAACATTTTTACTGAGGTAAACGTCTTTAGCTGGATTTCTGAATTAGAAATTACCCATTACCTATTACCTATTACTTATTACCTATTGCCAAGAATTGACTTAAATAACTCAGCGGGTTCTCTGGAGGTAAAGAGCTAGATTCCGGAACGGGATAAAATAGAGCTGTTGTATCGAGAAGCTATGGTCCAATTACCCTATAAAAACAAGACCATTAATGAAGAAAAGAATAAATAAAAAGAAATTGGGTGCATCTCATACTGGCAAATACACAAAAAACGACAAAATGGAAAAGAGAGTAATTAGCAATTCCCAATCCCCAATTCCCTATTACGCCAAAAAAAAGAGATTTGCATTGTCCCTCGGCTTAGGAATAATCTCTGCTATTTTAACAGCAATGCCGGGAAATACAGCGGAAACTATTAAAGTTTCTTTCCCACCTTTTAACCTAGATTTATCCGTTGAATCTCTCGAAAACTTCATCGAAACCGGAGAAGTAACTCCCGAATTAGCCTACTATGAAAACCAGCTACAACCAGAAGAAAAAGAAAATTTGCGGCGCATCTTAGGACAGCGCTTTAATGTCGATCCTAAAACCGTTAAAAGTTTTACCGAAATTCCCCTGGGAGAAGAAGTAATGGAGCGTTTGGGTAAAATTATCCAAACTGAGGAGGGTAAAAACGGTAAGGAAGCATTGAGGATCGCTTTTAATCGAGCGGCAACTTCCCGAAAAGGTTTAACTGCTCTCAATTTGCTGCAACAATATCCAGGAGATATCCGGCTGGATCTCGAAAAGAGCGCCGAGCTTCTGGGAGAACTCTTCAGGCTGATAGTTCAAGATAACTTTATTTTGAAGGAAATTCAACAGCAGGCAACAGTTAGCAACAATGCCCCCACGTTGAACCTTAGTGGTTTGACCGATGTACGGACTCCGGGCAGATTTCGGTGGGAGAAAGAAAGCTTTACTTTCAGAAACCCCAACCGCGATCGCGACTCGGAAATCGATTTTTACTTGCCCAAAGTCCGCAACGAAAAACAAATCCGAGTCATCATCATCTCTCACGGTTTCGCCTCCGATCGCAATAGCTTCGCCTATCTGGCCGAACATCTCGCATCTCACGGTTTCGCGGTGGCGGTACCCGAACATATTGACAGCAACGCCGATAAGGTTAAGCGAATTTTTGCCGGTTTCGATGCTCCCGTCGAAGCGGACTCTTTTGCTAATCGACCTCTCGACCTTAAATATTTGCTCGACAAAATCGAAGAACGATACCAGTCCGATCCTCAGTGGCAAGGCAAACTCGACCTAACCGAGGTAGGAGCGATCGGTCAATCTTTTGGCGGTTATACAGTTTTAGCCGCCGCCGGTGCCGAATTTACCACTAAAGAACGCTTAAAAAACAAGTGCCACTCGGAAGATCCGAGCCTGATTTTTAATCTATCCCTCTTGCTTCAGTGTCGGGCTCTGGAGGCGGACGCTCCCACTAATAATTTGCGCGACGAACGGATCGGGTCGGTAATTGCGATCAATCCCGTTACTAGCGGCGTTTTCGGACCGGAAGGCATGAGCAAAATTCAAGTGCCGACCCTGATAGTAGCCGGCACCGACGATATTTTCGCCCCACCAGTGCCCGAACAAGTTCGCTCTTTCGCCGGTTTGACGATACCAGATAAGTATTTGGTGGTGACTAAACCCGGAACTCACTTTTCTTTTATTGGCACCGAAGAAGAAGAGGGAGTTTTGCCGGTGCCGTCAGAGCTGATCGGTCCCGAACCGAAACTCGCCCAGCCGTATATGCAGGCATTAAGTACCGCTTTCTTTAAGAGTTATCTTGAGGAGCGACGAGAATTTGCGGCTTATTTGAGCGAGTCTTATTTACAGTCAATCTTTCAAGAGCCCTTTGTTCTCAATTTGGTTACGTCTTTTACGCCCGAACAAATAGAAAGAGCGATCGCTAATTCTAATCGCCGGCAGGAAGCTTTGTTAGAGTGACAAGTAGTCGTGCAAAAATATTTGCACGTTTTTAAAATTCGTGTTATACTCTGCACGGGCAGAAAACGCATTTTCTGCCCGTGCAGAGTATAGATGCGCTTGCCCTGCCGATCGCCCTAACTCTTAGCAGAACCCTTCCGAAGCGAAATTGCCTGCAAGCTCTTTTCAGTGGCGATAACATCTGGATGCATCCGCCCCAAAAGTTGCTTCCTCATCTCCAAAGCTTCCAGATAGAGAGGTTTCGCTTCCTCGTATCGCTGTTGGTGGCAGTAGAGCCCTGCGAGATAGTTGAGAAGGAATGCCCGATCTAGATTCGGCGACTCAAAAGCATCCCGGGCATCCAGCAAACCTCGCTCCAACCAATCCTCCGCTAACTCGTATAACCCCTCGCTCACACAATATTTAGCCAAACCGACAAACGGCCAAATTAGCTCCTCCTCCTCGAAATCTACGTCGAACAACATCGCAAAATTCGCAAGGTGGGGCATCGCGGGGGCGATCGCTACTATCTCCTCGGCAGTCAGTTTATCGGGCATTGCCTTACCAATAGCAGCCATCGTCCGACAAACATTGCTGATATTATCTTCGTCTTTTAAGTAATACAACAGCTCCACTCCTACAAACTCTTGCAACTCCGACTCCATAATCGCACTTTCCCCATCCACCCGCTGCAACAGACCAAAATTAAGCAACTCGTTATCCCGCCAATTTTCCAAATCTGCCTCTTCCGCTTCTGGCATCAAAATTGGCAGCAAAGAATAAGGAATGGGAGTTTCCGCCAACAAGCTCAACAAATAGGCAAACTCCCGCGCCTTATTATCTTTTACCTCTGCCACAATCAAACCCACAAAAACTTTAGCCCCCTCCTGGGTAATAACTTCTAGCTCTTCTGCCGCAGGATCCCCAAACTTACTATAGTCGTGGAACAGCTTTACAGCCAGGCGATCGTCGCTCATTTCTCCCTCATTGCCTTCCATACCCAATTCTTTATATATCTCCTGGACTTTTTTCCTGTGTCGTTCCATAGCTTCTACACGCTTCCACTTGAGCTGCTGGCACATTGTCGCAAAAGATAACTCCGGTTTCCGTTGCAAATAACGCCCGGCCAACTTCAACCCCAAAGGCAAAAAACCCAAACTCCCACAAAACCTTTTTGCCTCCTTTAGTTCCCCTTGTATTCGCGCCTCCCCAACAAAAGAAGCTAACAACTCCAAGGCCGCCCCTTCACTCAGCGTTGGTAAATTTATCTTCTTGAAAGACTTATCAAAATGTTCGAGGTCCGTAGTAACTAAAACCTTAAACCCCCGTTTTGCCGGAGGCAGAAGATGGTGGATATCGCGCCTCCGTTCTACATTATCAAAAATTATCAGAGCATCTCCCCCCTGCCAGTTGCGCCAGCAATAATCGTTCTGCTCTATTAAACCTAAATTCTCTGGAGGATTTAAGTTAAGGTGAGACTTAGCAAAACGAACGATGGCACCGCTGATAGTGTCATCGCGCCCCCAAACCCAGCAAATTCCCCCAGGATAAGTTCCCAGTTCGAGATGCCGATGGGCGTATTGCAGGGCGAGTTCCGTCGTCCCCGCCCCCGGGATACCACTAGAACTAACGAAGACTCGTTGAGATTTTTGTAGTTTTTCGTGGAGACTATTCATTGTCTCCTCGCGACCCACAAAATTCTCGGCCCCAGTCCAAGGCAAATTATGAGGAGTGCCGGTTTGCGAAGGCATCTGCCCGGAAATAGCCCGATTTTTTCCCAACGCCATATCGAGACGACGTTGGAAATTTATTTCTGTTTCTAGATTTAGTTGTTTTGGCGACACGGCTACTTTACTCCTATAGTTTAGTCAATGTTTTGGTATTCTAGCAGTAATTCTGGTGGAGGGCAAGGCGGTTTTAATTTCTAAAATTAAGAAGTCGATTTTTCAGCAAATCCCAAATAATGATAAAGTTAAAGATGGGGAACTAAAGCTGGCTCCCCAGGTAACTTTATCGGGACAGTATATGGGTTGGTACTTTAGCTCAATCAAAAAAACCTCCAATTCTCAGTTTCGCGACCTGCGCTTGCGGCTGTTACTGTCATATTTGACCGTGACAGTCGCAATTTTAGGCAGTTCCACTATTGCTGCTTACGAACTCTTTGCCGTCAGTCTATATCGACAGTTAGATAATCAATTGCTGACTGTGGCCGATGCCGGCGCTCACGGTTTGCAGGCAATTAAAGAGGGTCGCGAAGACGACGAAGATCGGATAGCTTTTCGCTTAGATGGGGATGGAGATCTAGATATACCCTGGCAGAACTTCCGCCAACCAAGGCAAGGGATTGAATGGTTCGACGAAACAGGGCAACTTTTAGCAAGAGAAGGAAATATATTTCCCCCCATCCCCATAACTACAGATGTTTCCAGGCAAGGTTCCGGCAGTACCGTCGCGGGAGGAATTCGCACCCTAACTCTCCCAGCAGCACAAGAGGAATTAGAAGGTTATGTGCGAGTTAGTCAGTCCGCCGCCGAGGTGGATGCCGTTTTAGCTAAGTTGCGTTGGGGGATGTTGTTAGGTGGGGCGATCGCTGCCAGTTTGAGCGTGGTGGGTGGGATGTGGTTGAGCGATCGGGCTCTCAAACCTATCGAAGCAAGTTTTAACCAACTAAAACAATTTACGGCAGATGCTTCTCACGAGTTGCGCAGTCCCCTGACAGTCATTAAAACCTCAGTGGATGTAATGCTAACTCATCCAGAGCGGCTTCATCCTGCCGATACAAAAAAATTTGAAGGCATCGCCAGCGCTCTCAAACAGATGACTCGCTTGGTGGAAGACTTATTAATTTTGGCTCGCACTGATAAGAGTTATAAAACTCCTAACCTCGAATGGGTATCTATTTCTTTGGAGGAGTTTTTGGAAGATTTAGTCGATTTATTCTCCCCCCAAGCAGAAACTAAAGGAATTACTCTCAAATGCAATTTGACTAATGGGGTTTTTGTCAAAGGTGACACGTTTTTATTAAAACGTTTGTTTTCCAATTTATTAGAAAACGCCCTTAATTATACTCCCACTGGCGGCAGCATTATCGTTTCTTTGCAACGGCAAGAACGATTTGCGGTAGTTTGCGTCCGAGATACCGGCATCGGCATCGCCCCAGAACATCTTCCTTTAGTGTTCGATCGCCTCTGGAGGGCAGATAAAGCTCGCAGTCGATGCCAAGGGGGCTCCGGGTTGGGTTTGGCCATTGCTAAAGCTACTACCGAACAGCATCGCGGGCAAATCTCTGTTACCAGCGAGTTAGGAGTTGGTACTTGTTTCCAAGTGTTTTTGCCCTTGGCGGCCTCCAATTAATTTTTTACCCCTTCCCAGGTCTAGAAACCCGGTTTTTTGAACAACACCTTCGCCCTAAACCCTTAGGTTGTGCGAACCTTCGTGGAACCCAACTCTCGATGTTGGATTTCGTTGCGCGCGCGCCCAACCTACAAAGAACGGTTTTTCCTGGGTGGCGAAGGTATTGTTGAAAAAACCGGGTTTCACCAGAGATCTGCCTTCAAGCTGGCCCTCAGATTAATTCTGCTTTTTCTTTTCCATCTTTCCGAGTTCTTTACTTTTTGTCGCTAAAGTTGAAAATAAAGCAAACTCGAACCATGAGGTCAACATATGGACAAACGAACCTTTCGCAAAATTCATCGCAAAATAGCCCCTATTTTGTTCTTACCGTTAATGGTTTCAGCCTTAACCGGGCTCTGCTACAGATTGGGAAAAAGTTGGTTTGGGATGTCCGGCGACACCGCCCATATTTTTATGGTAATTCACCAAGGAGAATATCTCGGAGACCAACTAAAACCTATTTATGTCTTGTTATTAGGATTGGGATTATTAGGAGCGATCGCCACCGGTTTAACCATGACCGTCTTTTTTGCCAAAAATGCTAAAAATACACCTAGTTCTCAATTAAACTTTCGTCAAGTTCACCGTTTACTAGCACCAATTATTTTCTTACCTTTAATTGTTAGTTCCTTAACAGGCATAACCTACAGAATCGGAAAAAGTTGGTTTGGTATGTCGGCAGATACCGCCCATATTTTTATGGTAATTCACCAAGGAGAATACTTTGGAGACATTGGCAAACCAATTTATGTATTGTTAGTTGGTTTGGGACTAATAGCCATGTTAATAACCGGCCTCAATATGACCGGTATTTTTCGCAAAAGTCGCTCCCAAGTTTAGCTTTTTTGATTAACTCAAGCTTAAGGAAAATTAACATGGATCGTCGAACTTTTTTAACTTTAGTTGGAGTAGGTGGCATAGCCACTAATTTACCTGTAGCTTTTGCCAAAGAGTCAAGTTTTCAATCAACAATTGCCCAAAATGGCATTAATGATTTTATTTCCATTGGCAACCTGGATGACCTCAACAAAAAAGGACAAATATTAGATAAAAAATCCCCCATTGGCTCTATTTTAGTCGTACCTAATACTGAAGAAGCCAATGGCTTATCAGCAGTTAATCCTACTTGTACCCACGAAGGTTGCACCGTCAAATGGAAAAAGGATAAAAACTACTTTGATTGTCCCTGTCACGATGCCCGATTTGCCATAGATGGTTCCGTGGTTCAAGGCCCTGCTAAAGAACCTTTAGAAACCTATGAAGTAAAACTAGAAAATAACACAATTTTTGCTCGTAAAAATACCGCCACTAATGCCGCCACTCAATATGAAATTGATGATGACGACGAGGAGGAAGATGATGATGATGACAGAGACAGAGAAGATGATTAATTAGATAATTAACGGATAAGTTTTCCCTAATTCAATTATTGAAAAGCAATTAAAGCGGTTGTCATTCGTCAAATTGACGGTTGGCGATCGCTCTAAGTCAGTTCTCGAACTTACCGTTGTAGTTCCACCAGACTTGAGCTAAGATAAGATTATCTGCCTTTTCCTGTTTGAGGCAGAAAATACTTGTCGGCAACCAGAGGTCAGCCTAATGGATAGAAGTAGGGAAAAGTTGGAGAGAGACAAATTAGAAAAATCTCTTAAATCTCAGTCCAACGGGATTTTAAAAACTAGATTAAATGGCAGCCCTTTAAATCGGTTTGCCAGCGAAATGTTTAGCAATAGCGGACACTTTTTAATTCTCAAAGTCTTATCGGATTTAATCCTAGATGGTTGGTGGGACTTTATCGAAGACCCAACAGAATACATCTTAATAGCAGCAATGCTAATCCAAACCTGGTATTTATCCCGACCGAGAGCCCATCGTTTCTGGGGAAATATTACAGGAGTAGCTATCTACACCATCATCGATTTACCCGCAGATGGATTAGAATTTTTGCAAGATTACGTTCATGTAGTTTTCTGGTGTTTTTCTTTAACAATTGCCACCCTACAAGGACTCAGATTTTATCTAGTTAAAAATTGGGAAAATTGGATTATTCCCCTAGAAAGTTTAGCTCGCAGCATGATGGTAGTTGCTTTTTATGTAGCCATCGCTCTTAAAGTTAATAATTTATCTGTAGAACTAACATCAATTGCCCAATTATTAGTAACAGAAACCCATTTATTTTTAACAGCAAGCATGATGTTAGTCGGTCTCCTTTTAGGCTTGCAATCTTTACAAATAACCAAACAAAGAGAACAACTGCAAAAGACCGCCGAATTATTAGGAAATATGGCAGAGTGGGGCATGGGAATTCATGCAGTCGCAACGGCCCTCAGCAACCCAGAAGCATTAGCCTTTCAAAAATGCGATCGCACCATTATCTTTATGGATATTCGCGGTTTTACTAGCTGGTGCGAAGAAACCAAACCAGATACAGTTGCAGAAGTTCTCAATCAATATTACCGCCAAGTCGAACCCGCAGCCTCTAAATATAAACCCTTAAAAATAAGTTTCACCGCCGACGAAGTAATGGCAATTTACGTCACTCCAGAACAGGGAATAGCCGCAGCAAAATCCATGCGGGAAGCAGCATTAAAGGTCTTAAATTCCTATAACATTGGTGCTGGATGCGGCGTACATTGCGGCCCCGTAATAGAAGGATTGTTCGGCAGCGACGACGTTAGAACCTATACCGTTATTGGCGATGTTGTCAACACCGCCAAACGTTTAGAAAGCGCCACCCCGGCAGGAGAAATTACTATTTCCGATGCAATTTATCGGTCTCTTTCTGGGGAATTTAAAGTTAAACCCTGCGAACCAATAACAGCTAAAGGAAAAGCAGAAAAATTAGTTGCTTGGCGCTTAATATCAATTAACAATTAACAATTAACAATTAACAATTGTTAATTGATATAACTCCCCCGCCAGAAACCGGGTTTTTTCAAAAAACCCGGTTTCTTAAATCTCAGTTATAATTATGTCAAATTCCCATCTTCTTCAGGCTCATAAAATGAGTCTTCAATGCCATCTTGACTGATGCGTATCCAAACAGCCCCAAGGGGCGATCGAATCATTTCATAATCGTCTGTGTTTTGCCATTAAACGACAACCGTTTTCGCCGCAAATTTCGGGTAAATTTCTTAAGTTCATATAATCTCCTATTTTAATTGTTCTAAAAGTGGATAAACATCTATTTCACCGGATAACAACTTCGGCAAAATCGCATCCCGAATAGAACGCAACCTCATATTTTGCTCTTGCATTTTAATCGTCTCCTCTGGTTTACTAATTGACTGTTCCAGAGGCAGTCCTAAAAGAGCTACATATTGCAGGGCACTAATTACCTTAATAATTGCATCCTGTTCTGCTAAAGTTGGCACTGTTATTTTAACCTCAAATAAATCGGATTTATATAGCTCCAAATAAGTAGAACCATTGGCGATATTTTCCAAATACTCTTTATTCGCCCTCAACCAGTACGCTAAATACAAAGGTCTCAGTTTTTCGCCGCATTGAAAGTTTAAAAAACCTTGATTGTTTGCCATTGGAACTGCATTAATCGCAACGGCACCAACCGGCGCTCTTTTAGTTAGCATCACCGTTCCCGGTGGCAGTAATTTTGCCGCGCTACCATTTAATCCTTTTTTAGTAATCCTTCGTTCTGTTTTAGACACATAAAAACTGTCTGTAAACCCAGTAATTTCTTTCGGAGTTAGCCAGGGTATTTCCCCATTCCAAAACTCATCCTTTTTAGTGCTGGGAGTACCGCCGCTGTCAACGTGGATTATAAACTTGCTTTGAGAATTGGGTTCTAGGGTTACGGTTTGCCAATGACTGGGGCGTTTTAATAAAGGCTCTGCCAGCGCCAAACTATGCAATACAGTTAAGGCAATTTCTGAAGCTTTATAAACTTCGGAAACGCGGCTTTTTATATCCGTTAATTCGTCGCGCATTTTTGCCAAATTCCACTGTTGTTTTTGACGTTTTAAGCCAACATATCTGCCGGGAATTAGGGAGTTTTTATGAGAGTTTATTTCGGCGACGGTCGCAGATTTACAAAAACCGGGAATGTCTTTGTAGTTAGAAAATTTTTCCGAACTGCGCCAGGAATGATAAGTATTAGCAATTAAAGAAATTTCTTCATCTGGGAGCAGGCGATGGGTACGATCGCTCATTTTACCGAGGCGATCGCCACAAATAAACAGAGTTTCCCCCGACCTATTTCTCAATTTACCATCCTTCTTATTTTTAGCAATAAACCACAGACAAGCAGCAATTTGTGTGGTATAAAAAAGCTGACTTGGTAAAGCAACAATACAATCGATTAAATCTGCTTCAATTATTGCTTTTCTAATTTCTCCCTCCTTATTGCTGTGGTTTAAAGAACCATTAGACATGACAAAACCAGCTATGCCATCGGCTGCTAAATGATAAATTATATGCTGAATCCAAGCATAATTAGCATTATTTACTGGCGGGATTCCATATAGCCAGCGCTCGTCTTGCAGCAGTCTGGAAGCGCCCCAATCGCTAATATTAAAAGGCGGATTTGCGAGGATAAAATCTGCTTTTAAATCTGGATGTAAGTCCCGATGAAAAGTATCGGCATTTTGAATGCCAATATTAGCTTTAATTCCCCGTAGCGCTAAATTCAATTTGCACAGTTTCCAGGTATTAAAATTAGATTCTTGTCCGTAAATTAAAATATCCTCTGTCTGACCGCCATAAGCTTTAACAAACTTTTCGGACTGAACGAAAATCCCGCCGGAACCGCAACAAGGATCGTAAACAGAACCTTTATAGGGTTCCGCCATTTCTACTAATAATTTAACCACAGACTGAGGGGTATAAAATTCTCCTCCTTTACCTTCCAAACGGGCAAATTGTCCTAAAAAATATTCGTAAACTCTGCCGATAATGTCTTGAGTTCTGCTTTCTGCATCTTTTAATTCTATGGTGCTGATAAGTTGGATTAATTCTCGCAAGCGTCGGCTATCTAAAGAGGCGTAATTTTTAGGCAGGGCATCTTTTAAAGAGGGATTTTCCTTTTCAACAATTGCCATCGCCACATCTACAATTTCGCCAATATTTTGCTGGTTTGCTTTCCACTGGAGGTAAGCAAAACTCGCCTCTTTGGGAACTGTAAAAGGGCATTCGCTCTCTAATTTATTCTCTAGTGGTATCGTCCAAAGGTCTAATTGGCGATCGCTTGTTTCCAAACCATCAGAAATGTATTTGAGAAAAATCAATCCCAGAACGATATGTTTGTATTCGGCAGAGTCAATTTGACCGCGCAATTTATCGGCGGCTGCCCAAAGTTTTTCCTCAAACCCTAAATTAGCACCTTGGCTTTTTTGCTTGTTAATTATGGTTTTATTGGGAGTCACAATGATAATTTTTTCTCCTAAAATAATACAAGAGGTCGCCTAATCTGCTCTCCTGCGCTCAATCTAAAATGTGACATTTTGAGTTAATCCAAGCTATGACAACTTTAACTACCACGGAAAGCATACCTATTATTACCACAGATTTTCCCAATTGGCAACCGGCCGCTTGGGAAGATTATTTGAGCGATCGCAATAATTCTAATCCAGAGAGAGTTAGAGCGATCGCCCTCTCTTCTCGATTAAAAAACCAAACTCAAAGCACTACCATCATCATTAAAACGCCTCTCCCCCGCGCAGCAAACCTCAACAATTATCGAACGTTGCCCCGGATGCCAACTGCCTTGACGTTCCCCAATTTCTACCACAATATTCTCGGCATCCTGTAGCACCCGATAAGTAGTCTTCGCCCACAAATCGTTAGTTTGATAATCCCAACTAATCCCATCATCTTCGTAGAGAGTAAACTCCCCGCTTCCCGGCCAAACCTTCACTCGCAGCTCCTCCACCGGGCGTTCTCCTACATATTGCATCACCGGCATCGTGGGAATAATAGCACCCCCGCGAGCATAAATCGGCATCCGTTCCAAAGGTGCGTGAGCTAAAATATGAGCCGGTCCCTCGTAGCGATCGCCCGTCCACCAATCATACCAAACCCCTTCGGGCAAATAAACCGCCCGATATTCCACCCCCGGACGATACACCGGCGCCGCCATCAACCATTCTCCTAACATTACCTGGTCGTGAAGTTGATAAGTTTTGACATCCTTGGGATAGTGGTACAGCAAAGGCGCCATCACCGGTGCCCCAGAAGTCGCCGCCCGATGAAAAAGAGTATAAATGTAGGGCAGCAGTCGGTAGCGCAACTCGATATATTCCCGACAAATAGATTCAACGCGATCGCCAAACTGCCACGGTTCTTGATTCGCCGTTCCCTCCATCGTATGATTCCGCATAAACGGATAAAACGCCCCTATCTGCGTCCAACGCGCCACCAACTCCCCAGTGGCATCCCCAAAAAAACCGCCGATATCGCTTCCCACAAACCCAACCCCCGACAGCGCCAAATTGCACAACATCGGCAAAGACATCTCCAAATGTTCCCAGCTCGACTGGTTATCCCCCGTCCAACCGGCAGACCAACCCTGCATCCCCGCAAAACCCGATCGCGTCAATACGAAAAACCGCTCGTTTGGCAGCAACTTCTCCAACCCTTCGTAAGACGCCCGCGCCATCATCGAACCATACAAATTATGCACTTCTGCATGAGTCGCCCTTTCTTCTGGCGGCCCTTGGGGAGCGTTTAGGGGAAAGGGAATTTTCACCCCTCCTTCCCCAAAAGGGCGATCGTCCAGGGCCGGTTCGTTCATATCGTTCCAAATACCCCGAACCCCCAAATCAATTAAATCCCGATGTTTGCTGCCCCACCAGCGGCGCACCTCCGGATCTATAAAATCGGGAAAAACCGCTTTATCCGGCCAGACGTAACCCGCAACCAAGTTACCATCCGCATCCCGAACGAAACAATCTTTGGCGATGCCTTCGGTAAAAATCCGGTTTGGGAGAGAGTTTTCGTATTTGTAGCGACCGTTGGGTTCAAACTCGGGCTCGTATTTCACCCCCGGATCTATTATAGTTACGACCTTAAATCCTTGTTGTTGCAGTTCCCCCAAAAGCTTTTGGGGGTTGGGGAAACGTTGGGGACTCCAAGTGAAAACTCGATAGCCGCGCATATAGTCGATATCCAGATGAATGACATCGCAGGGAATGTGGCGATCGCGCATTTCCTTAGCTATCCGTCGCACCCAATCTTCATTTTCATAACTCCACCGACTCTGGTGGTAGCCGAGAGCCCACTTCGGCGGCAGCGGCATCCGACCGGTTAGTTCCGTATAAGTTTCCAGGATGGCTGCCGGTTCCGGTCCGTAAATAATATAATAGTCTAGCTCGCTATCCCGACTTTCCAGCCGCAAAATATTAGCCTCGTCGGCACCCACATCAAACTTGCTCTCGAAAGTCGTATTGAGAAAAATGCCGTAAGCCAAACCAGAACGAAGGGAGATATAAAAAGGAATCGCTTTATAGAGGTTATCCGTCAAGGATTGATATTGGAAAGCATCCACAGTCCAGTTAGTAGAACGCTTTCCCCGTCGCTCTAACAAACTGGTACGCTCTCCGAAACCGTAAAAATGCTCCTCCGGTTCGATGCGCTTCCAGCAGGCAGAACCGTTATAGGTAGTTTTGCGACCGATGGGTTCCCCGTCGGCAGCAAAGGAGTTGCCCTCCAGGTCGAAGCATTGAAGCATCGAAGTTTTGCGCTCCACCACTATCCGCATCCGTTCCGTTGAAATGTCTATACTTTCGGGAGTTTCTTCTATTTGGAAGGATACTTGCGGCCATTCGCCGTCGTCTCGCGCCACCGCCCAAGAGCGGCGGGGTTTAAAGTTCCCCGTGGGAGAGTATCGAACTCGGAGGAGGTTGGGGGCGAGAATGCTGAGAGCGATCGCTCCTTTGGATAGTTGGAGATGGAGAGAGCGATCGTTTCTAGCGAATGATTCTACCGCGCCCCGGGTTAAGTAATCGTTCATTGGCTATTCCTATTTTTGCGTTACCAAAAATAGCATAACGTTTAACCCAGCTTTTTGGCAATATTGCCACTTTCCTTGACCAATCCTTTCTTACTTACCTAACCTCTGTTATTACTTATCAATCATCTATTAGCTTAAATTTAGCTGACGCCATCCTTATGATTAGTATTTTTTTCTAAAATGTCAGCTTAACGGAGTTTGTTGTTACTCTCTCCTGCGAAGCATTGCTGCCAGTAAATATATATAACTGACAAATAGGCGGCGTCAACTTCTCATCATCATCTTAACTGTGGAAGTGGACTTTATGAACCGACTTTTCCAAGTCCATCCTTTGTTTGGCCTTGTTCAAAAAATAACCGCTCATCATCGCCGAGCCCAACATTTGGCCCAAAGCTTCCCGACTGGTAGTAATTTTGACATCAAAATGCTCTGGTGGCAGGTTTCCCAACATGGCGGCCAAGTTGTGTTCCATTAACTGAGCCACTTCTGGCGTTGGTTGGGACAATTTCTCAATTATTTCTGGATTCATAGATTGGACATATTCCCACAGCAAGTTCTCCCCAGAGGACTCGCCCTCGAACTCAAATTTATTGGGATTTTGTCTCTTGTTCATTAGAAATCTCCTGCGCTTGCTACAATGCTTTAGCATCTATATTAGTATTTTAGCAAAAGAAATTTTCCTTGTCAGGAAGCCGCGAATATACGGATTTTTTTTCAATTGCTCCGGTTTTGTTGCGATTGTTACCAATTCATTGCTCTTGCACAAAATCCAATATACTTTCAGCAATCCCCTTAGCCGCCAAATAAGGAACCCCATTGCCGATAGTTTTAAACATATCGCTTAAAGTCATCTTCTCCGGTAAAACAAATTCTCGCGGCAAAGACTGAATAGCTAACGCTTCGGCAGCAGATAAACGACGCACTTTATAAGGATGTAAGTGAACCTCGTTATTACCATAGCAAGCGGTGGGAGAATATCGCCACCGATGCAGTCGTTTATAAGATTTTTTAGAATCATCTCCCTCCGCCACCGTTTCCATTTTGGTTTTTCCCGCCCTCGGTTGAAAATAATGGCAGGCATTAGGATGATTTTCCACCTGATTTTTTCTAAACCAATATTCCACCGTTAATTCTTTGGGGATATTATTAGGAAACTCTATTTCCGAGTTTTCTCGAAAAGCATTAGTAGTCGGCCACGGATAAGAGAAAACTTCATTTGTAGGATAAGCTATATGCTTTTTCCAAGGAAAAATTCCGTCCGGTATGGTGCTAGAAAACCTGTCAAGAAACCCGGTTTTTTGAAAAAACCGGGTTTCTGAAACACCAATTTCTAATCTTTTATCTGCCAATAAATCGGACTTAAAACCGATTAAAATAATCCTCTCTCTATCCTGGGGAACTTGATAGGCGATCGCGTTGATTAACTTCTCCGTAATTAAATAACCGCCCTCATAAAGTTTGCCTTTAATTTCCTCATAAAACTCTCGATGTTTTTTAGTCGACCGCAAACCCTTAACATTTTCAAACACAAAAAAATCCGGTTGTTGCTGACAAATTAACTCGATATAAGCGCCGGATAATTTCCCTTTATCCCCCGTTTTCCCCCGATTTTTTCCCCCCACCGAAAAATCGGGACAAGGCGGCCCCCCAATAAAGCCAATTAAATCGGCAGTTTGGCGAGCGTTGGCCATTAAATCTTGTAAATAGGTTTTTTTCTCGGCGGTGAAATTAACTATATTTTCTGAAGAGCAAACGTATTCTGGTTCGGGTAGTTTTAAAACCTCTCTGGAGTAACGATAAGCCCTCAAGAAAGGTGGAAAAAATTCGTTAACAAAAGCGATATGATAGCCGCTATTTTCAAAACCCAAATCTAGGAAACCAGAACCGGAGAAAAAGGAAAATATTTTGATTTTTTGAGTCATTTTAATAAAGCATTCTCTGTACTATCTCAGAAACCCGGTTTTTTCAAAAAACCGGGTTTCTTGAACTGCTCTCTAAACTAATAAAAATTGTAGGTTGGGTGGAGTGAAACGGAACCCAACACCCATTAAATTCAACTTACTTTAATTTCAGCATTGTTTAAATCTTCCCGTAAATCTGCAACATTTCCCTTCTTTGCCCTACCAGTTTTCATTGCTTCTAAAGTTTCCCTATAATTTCTAACAATTTCACTCCTTCTTTCTTCCACTCTGCGTTTATGAATCAATTCAAACAACAAATCTTGCTCTTCTTCAGAAAGAGACTCTACTCAACTACTTTTTGAAAAGAAATAACATTACTCATCAAAATTACCTCCTAATTATCTTCTGCTGCGACAACTTAGCTAGGGTGCATCTCAATTTTGAAGAAAACCTACAATTCAACGCTTTTTGCTAATTGCTAATTGCTAATTGCTAATTGCATTTTTTACAGAACCAATTAGCCATTAGCGATTAGCCATTAGCGATTAGCCATTTTCTATTTTTGCAAATATGGGATGCTCCCACTTAGCTAGGCGATCGCCACTTCATATTGCAAAACCAAAATTTCATCGGCATTTAAAATTGCCATAGCATATTCGCAACCTTCCGGATCGGAAAATTCAACCAAATATTTCCTCGACTCGCCATTCCCGTAAACTTCAACAACAGTACCCACAAGTCCTACTGGCAAAGTGGTAATAGATTCATATTCTGGTTCGACTAAAGTTAATCTGTCCGCAGCAATTGACTTGAGAGTAGCAACCGTATCTAAAACTTCAATTTTGTTCATAATTATTAGTCCTTAATAAATGCAGAAACCAAACGAGGATTGGGATTTTCAGCGGTAGTTTCCCAGATAGTACGAAGTTCAATTTGGGTATCTTTTACGGTCCAGTCCACCTTAAACAACTGACCAAATTCAGTGGCGTTTTGCTGGATAACTTCCCCTTCCACTGCTGCTTTTTGAATAAGGTCGTACAAAACATCAACATTTTTCATTGTAATTCCCAAAGCTGACTGGAACACTCTAGCTTTGTGTTTGCCTTTGGGATGTTGAGGGTTTAAGCAATAACCCGTTAGTTTTTGTATGGGAATTTGGGCGCGATCGCCTAATGGTAATTTCATCTTCCGACAATTCAAAAAGTTTATAGTTCATATTATCCTATCCCTAGAGATACCAAATCTAAGCAACTTCCTTCTTTTTTCCCCTTATCATCATAAACCATACCCAAAACATGAGATTTGAAAAGAAATAACATTACTCATCAAAATCACCTCCTAATTATCTAGCAAGATTCTGTCGCTGTTTCTGCTGCAAAAACTCAGCAAAATCTCGAACTTCAGCCAACAAATCCTCAGACAAATTCTCCAAAACAACCCCCAAATGTTCCCGAACTCCCATAGTTTCCCGTGCCGAAACAGTCAAAACTAACTGATGAGGATAAACAGTTTCCACCCCAAGAGTTTCTCTAAATGCCTCTGGATCGTCTTCCGTGGCGGACAAAAAATTATCTTGCTCGTCGTATTTAACCCAATCTCCAAATAACTCCACAATATAAATCTCGCCATTATTAAGAACTTCAACAATAGCACCGACAGTTCCCACCGATGCAATTCCCCCATCAGTTAAGGGAATTTCTTCTATTAGTTTTACTCCATCGAATAATTGAAACATTTTTACTCCCCGCCTCCCAATTTGTGACAAAAACAGCACCAATTATCAAGCAACTTCCTCCATTAACAATCGCCCCTCCACTCGTTCGTATTCATCCTCAAGCAACCAAAGTTTTGCCTCCTCATAACTCGAACAAGCAAAAACAATTTTAGATCCTTCCTTCGGGTCAAAAATACAAAAATTATTCTCATCGTCCCCCAGTAACATTAAAACATAAGGCGGCACCGAAGTAGGATCGACCCAAATTTCTGTAAACTGCCAATTATCTGCTAGGTTGCCTGCGTGGGATAACACGATTTTAATCTCCTGTTTTTCCCTTATCATAATAAACCATATCCAAAAAACTCGGTTCCTCAAACAAGAAACCGAGCATAAAATTAGACGCGGGGTGGGGGCAAAGCATTCGGACATAAAAACTTGTGCTGTTTATCAAAACTTACCGCCCGAATGCTTTGCCCCTACATATCTTTTTTTTGGGATTAAACCTTCGCCTCTTCCTTAACCAAGTTACCCCAACCCAAATCCTTCAAATTATTATTCCGACGCAGGGGACGAGTCACCAACTCCAGAACATCCCGAGCATTAGTAAACCCGTGAGTCTGAGCAAAAGTAAACTCCACCGACCACTTAGTATTAATACCCCGCGCCTCCAAAGGATTAGCATGAGCCATACCAGTAATCACCAAATCCGGTTTCAACTCATAAATACGTTGAATCTGATTGTAATTATCCGGCTTCTCAATAATCCTTGGCAGCGGCACTCCCATCTCCTGGCAAGTCTTCTCCAACAACTCCAACTCAGCCTTTTGGTAGCGCTTATCCATATAAGGAATGCCAATCTCGGGACAAGTCATCCCGCAACGAATCAAGAAACGTCCCAGAGACACCTCCAGCAAATTATCGCCCATAAAGAAAACCGACTTACCGCGAATTAACTGGATGTAATCCTCCAAATTCTGCCAAATTTGCGCCTCCCGTTCTTCTAAACCTTGGGGCTCGATACCGAAAACCGAGCAAATCTTCTCGATCCAAGCGCGAGTGCCATCGGGGCCGATAGGGAATGGGGCACCGATTAACTTACACTTGCGGCGGCGCATTAAAGTAGTAGCAGTGCGGCTTAAAAAGGGATTTACCCCCGCTACATAATATCCCTCCTCGATCGCCGGCAGTTCCGTATAACGTTTCGCAGGCAACCAACCGGAAACCTTAATTCCTTGTTTCTTCAATTCCAGACTTAATTGCGTCACCACCGGATCCGGCAGGGAACCAAACAGCACCAGTGGAGGATGGTCTTTATATTCCGACTCCTCCGCCGCAACGTCTTCTTTTTTGCGACCGAAGCTTAAAAGTTTTTGGATACCGCTGCGCTCTTCTTTCTCTTCTTCTACAGCTTGTTTCGGGCAGCGAGCCGCCATCGCCGCCAATACCGTATCTTCCCCTTGAGTGAAAGCATAATCTAAACCGTTAGCGCGGGCGACTACGATCGGAATGCCGATTTCCGCTTCCAGTTTGGGTGCCAACCCTTCCAAATCCATTTTAATAATTTCGGTAGTGCAAGTACCGATCCAAACGATAACGCTCGGATTGCGATCGCGCTTAATCTGGTCGCACAGTCGCTTCAACTCGTTATAATCGTTTAACTGAGCAGAAATATCCCCCTCTTCCAACTCCGCCATCGCATAGCGAGGTTCGGCAAAAATCATCACCCCCATCGCATTTTGGAGAAAATAACCGCAAGTCTTGGTACCAATTACTAAGAAAAAACTATCCTCTATTTTTTGATACAGCCAGGCAACGCAACTGATGGGGCAAAAAGTGTGATAATTACCCGTTTCGCACTCAAAAGTTAAAGCTTCTGTTTGTGGTTGAGTTGTAGTAGTCATAGATTTAATTTTCTCCTTTTTAATGATTAGTAAAGTCAAAAACCTTTATTATTTTTGCTTTTAACTTCCCTTGACAAATTTCTCCTTTTATCCTTCGAGAAATTTTTTGACGAACAAACCCCCGCTCGATGTCAGTACCGCCTTTACCGGCAAAACTGCATCATCAAGCCCGGTTCTATTTAATTGTGAGATTGGAAAAATCTTATCGGAAAACCGCGAGGTTATCCTCTAAATCCCAAGCCCCAGGTCATCATCATCATCGGAATTGCCTTCTGGCAAATCCAGTTCCAAATCGCCCAATCCATCCCCTCCCAGGTCATCAAGATCTAAATCTCCGAGCTCTTCAGAAGACAACTCATCTTCATTTTCTCCTTCGAGATCGCCAAAATCCAAATCGTCGCCTAACTCATCCGAGGATAAATCCCCCAATCCATCATCATCTCCCTCATCGCCCAAGCCCAGATCGTCGAAGTCTTCGGAGTCATCTTCCCCGAAAGGATCGGGTATATTTTCTGCGACAAAATCTTTCTTATCGGTAGTGGCTTCTTCCATATCCCCTAGATCGAGATCGTCTCCTCCCAATCCTTCCGATTCCAACCCCAAATCCAAGTCGTCTCCTCCCAATCCTTCCGATTCCAACCCCAAATCCAAGTCGTCTCCTCCCAATCCTTCCGATTCCAACCCCAAATCCAAGTCGTCTTCGCCCAATCCTTCCGAATCCAAACCCAAATCCAAGTCATCATCTCCGGCCTCGCCTTCCGAATCCAAACCCAAATCCAAGTCATCATCTCCGGCCTCGCCTTCCGAAT
>CAZUCT010000076.1:9370-26499 GCA_964619285.1 uncultured bacterium | reverse complement strand
CGACTTTAGTCGTAAAAGTTCGTAGTAACGACTTTAGTCGTAAAAGTTCGTAGTCAACTCGATTTTTTTTTAATATTTAGTTACCTTAAGATTGGGAATGGAGAATAGATTTTAATCGCTAAAGCGATTACTACGAACCACGACTAAAGTCGTTACTACGAACCATCGCTACGAACACCCCTTGTACGGTTTCCCACAACTAGCACTCTACGCCTCTGGGTGCTAAATTGTCTAATTGGAGAATTTAATTAGAAGACAACTATGGCCAAAATAGTAGAATTTAACGATAAATCGCGGCGGGCCCTCGAACGAGGAGTTAACGCCCTAGCCGATGCAGTCCGCATTACCTTCGGCCCCAAAGGTCGGAACGTGCTTTTGGAGAAAAAATTTGGAGCCCCCCAAATCGTTAACGATGGTATCACCGTTGCTAAAGAAATAGAACTAGAAGACCCATTAGAAAATACTGGGGCCAGACTTATTCAAGAAGTGGCAGCCAAAACTAAGGATGTTGCGGGCGATGGGACCACCACGGCTACCATCCTGGCCCAATCTATGATTAAGGAAGGTTTAAAAAACGTGGCCGCAGGGGCTAACCCAGTGGCCATCCGTCGCGGCATCGAAAAAACAATCAATTTTCTGGTTAAAGAAATAGAAGCAGTTGCCAAACCGGTTGAAGGAGAGGCGATCGCTCAAGTTGCCACAGTCTCGGCAGGTAACGACGAGGAAGTAGGAAAAATCATCGCCTCGGCCATGGATAAAGTTACCAAAGACGGCGTAATCACCGTAGAAGAATCTAAATCCTTGAATACGGAATTGGATGTGGTCGAAGGGATGCAAATCGATCGCGGTTATATTTCCCCCTACTTCGTCACGGATCAAGAACGGATGGTGGCGGAATACGAAAACGCCCGCATCCTGATTACCGATAAAAAAATCAACGTCATCCAGGATTTAGTGCCGGTTTTAGAACAGGCGGCCCGGGCGAGTCAACCTTTGCTCATCATTTCCGAGGATATAGAAGGGGAAGCTTTAGCGACTCTGGTGGTAAACAAGGCCCGAGGCGTTCTTAACGTGGTTGCGGTTAAGGCCCCCGGATTTGGCGAACGTCGCAAAGCGATGTTGCAAGATATCGCCACTCTAACTGGCGGTCAATTGATTTCTGAAGAAATCGGTTTGAGTCTGGATGCTGTAACTCTCGATATGTTAGGAGTTGCGGTGAAAGTGACCGTAGAAAAAGACAATACCACTATTGTTGCCGGTTCCAACACTAAGGCAGACGTGGAAAAACGGGTGGCTCAAATTCGCCGCCAGTTAGAGGAAAGCGACTCGGAGTACGATAAAGAGAAGTTGCAAGAACGGATCGCCAAACTGGCCGGCGGGGTAGCGGTGATTAAAGTCGGTGCCGCCACTGAAACCGAACTGAAGGATCGCAAGTTGCGCATCGAGGATGCTCTGAACGCGACTAAAGCTGCGGTGGCAGAGGGTATAGTGCCCGGTGGCGGTACTACTTTGATTCACTTGTCGGCTAAGATTGACGATGTTCTGGGTAGTTTGAACGACGAAGAGAAACTCGGCGCGAATATTGTCAAGCGAGCCCTCGAAGCACCTTTGCGCCAAATTGCCGATAATGCGGGCGCTGAAGGTTCTGTGGTGGTGGAAAAAGTTCGCTCCACCGATTTTAATGTCGGCTATAATGCCGTGACCGGCGAGTTCGGAGATCTGATTGCTGCGGGAATTTTGGACCCGGCAATGGTGGTACGTTCTGCCTTGCAAAATGCTGGTTCCATCGCCGGTATGGTTTTAACCACGGAAGCTTTGGTCGTCGAGAAACCCGAGAAGAAAGGTGCTATGCCCGACATGGATGCCATGGGCGGCATGGGCGGCATGGGCGGCATGGGCGGCATGGGCGGCATGGGCGGTATGGGCGGTATGGGTGGCATGGGCATGATGTAGTCCGAGCTGCTATGTTAGCTTAAGTATCTCAGAAACCCGGTTTTTTCAAAAAACCGGGTTTCTTGACCTTTTGAAAAAACCGGGTTTCTGACATATAATTCCGTCTGGGAGGGCGTGCTGTTGCACGTCCTCTTGTTTTTGGGAATGGGGTTAGCAGCGGATTTTGTTGGCTGCTTTCATTGCCCCTCCGCTCTATTCAAGAGTACGTTAACATGATAACTTGATTTATTAATCAATGCAAAACGTTAATTCTAAGTAGGTATGCAAAAATATTTGCAGAAAAATTTGCCCGTAGAACGCGGCTATTGCCTGTTCGGTATGTAATTAATTTTGCACAGGTACTTATGTCCATTTTCTCAGTTTTGAGGGAAAAAGGCCCCCTAAAAATAGGGAGCCCCATCAATTACAACAAACTAGAAAAAAGCGGTTACTAACCTAACAAAGCCTTAGCCTTAGCGACGACGTTATCGACAGTAAAACCAAACTTCTCCAAAGCTACGCCACCGGGACAAGAAGCGCCGAAGCGATCGATAGTAACTGTATCTCCCTCAAAACCGACGTAACGTTCCCAACCAAAACTAGAGCCAGCTTCCACAGCTAACCGCTTAGTTACCGATGCAGGTAACACAGATTCCTTATAACTGGCATCTTGTTCGTCAAACAGTTCCCAGCAAGGCATAGAAACAACCCGAACTTTCTTACCTTCACCTTTCAACTGCTCGGCAGCATCGACGCAAAGTTGCAGTTCGGTACCCGTACCTATCAGAATAATATCGGGAGTACCATCGGCATCGGAAAGAATATAAGCACCCTTGCTGACTCCTTCAATAGAACTACCTGGCTGGTTAGGCACTCCTTGGCGAGATAAAGCCAACAAAGTAGGACGGGTTTTATTTTCAACCGCCACCTTATAAGCCCCAGAAGTTTCGGTGCCATCCGCAGGACGCATCACCAATAAATTAGGAATTAGTCGCAGAGATGCTACATGTTCTACTGGTTGGTGAGTAGGACCGTCTTCTCCTAGAGCGATCGAATCGTGAGTCATCACCCAGATAACTCGCGCCTGGGAAAGAGCGGACAAACGAATAGAAGCCCGCATATAATCGGTAAACACCAAGAAGGTCGCACCGTAAGGAATCAAACCAGAACCGTGCAGGGCAATACCGTTACAAATCGCCCCCATGCCGTGTTCGCGCACGCCAAAGCGGAGGTTGCGATTGTGATATTCTCCTTTGAGGAAACTGCCGGAACACTCTAAGAAGGTGTAGTTAGAGTGAGTAAGGTCTGCAGAACCGCCGATGAGTTCTGGTAAAGCTTCTGCTATAGCGTTGAGAACGATTTCTGAATGCTTGCGAGTGGCGAGCTTTTTGTCTTCCGGGCTGAAGGTTGGCAGAGCTTTTTCCCAACCTTCGGGCAGGGTGGCGCTGGTCATGCGTTCGAACTCTGCCGCATCTTCTGGATACTTAGTTTTATACTCGGCAAAAGTCTGATTCCATTCTGCTTCTGCGCTTTGACCGCCTTCGACAGCTTTGCGGAAGTGATTGATAGCGTCTTCCGGTACGACAAAGGGCTCGTATTCCCAACCGAGGTTTTTCCGGGTTGCTTCCACTTCGCTACCACCAAGGGCGGCACCGTGAACTCCGGCAGTATTGGCTTTATTGGGAGAACCGAAGCCGATAGTGGTAGTTACTTTAATTAAGCTGGGTTTGTCGGTGACTTCTTTAGCTTTTTGGATGGCTGCTTCGATCGCCTGCAAGTCGGTATTGCCATCTTTAACGTGCTGAACGTGCCAGCCGTAGGCTTCAAAGCGCTTGCCGACATCTTCGGTGAAAGAAATATCGGTGGAACCGTCGATGGAGATGTGGTTGTCGTCGTAGAGGGCGATTAATTTGCCGAGTCCCAAATGTCCCCCTAAGGAGCAAGCTTCCCCGGAGACTCCTTCCATGTTGCAACCGTCGCCCAGGATGACGTAGGTATAATGATCGACGATTTTACAGTCGGGTTTGTTAAATTTTGCTGCTAGGTGAGCTTCTGCCATTGCCTGTCCGACACCGTTAGCTATTCCTTGTCCTAGAGGTCCGGTGGTTACTTCTACTCCTTCGGTCTCAAAGTTTTCTGGGTGGCCGGGAGTTTTGGAGCCCCACTGACGGAATTGTTTGATGTCGTCTAGGGTTACGCTGTCATAACCGGTAAGGTACATGAGGGCGTATTGGAGCATACAGCCGTGACCTGCGGAAAGGATAAAGCGATCGCGATTAAACCATTTAGGATTTTTGGGGTTAAACCGCATCATTTTGTCCCAGAGAACGAAGGCCATTGGGGCCGCCCCCATTGGTAAGCCGGGGTGGCCTGATTGGGCTTTTTCTACGGCATCAATGGCTAAAAAGCGAATTGAGTTAATGCAAAGTTCCGTTAGGGATTGAGTGGCAACGGCCATAATTATCTTTTTCCTGATTTTTGTGTGAGTCTTAAAAGGTCAAACCTTTTTGGCTTGTCGGTTCTAGTCTTTTTGCTTCTAGCTCGGCCTTAAGGTTTTCTCGATCTTCCCATCTTTGGGGCTCTAGAGGCAAGGGGGCTCTCGATTTTAAATTTGTTTCTTGGCCAAGACCCCTAGAAAAAATGGGAACATAAGGTTCCCATTTTTTGACTTCAATTGTCTGCCAATTATCAAAAAAGCCCTTGGGGGACAAAAAGAAATAAGGTAGCTATTCCCCATTCCCTATTCCCCATTCTCCTCTTAGGGACTTGCAATTTAATAAGATATCGGTGTTGGGTGGAGGTTCGCGCGCGCCCTACCTACAAGAGACTACAAGAGACTGGTAGTTTATTTTTTAACAAGTCCCTTAGGAGTATTTTTTCAAGGCCAAGGTTACGTTATGGCCTCCAAAACCAAAAGAATTTGACAAGGCCACTTCTACTTTAAGTTCGCGGCTTTGGTTTGGGACGTAATCTAGGTCGCAGGCCGGATCGGGGTTTTCTAAATTAATGGTGGGTGGGACTTTATCGTTAGCGATCGCCATCACGGTTGCTACGGCCTCGATACCTCCAGAGCCTCCTAATAAATGGCCCGTCATCGACTTAGTAGAACTTATGGCCGTTTTATAGGCGCTTTCGCCCAAAGCCGCTTTAATAGCTGCTGTCTCCGTGGAGTCGTTAGCGGGGGTACTGGTGCCGTGGGCATTAATGTAAGTTATATCCGATGGATTCAAGCCCCCATCTTTTAGGGCCATCCTAATCGCCCTGGCAGCTCCTTCGCCCCCCGGTACTGGGGCAGTCATGTGATAAGCGTCGCAGGTCATACCGTAACCGACGATTTCTGCATAGATTCTCGCCCCTCGACTTTGGGCGTATTCCAATTCTTCGAGAACGAGAATGCCCGCACCTTCTCCCATAACAAAGCCATCCCGATCGCGATCGAAAGGACGGGAGGCCTTCTCCGGAGCGTCGTTGCGAGTGGATAAAGCTTTGGCCGATGCAAAACCTGCCAATCCCAAAGGAGTAACTGCTGCTTCTGTACCGCCACAGATAGCTGCTTGGGCATAGCCTCGTTGAATTAAACGAAAAGCATCCCCCACCGCATTCGAGCCCGCCGCACAAGCTGTCACCGTACAATTGTTCGGCCCTTTAGCCCCCGTGTGAATGGCCGTTAGTCCCGCAGCCATATTAGCGATCATCATCGGAATCATAAAAGGACTACAGCGAGAGGGGCCGCGAGTCAAATAAACTTCTTGCTGATCTTCTAATACTTTCAAACCGCCGATGCCGGTGCCGATAATTACTCCCACCTGTTCTGCGTTGAGTTCGTCGATAGTCAATCGAGCATCGGCTATGGCCTGCTTGCTGGCTGAGACTGCAAATTGAGCAAAACGGTCCATCCGTTTTGCCTCTTTGCGTTCTAGATAATCGTGGGGGTCGAATCCCTTAACTTCTCCTGCAAAGCGACAAGCATGGCGCGAAGCATCGAATAGAGTTATGGGGCCAATTCCAGTTCGTCCGCTTAATAACCCTTCCCAATATTCTGTTAGGGTATTACCAATCGGTGTAATCGCGCCGAGACCTGTTACTACAACGCGCTTAAGCTCAGAATTTGTCATCTTTTCCGTTTTACATACTTAAACAGCCAGAACGCACCAACTTTGCTATCAGAAGTTGGTGCTTATGCTGCTGCTGATACTTGTTTATCGATGTATTCCACAGCCGCTTGGACTGTAGCAATTTTTTCGGCTGCTTCGTCTGGAATCTCGATATCGAATTCTTCTTCCAAAGCCATTACCAGCTCCACTACGTCTAAAGAATCTGCTCCTAAATCGTTGGCAAAGCTAGCTTCTGGCGTTACTTGGTTTTCTTCTACTTCGAGTTGTTCTACAACTATTTTTTGGACTTTCTCAAAAATTTCTGGGTTCATTTATTTTATCCTCGTTGAATGCCGCGTTCTTTATCTTATCCGATTTTGGCAATGGGGAATGGGGAATGGGGAATGGGGAATGGGGAATGAGAAATGGGGAATGGGGATAGTGGTTCTTCAAAATCCAAAATCCAAAATTGTTACCCAACTCAAATAGGATAAAAATACAACCTTACAATTCACTCTTTTAATTAATGCTATGCCATCCACTAACCTAAAATATGCCTATTTCCCCGGCTGCGTCGCTCAAGGAGCTTGCCGGGAACTATACCAGTCAACGGAGGCCCTGACTAAAGCCCTGGGCATCGAACTCGTAGAACTAAAAAAAGCGTCCTGTTGCGGTTCTGGGACTTTTAAAGAAGATTCGCGACTTCTCGAAGATACGGTTAACGCCCGCAATATTGCTTTAGCCGAAGATCTCGATCTGCCATTGCTGACCCATTGCAGCACTTGTCAGGGGGTTATCGGTCATGTTGACGAACGCTTAAAAGAGGCCAAAGAAAACAATCCAACCTATCTCAACGAAGTTAACAGCTTCTTACAAAAAGAAAGTTGTTCTCCTTATCGAGGAAGTACGGAGGTCAAACATCTACTATGGGCCTTGGTAGGAGATTACGGCCTCGAAGAAATTCAGAGCCGGGCGAGCCGTCAACTTTCTGGCCTTAAGTGTGCGGCCTTTTATGGTTGCTATATCTTAAGGGGCCAAGGTCATTTACCTTTCGACGATCCCTATCAGCCGGAGTCTATGGAAAATGTATTTCGGGCTCTGGGAGCAACTCCTATTTACTATAGAGGTCGGACTCAATGTTGCGGTTGGCCCCTATCCAGCTACGCTACCGACCAATCTTTCCAAATGGCCGGAACTCATCTTGCGGAAGCTATTGACAAAGGGGCTGATTGTATGGTAACTCCTTGCCCTTTGTGTCATCTGAATTTGGACTCTCGCCAGCCAGAGGTAGAAAAAGTAGCGGGCCGCAAGTTGGGTTTGCCGGTTCTACACCTGTCCCAACTGGTGGCCTTGGCCTTGGGTATCCCTCCGAAGGACTTGGGATTGGACCGTCATGTGGTCTCTACCAGTCCTGTATTGTCGAAGCTGGGACTTTAAGTTATTAATCCGGCTGGCAAATATTAAGTTCTTTGAAGTTTTACAACACAGTTTTTAAGCGATCGCCCCATGTAGGATAAACTAAGCAATAATCCTGACAAATTCAGCCTGAAAACTTGCCGTCCAAACTGCTCCCACCGAGCGGGTGCGGCAAAATTAGTCGATCTTTTGGAGAACTTAGTCAATGTCTCACGCAGTCAAAATCTACGATACCTGCATTGGTTGTACCCAGTGCGTCCGTGCTTGCCCGCTAGATGTTCTGGAGATGGTGCCCTGGGATGGCTGTAAAGCTGGCCAGATTGCGTCTTCTCCCCGTACCGAAGATTGTATCGGCTGCAAGCGTTGCGAAACTGCCTGCCCCACTGACTTTTTGAGCGTCCGCGTTTATCTAGGCGCTGAAACTACTCGGAGCATGGGTCTAGCATATTAGAAAAAGGCCACAAGGCTGTATCGAAGGTTTTGGATTTTAGATTTTAGCTGGAGGCTGTCAAGGACTGCTCAAAAATCCCGATTTTAGGGAATGGGAGGCGAGCTAGAAGAGCTCCCGCGAACAATCTAAAATCCAAAACATTTAATAGGGAAATTCTTCCCTATTTTTTTTGTATCTGTTGGAAGCCAAGAAGAATTATCTGTAGAATCAGTTATCAGCTAGGGGTTAATGGTTGATTGCTAATTTTGCTAATTACCAATTACCAATTACCAATTACCAATTACCAATTTTAGGAGAAATAAATGTGCGGCATAGTTGGCTACATCGGCACTAAACCAGCAACAGATATTTTAATCTCGGGACTGGAAAAACTGGAATATCGCGGCTACGACTCGGCAGGTTTAGCTACTATTTGGGAAGATAAAATCGATTGCGTTCGCGCTAAAGGCAAACTTTATAACCTTAAGGAAAAACTAACGGGGTTAGACACTCCCTCCCAAATAGGTATCGGTCACACCCGGTGGGCGACTCACGGCAAACCAGAAGAATATAACGCCCATCCCCATCTGGATACTGCCGGACGGGTGGCAGTGGTTCAAAACGGTATTGTTGAAAATTATCGGGAACTTCGAGAAGAATTAAAAAGTAAAGGACACGAATTTGTCTCGGATACTGATACTGAAGTAATCCCTCATTTAATAGCAGATTTATTATCTGCTTCTGATGTTAAAAAATCCCGAGCTATTTCGCCGTTTTTTGAAGCAGTCCGACAAGCAGTAAATAAATTAGAAGGAGCTTTTGCGATCGCCGTTATTTGCGCGGACTATCCCAACGAATTAATCGTCGCCAGACATCAAGCACCTATTTCTATCGGTTTGGGGCAAGGAGAATTTTTCTGCGCTTCGGATACTCCCGCTTTAATCTCCCACACTCAAGCAGTGGTCAGCTTGGAAAATGGGGAAATGGCAAGGTTAACTCATTTGGGGGTAGAAATTTATAACTTTGAGGGCGATCGCCTCAATAAAGTCCCCCGCATTCTCAACTGGAGTCCTGCTTTAGTTGAAAAGCAAGTTTTCAAACATTTTATGCTCAAAGAAATTCACGAGCAACCGAGCGTAATTCGCTCTTGTTTGGAAGCTTATTTAAACCCAGAATGGGACCGGAAAAATGCTCATAAAGCATCTCCAATTCAACTCGGTTTATCGAACTCTTTGTTGGAAAATATCGAGCAAGTTTCTATTTTAGCTTGCGGTACTAGCTGGCACGCCAGTTTAATCGGAAAATACCTTTTAGAACAACTGGCAGACCTTCCGACTAACGTACAATATGCTTCGGAATCTCGCTACGCTCCATCTCCTTTAAGACCTCATACTTTAATTATTGGGGTTACTCAATCTGGAGAAACTGCGGATACTTTAGCGGCTTTAGCAATGGAACAACAAAGACGGGCGGGAAAGCCGAAAAATTCTGGGGCTAAATTATTAGGAATTACCAACAGAAGTGAAAGTTCGATCGCTAATATTGTCAATCAAATTATCGATATTCGGGCGGGCATAGAAATCGGCGTTGCGGCGACTAAAACTTTTGTTTCTCAAGTAATGGCGTTTTATTTTCTAGCTTTAGAATTTGCCTGGCGACGTCAAACTTTGCCTTTAGAAAGAATGGAGGAAATTATTAACGGTTTGCGGCAGTTGCCAACACAAATAGAATTAATTTTAGCAACTCAGGACGAGCAGATCGAAGAGTTAGCTCGGGAGTTTAATGACACTCAAGATTTTATCTTTTTGGGGCGAGGAATTAATTTTCCAATTGCTTTAGAAGGGGCTTTAAAACTGAAAGAAATTAGTTACATTCACGGGGAGGGATATCCGGCGGGGGAGATGAAACACGGACCGATCGCCCTTTTAGATGATAAAGTGCCGGTGGTAGCGATCGCCATGCCGGGCAGGGTTTATGAAAAGGTTCTTTCTAACGCCCAAGAAGCTAAAGCGAGGGATGCCCGTTTGATTGGTGTAACGCCTTCATCGGAGGGGGCAGCAGATATTTTTAATGACTTTTTAACGGTGCCGGAAGTGGATGAATTGTTATCCCCAATTTTGACGGTAATTCCCTTACAATTGTTGGCTTATCATATCGCCGCCCATCGCGGTTTGGATGTCGACCAACCCCGTAATTTAGCTAAGTCGGTGACGGTGGAGTAATTAACAGTTAATAATTAATAATTAACAATTGGGTTGCTAGTCGCGAGCCCAGAAACCGGGTTTTTTGAAAAAACCCGGTTTCTTAATTCAATATTGCCAGTTTGTAGTAATCGCTTCAGCGATTTTTAAGTGCCCGTATAAGCAATCAGCAATTCCCCACGATCCATTCCCTTTTTGCCGCTAGGGACTTGTGCAAAAATAAACTACCAGTCTCTTGTAGGTAGGGCGCGCGTGAAACGGAACCCAACGCCGGTATCTTATTAAATTGCAAGTCCCCTATGTTATAATGATTCTAGGGCAGCATCGAATCTTTGCAAAAAAACTTTCACCGAACAATTAACAATTAACAGTTAACAATTGACAAAAAGCGTTAAATTCTGGTTTTACTGTAGAACAGTTGGCACAAATGATGCAATTGCCAGTAGAAAAAGTCAGGTTATTATTGGAGGAATAATTTAATGGGGAAAAGCGCAATTAGCAATTAGCAATTAGCAATTCCCCATTTCCAATTAATAAGAAATCGCGCGGCGATCGCGGAAAAATTTACCGCTTAATTCTGGGGAAGCCTCCGTGGCCAACCAAATAGCTGTATCTGCTCCCTGTTCGGGGGAACGGAGGGCGTCGGCACCGCCCATGTCCGTCCTCACCGAGCCGGGGCATAAGGCATAAACCGCGATGCCTTTGGGTCTAAGGGCATTTGCGAGCATTATAGTTGCGCCGTTGAGAGCTAGTTTCGATAAACAATAACTCGGAACGCTACTAGATAGATCCTCTAAGGCACCGTAACCGCTAGAAACGTTGATAACGCAAGCGGTGGGGGCTCTATGCAACAGGGGCAAAAAGGCTTGAGTTACGGCGATCGCTCCGAAAGCGTTGGTGTTGGCGGCTAGGTTGAGTACATCTCGGGAGACGGTAAGAATATCTACGTCTTTATCGGGATAGATGCCGGCATTATTGACTAAAACATCGAGGTGTTTTATTTCCTTTTCGACGGTTTGAGCAGCGCGGAGGATGCTGTTGTCGTCGGTGACGTCTAGTTCCACCGTCTGCGGGGAGCGATCGGTTTCTTTTTTAATTTGCTTGGCGGCAGCATCGGCTTTTTTCAAAGAACGGGCGGCGATAATTACTTCAAATCCTAACTCTGCCAGTCCTTTGCCGATGGCAAAACCGATGCCTTTATTGCCTCCAGTTACCAAAGCGGTTTTTCCTTTAAATTGTCGAGCCATGTTTTTGACCTCACTTTAAATCAATTGTTGACTATTATATTCTGAAACTGCCACTTGAGATCTTAGATCGCTTTTTAACAAGGTTTTTCCGGGAAAAATAGGATTTTGACCTGGGACAGTTGCTTTGGGAACCATTAACGGTTAGCATTGAGAAATGAAAACTAGAGGGGATAAATTATGCAGAACCACCAAAAACTCCATCTCTCAAAAATGGGTTGCGGCACCTGGGCCTGGGGCAACCGACTGTTGTGGGGATACGATCCGAAGATGGATGAGGAGTTACAAGCAGTTTTTAACCTTTGTGTGGAGAACGGGATAACGGTATTCGATACGGGGGACTCTTACGGTACCGGTAGGTTGAACGGTCGCAGCGAGATGCTTTTGGGGCGTTTTTGCCGGGAGTATGTCGGTCCGAATAAGGAGGATATTTGTATCGCCACTAAACTTGCTGCCTATCCTTGGCGGTTGACGAGGGGCTCTATGGTTTCTGCCGGTTTGTCTTCTGCCGATCGCTTGGGTAAAAATGTGGATTTGGTACAGATGCACTGGTCCACCGCTAATTACGCGCCTTGGCAGGAGGGGCCTTTGTTGGACGGTTTGGCGGATCTATACGAACGCGGGGAAGTTAAGGGGGTAGGTTTGTCTAACTACGGACCGAAACGGTTGCGGTGGGTACATCGTCGGTTGAGCGATCGCGGCGTTCCTATTACTACCCTACAGGTTCAATATTCTTTACTTTCTACTTATCCAGTGACGGAACTGGGAGTTAAAGAGGTTTGCGACGAGTTGGGGATTAGGTTAATTGCTTACAGTCCTTTGGGGTTGGGTATTTTGACGGGTAAATATTCTGAAAACGGTCCTTTTCCTAAAGGGCTCCGGGGTTGGTTGTTCGAGCAGTTGTTGCCGGGGTGTCGATCGCTTTTGGAATGTATGGGAGAGATAGGGCGATCGCGAGAGAAAACTATGGCTCAGGTTGCTCTTAATTGGTGTATTTGTAAGGGGGCTATTCCTATTCCCGGGGCGAAGACTGTAGAACAAGCGCGACAGAATATCGGTTCTCTGGGTTGGCAGTTAGACTCGGGGGAGGTTGCCCAGTTGGATAAAGCGGCGGCGGGAACGGATAAAAAGATGGTACAAAATATTTTTCAGACTCGTTGAGGAGTTGTTTTTGTCTGTGTTATAATAGATTGTAAAACATCAATAACCACCGTTCATGTCAGCTAAAAACTACCCAATTACTCCGGCAAAAATAGGCGAAAAAGAAGAAGGTCTAACCATGAGTGTTTTTCTCAATTTTTTGATGAAATATGCCCTGCAAAATCCCGAGAAACTCGTTGTTTACACAGAGGAAATGAGTGCTAAAATAGACGAATTGTTAACTGAAGTAACTGTAGAAGAATGAGTGGGGCGGGGGCCAAGCATTCGGACCTGAAAGTTAATGCTTTTTACCAAAGTTTACTGCCAGAATGCTTGGCCCCTACAGATTTAATTAATTAAAATTTTAACTTGGATAATTTATGAAAATCAAAACTTTAAAATCTCTGATTTTTCTAATATTAATTACTTTCTATTTAACCTTAGCATTACCCGCTAATGCTGCGCAATTTTGCCGCAATATCGATGGCAAGAAAATTTGTATCGTGGAAATAAAACGCAGCGCTAAAAATTATTGGGAATATCGAGTAACGGTTCGCATTAACGACGTAGTTAAACCTCAAGAAATTTATAATTGTCGTCGGCAAATTAAAATTAAAAAAGATGGTTCGACAGTTCCTTTTATTGACCGTGGCGCGGGGGAGTTTATCTGCAGTTATTTTTAAGTTCCAGAGTCAGTTGAGAAACCCGGTTTTTTAAACTAAAGAAACCCGGTTTTTTGAAACTAAAGAAACCCGGTTTTTTGAAACTAAAGAAACCCGGTTTTTTGAAAAAACCGGGTTTCTGAAGACACGGGCACCTAATAAAACTACTTAGGAGTAAACCAAAAGTGTTAAATACTATATTTTCATTCCATCTCCTCGCTGCCGATAACCCGGCAAGCATCAAAGAGATAATTTTAAACCCCTTTGACTTTTATACTATCCCCCTCGACGATTGGATTACCACGGGGATTAACTTCGTCGTCGATAACTTTCGTCCTTTCTTCCAAGCAATTAGACAACCGGTAGGCTGGTTGTTAGAAGGTATCGGACAAATAATGCTTTCCATTCCTCCCTCCATCCTCCTAATAATTATCGGTTTAATCGCCTGGCAACTGGCGGGTAGAAGTATCGCGGTTTATAGCATCCTTGCCATGAGCGCTATCGGTTTGGTGGGGGCGTGGGAACAAGCGATGGTTTCTCTGTCTCTGGTGCTGACAGCGGTAACGTTTAGCGTTATTGTCGGCATTCCTCTGGGGATTGCTTGTGCTAAGAGCGATCGCCTCTTGGGATTCATCAATCCTCTGCTGGATATCATGCAAACTATGCCGACTTTTGTCTATTTAGTTCCCGCAGTCATGTTGTTCGGTATCGGCGAGGTTCCAGGAGCGATCGCTACTATTATCTATGCTACCCCTCCTTTAATTCGCTTGACAAATCTCGGTCTGCGGCAAGTGTCCCCAGAAGTAGTAGAGGCGGGGTTGGCTTTTGGTTCGACTCCGTTACAATTATTGTGGGAAGTGCAACTGCCCCTGGCAATGCCCGCCATCCTCGCGGGGTTAAATCAGACGATTTTGTTTGCTCTGGGAATGTCGGTAATTGCGGCGATGATAGCGGTGCCGGGTTTGGGATTGATGGTATTGCAAGGAGTGGGGCGCTTGGATGTCGGTTTGGCAACTGTCGGCGGGTTGGGTATCGTGTCGATCGCGGTGATGTTGGATCGCATTACTCAAGCTGTGGCTAAAGCTAGCGGTAAGGTTTCCTGGAAACAGCGAGGCCCCATCGGCGGGATTTATTCTTGGTTTTCGCCGAAGAGAGGGGGGGCGATCGCTTCTTTACTGCTGGTTTTGGGGATGGGAGTTATGGTTTACCAACATCAACCTCCACTGTCAGCGGAGGCGATGAAACCAGTCAGGGGCGAAACGGTGCGCCCGGTGACGTTACCAACGGAAGATTCTATCTTTCTTTCAACTATCGTCAATTTAGGTTTGAAAAAGCTAGGCTACCAAGTAGAAACAACGAAACAAATGGAGACTTTTAGCAACTTTTTTGCCGCGAGTAATGGGGATGCGGATTTTTTTGTTCCTGCCTGGGAAATACAAGGTCTGCCTTTATTTGAAAATAGCGGGGGTGAAGCAAAATTAGAGAAGGTGGGGAGTTTGGTAAGGGATATTTTGCAAGGGTATCAAATCGATTTAAAGACTGCTAGGGAGTACGATATTAACAATATGGAACAACTCAAAGACCCAGAAATTGCGAAAATCTTCGATACCGACGGCGACGGTAAGGCGAATTTAATCGGTTGTAATGCGGGGTGGACTTGTCAAGATGCGATCGAGCATCATATAAATATTTACGGTTTGGGCGATACGGTGGAAATCGAACGAGGTAGTTACTCCGCTTTAATAGCAGACGCCATTAAACGCTATCGGCAAGGGGAGCCGATTCTGTATTATACTTGGCTGCCCCACTGGCTGGCTTCGGTATTAGAAGTTGGTAAGGATGCGGTTTGGTTGGAAGTTCCAGGAGAAAGTACCGATTTTGAGGGAAAAAATCTGGGTTTTCCCAAGGATACCATCCGCGTTGTCGCTTCTCGACAATTTGCGGAAGCTAATCCGGTGGCGAAGCGTTTTTTTGAATTAGTTCGAGTTCCCATTGAGGATATTAATGCGGAACAAAAGTTGGCGATTATGGGGGAAGATAAAATGGAAGATATTCGCCGCCACGCTGTCAATTGGGTGGACGAACATCGAGATTTATTTGAGAGTTGGTTGGCGGCAGCGAGGCGGGAAATGTAGAACGGGCATCTTGCCTGTTCTACGGATTTTTTGGGAACGGGCAAGATGCATGTTCTACGGATTTTTTAAGGAAAAAATAAAACGATTATGAAACTAAAAAAACAAACGCTAACAACAGTTTTTAGCATTTTATTAATCGGTTTAATAGGATGCAATTCTACTTCTGAAACAAAGACAACAGAAATTGTTACCATACCGGAAGAAGCAAGCCCGGTTCGTTCGGCTCATAGTAGCTGGATAGAAGAGAAATTCCAAACGGAAATCGTTAATATTGGTTTGGAAAAATTGGGTTATCGAGTTGAAAAACCTCAAACAATTGAATATCCGGCGATGTTAGTTGCAATGGCTAACGGCGATTTAGATTATAGCCCCACTCACGCCGAAAGGGGGCACGCCAGGTTTTTTGAAGCGGCGGGGGGAGAAGAGAAATTAACGCGAGTTGGTTCGGTAATTCCTAATTTGGTGCAGGGCTATCAAATTGATAAGAAAACGGCGGATGAATACGGAATTACTAATGTCGAACAATTGAAAAATCCCGAGATTGCTAAACTTTTTGATAGCGATGGAGATGGGAAGGCAAATTTAACCGGTTGCAATCCTGGTTGGGCGTGCGAGTTGGTAATAGAACATCATTTAGATGCTTACGAATTGCGGGATACGGTGGAACACGACCAAGGAGAATATACGGCTTTATTGGCAAATACAATTGCTCGTTACCGACAGGGAGAACCGGTCTTGTATTATGCTTTTTTGCCCCATTGGATCGGTTCGGTTTTAAAACCGGATGGGGATGTAATTTGGTTGGTGGTTCCTTTTACTTCTTTACCGCCAGAAATGGGAGAAGTAAGGAAAGAAGAAACGACGGTTGATGGTAAAAATTTAGGGTTTGTTACGGATCCTTATCGGGTTGTTGCCAATAAGGAATTTTTAGCAGCTAATCCTATGGCCAAACGTTGGTTTGAGTTGGTACAAATTCCCCATGAAGATGTTAACAAGGAAAGTATGTTAATTAATGAAGGGGAGGATAAACCCGAAGATATTCGCCGCCACGCCGAAGAGTGGGTGAAGGAGAATCGGGAGAAGTTCGATGGGTGGATAGAGGAGGCGAAAAAAGCTGGGGTTTCGGAGTAGTAGTCGGGGCGAACCTCCATCCAATGGGTAATTTTAAGAGCAAAAATCGGATCGCTCCCGCCCGATGTGCTAAAATACTAACAAAGCTATATCTAAATAGGAGTTCGGAGTTTATGTCAACCAAAGTGACGCTCAAGGATTTAGAAATAGTGCAAGGGGCTATTAATCAAGCCGGTTTGGACTATCAACTAGAATTAGAAAATGGGAAAATATCAGTTATGGGACCGTCAGATATTATATCAAGCGAGGTCGGGGTTCAGCTAATTCGATTATTAGGTAGTTGGGTTTATCCGCGTCGTCTGGGGCGGGTATTTGACTCTGCGGGTGGTTTTATCCTATCCGATAGCAGCCTCACAGCACCAGATGTGTCTTTTGTGCGGGCCGATCGCTTGCGGCGAAGCGTTCGTTACTTTGCAGAAATGGTACCTGACTTAGTAGTAGAAATCAAGTCCCAAAGCGACCGTATTCCTCCCTTAAAAAAGAAAATCCAAAAATACATCGAACAAGGTGCCCGAGTAGGAATTTTAATCGACCCGGATGAGGAAATTGTTACCGTTTATCGTCCCACTGGCGAACCTGTGGAACTGACAAGCGATGATAATTTGAGCATTCCCGAGTTATTTCCTGGTTGGGAGATATCTATTGCGGAACTTTGGCCGCCAATTTTTGATGAGGAGGAGTAAAATCGTAGTAAAATCGTAGGTTGGGTGAAGCGAAGCGGAACCCAACATCAATTCTCTTTCA
>CAZUCT010000076.1:0-9270 GCA_964619285.1 uncultured bacterium | reverse complement strand
GGTTTAGATCGATATCCCGCATCGTTCAACCATTCAGAAATATTTCTCCAATTACCGATTTTTTGCTCGGTTTTTCCCACCAGAGATTTAACATACTTATAAATAGAAGCGCAGAGGTCAGTTTGAACGCCCTTGGGGTCTTTTTCGAGGATTTGGGCTATTTCAGCGGGACTATAACCACAGAGTAAGCCCCGGAGGTGTAACTTTTCGGTAGGAGTCAGAGGTTTACCAATGGTATGACGCAAGTCCGAATAGAGAGTATCGAGGTCCCACTGTAGGGCAGCCTGGGAAAATTCTTGGTCAACGTGAGCCATTTTTCAAGTCCTCCATAAATTCCTGATGTAATCCTAACATAATTCCTGATGTTGATTAGGGATCAATTAGCTAAAAATGAGTTTATGATTGATATTAATCAGTTTTACATCAGTGGGGTGCGTCGGTCAAGAGGTGGCCGGGGGGCCAAACTGGGAGATGCTGGTGGACTGTTAATTTAGATTTTAGATTTTGCGTTTTTGGAGAATATCTCTGCATAATTTTGCCATTCGATCCTAATAGATATTGTAGAGGACTAAGAAAAGAGGCTAGCAATACTTCGGACAGTTTTTGATTGGTAACGGTAGAATGCTGGTTTCAGCCGTTTTTCTCAAAACTGTCCGGAATAGAAAAAAGACAATTAGCTAGAAGAGGAAGTTCCACGGAATATTGCTAACTTGAACGAATACTGGGAATTTATAGATAATTACTAAAGTTTGTCAGTTATTGCAATGGTGGGCATGGTGAATGCTGAAAAATCTGCGTAAATGCAACTTGTTCTATTATTAGATTAAAAATTATGCCTGAAATTAATGAGATCATTAACAATCGCAAGGCCAACGCTAATACTGCCACAACAAAGAAGAAAGACTTAGAGGAACTTGAGGGGAAAATTAAGGAGCTTCAGAGGTTAAGGCCAGAAATTCTTAATGCACCCGGCATGACTCCCGCCGTATCAGCTCCCTTAAAAAATGTTAACTTTAAAGGCATCCTTAATACTGTTACTCAAGAACGAGAGTTGTGGGAAAGGATTGAGAAACGCCTTAATCGGGATACTATTAACATTGCTGTTGTGGGTTTAGCACGTCAAGGGAAAAGCACGTTTCTACAGCAAATAACTTTGTTAACAGATGCAGAAATTCCTGCCAGCGATGGCCTACCTTGCACTACCAGCCAAAGCAATATTTATCATTCACCACAAGAAAGTTATGGCATAGTTCATTTTCATTCTAAAAGCTCTTTTCTGGAAGAAGTAATTGTACCTTATTTAAAGAAGTTAGGCTTTACCAGCTTCCCTCAAAACATTGAAGATTTTGGTCAAGCACAACTACCTAAGTTACCAGTAAGAGTTTCTGCTAACGATGAGTCTATTTATAACCATCTAAAAGATGAGTACCACAGCCACTTTTCTGACTATTACCAGCTACTAAAAGATGAAAAATATGTCCTGCGAATTAGCAAAGATGAGATTAAGCTGTATGTTTCTCAAGAGTACAATTATTTGGGCCAACCAACCCTTTTTAATCACTTAGCTGTGGAAAAGGTAGAAATTTTTTGCCCGTTTCCAAATATAGGAGTGGAGAAAATTGCTGTAATCGATCTGCCTGGTCTTGGGGATACACGGCTAGGTGATGCAGAACGAATGATTAAAGCCCTCGCCGAAGACACTGATTTCATTTTGTTTATTCGCAAGCCGACTGCCACAGGAGATTTCTGGGGAACACGAGATGTCGACTTGTATGATGCGGCAGATCTAGCTTTGTATGATGCGGCAAATCTAGCTTTGAAAGATAAATTACCTCTCGAAGATTTGAAAGATAAATTACCTCTCGAAGATTTGAAAGATAAATTACCTCTCAAAGAGTGGTCTTTTATGCTACTTAATTATGATGGAGAAAATGAGAGAGCGTGTAAAGATTTTCAAAATACGATTGTGCCCAAAGGAATTCACGTTAAGGAATGTCTTCAGTCTAATTGCAAGGATTCAACATCAGCAAGGGAAGTTCTCACAAAAATACTTGAATATTTGGAAAAAAATCTAGTCAGATTAGACAATCAGTATATGTCGTCAACGCACCAACAATCATCTAAGCGTCAACAGCAAGTGAAAGAAAAACTGCAAGGATTGGAGCAAGCAATAGCTAATTATGGCGATATTAATGCTCAGTATGTAGGACTGAGAGACGAATTCATATCACAACTTTACGATAATATGGAAAAATTCAGAGAAGAAAAACGACAAGAATTCGACACTGCCAATCCTGAATTTCAAGCCGAGGTTGATGCAGCAATTAACCGATGCCAAAAGGAGTTAAAGATTACCGATCCAACGCTTTTTAATACTTGGGTAAACCAATATGGAATGGATGGTGCTTATTTTAAAGCAAAACAGCAAATGCGCCCGGGAATATTGAAAAATTTTCACTTAATGGAAACCGGTCTAAAAGCAGCTATTGATAAGACGAAATTAGACGTGGCAAAGATTCTAATGCAACTGGGGATTAAAAATGCTGTAAAAGGCAGTGAATTAGAGTTTTTCCCTGATATGCTAGAGATTTTGAGCAAAAGTGGTAATTTTCCGAATCTTAGGTTTGCTTTTCAATTTATTGCCTCTTTTGAAGTAACTTATAAAGGAATTATTCAATACCGCGTTTGGCAGGAGATTGCTGAGGTTATATCTCCTAGAACCCAGATTCCGACTAGGGCACCAGACAATATGAATTTGGTTGTTAATGATCTTAATAGGCTCCATCAAACAGCCATTGAAGTATGCCAAGAGATTTTAAAAGGTTTAGGAATATCCTTTAATAATGGACGAATATCAATGGTAGAAGAATTTGCGGACTACATTACACGGGCAGAAGGGGTAGAGGCTGAATGGGACATTTTTTTAAGCAATAACCGCAGTAAAGTTTGGCCGGAACTTAAAGAGATGGAAACACAAGAGCAGTTGCGAAAAGAGTGGTTGTCTTTGGTACAAGAGACGCTGGCTATTAATGAAAAAATTAAGCTCTCTTTTTCATAACCGCATTAATTTAAAGCAAGTTAGACTAGGCAAAAATGTCAACTACGAAGTTAGTTGATTAAGCATCCCGGGGAAACTAATTTAACACAAGTTATTTCCTAAATAAACATTAAACAATGGTGGTAATTCATTGGTAATACTGCCCTTCCTTTTTGCCTAGTTATTAGCTTGCAGTTAGTAAACAAAACACAGGGGTTATTCAAAATCATGGTTCAAGAGCAACAACCACAACCAGACAAAACAATTAAACTGGGAATTTGGGGAATTAGGGGTGCTGGAAAAACTGTTTATATGCTGATGCTATACCATTACCTTAAAAATTCAAACAGGTTCCTAGTTAGAGTCGATGAAGAAACAGACGAGTTCCTGAAAAAAGGGCTAAATTTAATCATTGATGAAGGAAAGTTTCCACCACCAACGTTCAAAAACTCGAATAAGGATTACAAATCGTATTCTTATAAGCTGAAAAAGGTTAATAGTAACACAATAGTAGAGCTAACTTTCTTTGACTTACCGGGAGAAGTTTTGCAGGAAAGAAAAGAAGAACTGAAAATAAAAAGTACGGATAGCGATGATACAGTAACAATAGCAGAGTATTTAACAAGGTGCGATGGGATTTTAATTTTATTGAGCCCCTTAAAGGAAGACTATGAGGCACTGGGTTGCTCATATTTGACATTATTAGATGACTTGTTCAGATTCATGCAAATCAAAAGTAAGAAATTCAAACTAGAGCAATATGTTGTTTTTGGCATAACTAAGGCAGATAGCGACGAAATTTACCAACGCACAATTGACGACAATTTTTATCAGTTATTTATGGAAATTATAGGACCCCAAGCCAAACTAAGCTGGCTGGAAAACCTTTTTTATTTAGAAACAGAAGAGAAAGATGGAATAACGCAAGTGAACATAAATGGAAAGAATAATCGCTGCTGTTTTCTTCCTATTTCACCCTTTGACAGGTATGAAAAGGATGGTAAAATGATATCCCCAGTTATTTTAAATGAACATAAAACAGAGGATGAACCAGAGGTAAATGAGTCACAGCAGGAGGAGCCCAAAGCTGGCGATCGACGACAACAGAAGCAGCGAGAAGACCCTTTTGGGAAAAATTCAAGTAAGAAGCAAAATAACAGCGCTGGTGACTATGAAACACCGAGTACAGGTAATAACGATGAAGCAAATCAAAAAAAACATTGGGAAGGAAAGTACAAAATTGATAAAGACCCTCCCTGGAAGTCCCGAAATGTAGTTGAGCCTATTGAGTGGTTGATTCAGCGCATAGAAAATCATCCTTCCTAAATTTTTATCGTTCGACAGCAACATAGTAACAACAGCTAATCAGTTAGGAGAAAAAAATTATGTCACAAGAGCAAGAACTAGATCGGTTTATTTACGGTAAATTTGTGGGTCCAGAAAGCGGATACCGCATCGTTGCACATAGTTCTAACTTAGAAGACCAACAGGCTCTCCAAGAGATAGCCGAGCAAGAATATCGCTTTTGGGAAAACCATTCGCATTATAATCTCTGGGGGGTTGGGATTTGTCGAAACAATACTCAGATTCTTCCCGAGCAGGAAATTATACTTATCCAAGAAAGTCTTGCTCAGGGTTCGCGTAAAATTATCAGCGGAAGTCGCTCATTTTATCAGCGGCTTTATATTTTTGTTTCCGAAACAACAACGCTTGAATTAAACAAGAGTATTCTTTGGTGGCTTACCAAGTTTTCGCGTGAGAAAGTGCCCACATTTACAGCACTCAATCAACCCAATGATTCCGTTGACTCTTGGGATTTTGGTCAAGATTACTTCTCATTAACCGACGAACAGACTCAAAAGGCAAATCCAGAAAAAATCATAACGGATGTTTGGCAGAAACTTAGCACAAATGAACGAAACCTCTGGCTTCAGACGTTGGATGCAATTATGAATGGCAAAAAGCTTTTGATTGCGATCGCAGATAATAATAGGGATGCAAAAAGTAAATTCCTGCCAAAACTGGACAATTTTTTATTACTTTTCATTCCGATTGCTTGGCGAAACAAACTCTCGATCGCAATGGGGAAAAACATCGACCTGGACGTTTGTAAATGGGCAAATATAGTGGTTAGTTTTCAAGAAAACGCCATCTCCTTGCCCCCCGGTTGGGTTTATCTAGATTTAGCCTCAAAAACAATTACTTCAAATCAAGGTATTGAAAGTGAATACGTTAAAGATTTTATCGAGCCACTTAAGGACGATTATAAAAATTTAATTACTCTATGTCAAAATTTTGCTGAAAATAGTAATGTTGGTCTTAACCTGAAAACTAGCAACAGTCAGAGTGAGTCTCCCAACTTTAATTATCTGCAAGTTCAGTATCAAGATAAGTCTTTAAATGTTAGTCGTTCACCGCAAGATAAGCCTTTAGACTTTAGTCATCCATCAGTTGATTTTGTACTCGATTATCCCAAAGACGATGCGTATAAAACACAACTATTTTCCAAATATCTTGAACCCATGAAATCCGAGCTACAAACATTTCTTCGGAATGCGGGTAAAGATAAAGAGATGGAGTTGGGGATTCTTTGGGATGCTATAAAGCAAAATTTGACTACTTCTGCCGATATAGCGATTCTCTGTTTGGGTAAAATGTTTGCTTTATTAACTAAAGATGAGTTTTTAAAGCGACTTCGGGAACTTGAAGCAGCACATCTGATGAACCTAATAAGTCATGGTTTGCTGAAAGAACTCAATAAAGAAGACAATTTAGAACTAATAAAAAAAGAACTACAACTTATTTGCTTAAAAATTATCAAAGAAGAAAGAAATAACTATGATTACGAAAAACTTAAAAGCTTGGTCAGCAGTGATTTGCAAGAAATATTTGCTTCAGAGGTAGAAAAGTTTAAACTATGGGATTCATTTTTAGCTCAGAAAATTGATGAGGAAAAGTTTATGAATTTGTTTGACGATCGACTTATTCCTCTAATGCCTAAAATTAATGTAGATACTTTTAACAACAGTTATCTCATTAAATACCTACAAAATAAGTGTCCTGCCGAGGCTTGGTGCTTGCAAGATGTTTTATCAAATCGAAATTTGTCAAACCTTTGCGCACTTCCCCAAGGCTTAGAAATGAACAATGCCTTAACCCAGAAGCTTTACATAAACTTTTTAGAATCGGAATCACCAAAGTACGAAAGTAGTCATAATTTGCTAGTATATGCTATAAAGAAGAGTATTAATCCAGAAAAAATAGAATTTGAAATTAAATATTTTCTTGAAGTTTACCAATGGTTTAATAAAAATAAACCGGGGTTATTTGAGATTTTAAACAAACTCGATGAAACTAACCAATCGTGGTTAAGCTGGGAAAATATTGCTACTTTTTTGTACTCAGATAATGATAATCAAGCAAATAGGGTAGATTTCCTAGATAGTACGGTTGCTCAAAAATTTCCCGCTGAAGTTTTTAAAACTTGGTTCAATTTATTAAAAAGTGAACCGAATAATCCCAAGATAAAAGAAAGCTTTTTGAATGGAAAAGCATGGCAAAATTTAAGCGAAGAAACTCTAGAAAATCTGTACATTTGTTTAACAAATGACTTCCCTGATTATGTAGGCAAGTTAATAGAGTGGGCTTATGAAAAAGGTAGGTTTGATTTAATTAGCGGAAAACTCACCGAATCTGCTGTAGAAATTTGGATAAAGAATAAGAAAATTGATGAGAATACTTGGCAGATTTTAATGCACCCAGAAGTGCAAGAAAAGTTATGCAATGAAAAGCGTTTTGAAATGAGGATTGCTGATTTATGGTGCGAAAAAAATTCACTACCATTAACGAGTAATGTTGAAAATAAAGGTAAAAATACTGTTAAAGAAAGAGAAAATAAAAGCGAGTCGCAGCCAAAAAAAGGAACAGATCCTTTCAAAGATATTGCAAATAAAACTCCTCAGCAAAATGTTTCAACCACTGATTATGTTCCTACAAACTTGGCATCTACTCAGATGTCTAATAAGAACCAAAATAAGAGCCAAGTAAACGAGTCCAGAAGAGAGTTGCCAATCTACAATGATGAAGAACAAGAAACGCAGAATTCACTAACTAAGCTTGCTAGACAAAAAGTTAATCTATTCAAGGACTATCCTGAGACAATTGAAAGTTTTCTCCAGATTTGTGAAAACTTTGAAGCAAACATACTGCAAGTTTTAGTGGAGGTGAATTTTAAAAATTGCCCTGTGGGTCTCTACTTAAATTATCTGCGTAGAAACAACATTGATAAAAGTAGCCAAGAATATTTTCGTTGTTTGGAAAAATTATCTCTAATTCAAAGCAACACGACTGAACAGCAGCAAATTACCGACTTTATGGGTGGTGAAATAACCGATATAATAAAAGATTCAAACATTCCCGAGTTAGAAAAACAGCGTATCAAGTTAGCTGTTGATTTGATAGTTTCTCAGAAACGTCAGGAATTAAAATAATTTTTATGTAGCTATTGATAAGAGGTTTAGTCAACAGAGTAACTAGGATTTTTGCTTAGTTTTAAGGTAGTGCAAGTCAATTAAAATTTAATCAAACTGGAGGTTTTTTCAAATGATTAGTAATAATAGTCAAAGTCAGGAAACAGGCTTTTGGACATGCGATGGAAAGGAGAAAAACCAGCCTCATCCCCTGCGAATGGTTAATTACGGTGATGAGTGTCCTGATTGTCACCATAAAGAAAAAGTCAAACGTAAGTCTCCTCCTCCCCCTCCTCCTCCCCCTTCGCCTCCGCCTCCCCCTCCTCCGCCTCCCCCAGAGGATGTTAATAGTCCTGAACCAACTAGCCCTCAAGTGCCCCCAAAACGCGATATAGACTGGCCTCTTGTTGGGGCACTGACGATTTTGAACGTGGGGAGTGGGTTTACCACTGTGCGTGGTGCATTGCAAATTCTGCCGAATTTTGTCGCTTATCCTATGGGTGTTACTATTCAGGGAATACTATTTGCCTTAGTTTCTCGTTCCTTCCTCAAACACGCTCCTTTAATTAAGTGGGTAGTTGTAGGCTGCTTTTCAACTTTTAGCGTTTACACTAGCTTTTTTGCTTACTATGATTTACTAACCGGAGACACACGGGAAAAGGATCGTATTGAGCGAGCTAATTCTGCTCATAAAAGTTTAGTTGGAGAAGTCTTTACCCCGATTCAAAATAAAGTTAATTCGTTGGAAAGCGAGATAAATATTAAAGAAACAAGAATACAAGATGAAATTAAAGGAATAAGAGGAAGACCAGCAGGTTGCGGAGCAGCGTGTTTGACTCTAAAAGAAGAAAAAGAAATACTCGAAGGACAAAAGGATCGAGTTGAGCCATTGGCGAACCGCTTAAAGCCTTTATTTCAATACAATTTGACAGATAAATCACCAGAAGAAATTTTTGATGCCGATTTGAAGGCTTTATCTGAAGTTGGTGAAAATTGTTTACCAAAAGAGCTACTGTCACAATTAAATATTACTTGTTTGCCCGATAAATACTTGAGGGCTTTAAACCCACAAAATCCTGAATACAGAGAGCTAAGTTCGACATACATCGATCCGGATTTAGAAGTTGATTTTGTCGCACCCATTCTTAAGGTTAGCAAAGGTGAAGGTTCTGCTATAGCAGCCGCCATTATGGCTTTGCTAATTGATGGCTGTATCATTTTGCTAGGAATTGGCGTTGAAATTCGCCCCCGGGTGACTCGTCAAAAACGAGAAACATTGACCTTGCGTTTAAAGGATGGTAACATCTTGGAATTTTTAGACTTGTTACTATCACAAAATGAAACTATTGAAATAAAAGAAAACGATGAAAACAAAGACGAATACCAAAGCTTGCTCAGTTGGTTTTCTGCAAATACTCAATGGATTTGGCAAGATGGCGAAGATAAAAGCTGGGGGTTTCAAGATTACTCAACTAAAGAGAAGTTTCGGAAATGGTTGGTAAATGAAAGAAATCGGCAAATTAAGGCTGATACCAATTTATTGAAGTTCTGGAAGAAAAAGTCGCAAGAATATTTTGAGCTTGAGATGCCAATAGTTGCAAAAGATAAGGATTAAGTTTGGGAGGGGTAGGCTAAGAGGCATTTATTTTTCATACCGCCCTTTTTTATCCCAGACCGTTGCTGGTGCGCGGTGCGCGTCATACGGGAGGGCGATCGCCTTTTTTACCCCAACCCAGAAACCTACCCCAACCCAGAAACCCGGTT
>CAZUCT010000075.1:14487-26547 GCA_964619285.1 uncultured bacterium | reverse complement strand
AAGCTCGCAAAAAGCGTTGAATTGTAGGTTTTCCTCTTGCATTGAGATGCACCCAAACAAAATCTTCGATTTTTTCTACTTTTTTAATTTTTGATAACCCCCTAAACTGGTTGCTATATTTTTACAAATATGAGATGCTCCCAAACAAACATCCCTTCTGCATCTGGACCTCGATGGATCGTTTTGTCCATCATGGTTTTGAGGGTGGGGGTGTCTATATTGCCCCAAATTGCTGCTATGCCGCACATTTTAAGAGTTTCTCCTCTTGGTTTTGGGTTTATTATAACAGGTTTTGGAAATTAGGAGTAACGAACTCTAACAACTCTCGTTCCACCCGCCGAAATACCTCCTCCCACTCTCTCGATTGCGACTGGCGGAACAAACGCATAGTCGGATACCAAAGCGTATCCTCTCTCTCTAACATCCACCGCCAGTTCTGATTGTCACAAAGTAGCCTCCAAATTGGTTTGCTCAAAGCGCCAGCCAAATGCGCTACCCAGGTATCGATGCTAATAATTAAATCGAGTTGAGAAACTATTGCGGCGGTGTCGCTATAGTTTTTAATTAGCTCCCCTTAAATCTTCCACCGTTATTTCTGGTGGGAGTTGTTTTAAGTCGGCAGCGCGATCGCCCGCTTGCAGACTATAAAACCGAATCCTCGGAACCCGCAACGCGGGTAAAAAATCCGTCAGTTTACCAGAACGGTTGCGATCGCTCATTACCGCAATAAAACTTCGCGTTGCCAGGGCTAATTTGTGGCGATCGCCCGCCAAACCCATGGGTTTTTTAAAGTTACGAAAATGAGTATTTATTTTACCCTCATCTTCTCTAATAACAATCAATTTACCCGCTTGATAAGTAGAGACAATTAGAGAGATTCCCAATTGTTTTAAAATTGCTGGCAAATTATTAGTATGAACGCTAGTTAATAAATAGTCGTTTTGGTTCATAATCCCTGTTTGTAGTAATCGCTTCAGCGATTTAAGCCTCAACTTAAGTAGCATTCCAAAAAGCTTTAATTGTCCGCAGCGAGGCGGCGGAAAAAACCCGTAAACCTTGTGGGAAATTGGTTAAGGTAAGCCGAAGCAATGCTCAAATCTCCCTGTTTTCCCCAGCGAGGCGGCGGGAAAACCAGTTAACTTTCTTAACTCTTGCCTTTTGCCTCTTGCCTCTTGCCTTCTTCTTACCAAATAGTCGTTAAATCTAAGATAAAACCGGGCAAAATGTTCTCTCCCGATACCGTCTGGGGATTATCTAATATTTCTACTTCTCGGTTAGGGCGATAAATTTCTACTTGTCGCTTGGTTCGATTAATTAACCATCCTAATTGCGCCCCATTTTCCATATACTCTTCCATTTTTTCTCTGGTTTTTTGCAGCGTGTCGCTTGGCGACATTAATTCGACGACAAAATCGGGGCATAAAGGCGCAAATCTGTTTTGCTCTTCGGGAGTTAAAGCATCCCAGCGATCCATTTTTACCCAAGAAGAATCCGGTGCTAGTTTGGCTCCATTTGGAAGTACAAAACCACCGTTAGAATCAAATACTTTACCGAGATTATTTTGGCGGTTCCAGGCTCTTAATTGAAAGTTTAAATCCGAGTTGCGATCGCTAGTAATGCTGCCTGTTGGCGACATAATAATTAATTCTCCCTTAGCAGTTGTTTCAAACCTTAAATGGTCGTTATTGTGGCATAATTGCCAGAACTGTTCGTCGGTAAGGTCGATTTTTAATTCTAATCTTGGGGGTAAATAAATTGTTGGTGGTTCCATAGTTTTTTGCTCCTAAAAAGATAATTGTTAATATTTTAGAACTAGAACCAGAAAAAAGCGATCGCCCACCCCTCCTCCTTGCGGACAACATAAAAATAGGGCAATGCCCCCTGCTTATCCTTGAATCGGGCAAACAGGGGGCATTACCCCTAGAAAAAATCTTGAGAAAAAACTAATGGTGCAATTAATCTTCTTCCTCTTCGTCGTCAGCAGAAAAGACAAAACTGTTAGAACGTTCGGTTAAAACTGATTTACCCAGGGAGAGGGCCTTTTTGGCTTCTAACCTAGCTTTAGCCTTCCAGGTTGCTTTCCTCTTATTTTTTCTGGATTTGGAGGTTTTCTTCTTTGGGACTGCCATGACCTTAAAAAATAGATTGTAGTTTTTACAGACAAACGATTATTTTATCCTATTTGCATCGCCGCTTCATACCTAAACTCTACTCATACTAATCCTCATACTCGCGGTTTTACTCGGACAATTCGTGAAATTCAAAAACGACAACGCCAGTGTTGGGGTCGTTATCAACGCTGACATAGCCAGATTTGAGCATTTCCTGAAGCGTAACTTCCACCTCAGCAAAAGTGGCACCAGTGGCCATGACCCCTTGAGTAACAGATATTTTCCCTCCCCGATCCACCGCAGCTTTTAATAAAGCAACCATCAGTTGCTCCCGAGTTTGAGGAAGGGCAGTGGTGGCGATCGCTCTATTGACTAAAGACAACCCATTCTCAGAATCTCCCAATCTGGCCTTAATTTCCGCTTCCCGTTCCTCGGCCATGCCGGGAATTAAAAACAAATCGACAAACTGGCCTATTCCCAACAGGCCCCCAGTAAACAACCAAATCAGACCCGTCACAATCTTGCCATTGTAGAAGCGATGAAGTCCGCTGACTCCTACTAACCCTGCTACCCAGAAAACATAGCTCATTCCTACTCTATTCATTTTGTCCCGCAAATATTTAATTCTTTTAATTGCTTGGCCTCTATTTATTATTTTGCCTTTGATGTTGAAATTAAGCGCGGCAGCTTTCCGGTATGTCACATAAAGGCCCTTTAAGTAAATATTCTTTGCAATTCTTAACCTAAGTAGCTCCTTTCAACCTCCCAAATGTTGATAAACTCGATCCTGTGGAAGAAAATTTCACGCCCGTTGTTAAACTTCCAAGTTCAAAAAGGGACCGATGCTTAAGTCAGAGGCCCTAAAACTACCGCAGGCAAGCAATCATAAGAAAAAACGAAAAAATAAATATGGTAAATACTGTCGAAAAACCAGCTTTTGAAGAAGTCCGGCCCGGTGTTAAAGTCCCTGCCAAAGAAACCATCCTCACCCCCCGTTTCTATACTACTGACTTTGATGAGATGGCCAAAATGGACATCTCTGTAAACGAAGACGAATTACAAGCAATTCTCGAAGAATTCCGCGTTGACTACAACCGCCACCATTTTGTGCGGGACGAACAATTCGATCGCTCTTGGGACGATATTGATGGGGAAACTCGCCGCTTGTTCGTCGAGTTTCTGGAACGTTCCTGCACTGCAGAGTTTTCTGGTTTCCTGCTCTACAAGGAATTAGGCCGTCGTTTAAAAGGTAAAAGCCCCGTATTGGCCGAGTGCTTTAACTTAATGTCCCGGGACGAAGCTCGTCACGCCGGCTTTTTAAATAAGGCCATGTCAGATTTTAACCTCTCTCTGGATTTAGGTTTTCTGACCAAGAGCCGCAAATACACTTTCTTTAAACCCAAATTCATTTTCTACGCTACTTACCTCTCGGAGAAAATTGGTTACTGGCGTTACATCACTATTTATCGCCACCTGGAAGCGCACCCAGAAAACAGGCTTTATCCGATTTTTAACTTCTTTGAAAATTGGTGTCAGGATGAAAACCGCCACGGGGATTTCTTCGATGCGATAATGCAGTCTCAGCCGAATATTTTGAACGACTGGAAGGCTAAATTGTGGTGTCGTTTCTTTTTGCTGTCGGTGTTTGCGACGATGTATTTAAACGACGTTCAACGCTACGGTTTCTACGCCACTCTTGGTTTAGACGCTCGGGAATACGATAAGTATGTAATCGAGAAAACTAATGAAACGGCGGCGCGAGTATTTCCGGTGATGTTGGATGTGGATAATCCCGAGTTTTACGATCGCCTCGAAACTTGCATTAAAAATAACGAGAAGCTGACGGCCATCGTTAATTCTAACGCACCCAAACCATTACAGTTACTTAAAAAGTTGCCTCTGTATGTTGCCAACGGTTGGCAATTCGTCAAGCTTTATTTGATGAAACCAATTCAAGCAGCTTCGGCGGCAGAAGGCTTCGTTCGTTAATTAGCTTTAACAAGCAAAATAACAAACAAGTTTTTGAACCTCCATCTAGCGGTTTCTGTTTCGTGCAGAACCGCTTTTTTTTGGGAATGGGGAATGGGGAATTGTTAATTCGGTTTTTCGGTATCCCAGAAACCCGGTTTTTTGAAAAAACCGGGTTTCTTGACCTATTCTCTAAGCGCTAAATTTGAAAAAACCGGGTTTCTTGACCTATTCTCTAAGCGCTAAATACGCTTAAAACCCCCTCTTTATCATAACTTTACAAACTCTTTCAGACTTTGCCTGAATGGGGATAATAGCGAGAGTAAGATGATAAAGAAAAGGGGTGAAACTTGACGTATAAGCCAAGTTTATAGTAAAATATCTTTAGAGAAAAAAAATATGAGGGTGCATCGGCAGCAAGAAGTTTTTCAGGAGTATTAACAATGTCTGCTACCCTCAAAGTAACTAATACCAAAGATAGCGGGGCGGGTTCTTTAAGAGAGGCGATCGCCGATGCCAATTCTGGAGATACAATTACCTTTAATTCCAGTTTAGAAAATCAAACAATAACCCTAACATCGGGTCAATTAGAAATCGATAAAAACCTAACCATTGATGGGGCAAGTTCTCCCGGTTTAACTATTAGCGGCAACAACGCTTCCCGAGTCATAGATTTGCAGTGGAATCCCGATTTTCAACCTACAAGTTTAACTGTTAAAAACCTAACCGTTGCCGACGGAAAAACTACTGCGGCAGATAAAGAAGGTGCTGGCGCGGGAATTCGCACCGAACAACAAAGCACCTTAGTTGTCGAAAATAGCAGGTTTGTTAACAATACTGCTGGCGGTTTAGGGGGCGGTGCAATTTACAGCGGTTATCGCAGTAACGCCACCATTATTAACAGTAAATTCAACGGCAACGATGCCAGCGGATCTCTTCGAGATAGCGGAGGTCAATTAAGCGAACACGCGGGCGGAGCAATCTTAATTTGGAGCGAAAGCAATCTAACAGTAAGAGGCACTGATTTTACTAACAATAAAGGCGTTAATGGCGGGGCAATTAATAACCTTTTAAGCAATTTAACCATCCAAAATTCCAGCTTCCTTAATAACGATTCCACCCCAGGAGCAAACAGCAATAAAGGTTACGGGGGCGCAATTTATACCGACGGCGCGAGTAAAAATGATGGCTCTAGTTCGGGGACTATTAATATTAGCAATAGTCGCTTTGAAGGTAATAAAGGTGCGGGTCAGGGTGGGGGTTTATTTTTGTTTGCTTATCCCCCAGATAAAATCGTCATTGACAAAACCAAAATTATCAATAACGAAGTAATTTCTAACTCATCTGGAGACGCTCTAGGTGGCGGTTTGCGTGGGGGTAATTCTTCTGAATTAAACATCACTAATACGACCTTTGCTAATAATAAAGCGATTAGTCAAGGGGGCGGTATGTGGGTAGGAGAAAATACTCCAGTTAACTTGACAAACAGCACTTTTTCTGGCAACCGCGCTGAGGGTGGCAATCCTTCTTTGGCAGGGGCGATGACTCTCTACACTCCCACTACTATTATTAACTCCACTTTTGCCGATAATTATGCCGGTTTTCAAGGGGGAGTTTTTTGGGGAGATGCCCAAAGTACGGCGACAAATTCGATATTTTCTAATAACGATGCGGGCAATCCTTGGAATACTAAAGACCAAACTGGTTGGCAGTTAAATGATGGCGGGGGCAACATTCAATTTCCTTCTAAAAACCCCAACGATTCTACGGATGTAAACATTACCGCTAATATTACGATTGCCGACCCTAAATTGGGGGATTTGCAACAAGTTAACGGCGCTTTAATTCATCCTTTATTAGAAGGAAGTCTTGCCATCGATGGCGGCGTTGGGGCGGGGGCACCTGGGAAGGACCAACGAGGCCAAAATCGTCCGGTTGATGGGGATGGAAATGGTAGCGAAGTTGTCGATAGCGGTGCTTTTGAATTTACCGTCGCCTCGCCGCCACCAACGGAAGAACCAAGGTTAACTGGTACTGCGGAGAGCGATCGCCTGGTGGGTACTGCTGCCAACGATACTATTACTGGCGGCGGCGGTAACGATACTTTAATCGGTCGTGGCGGGGACGACTTCCTCAACGGCGGCAAAGGTATCGACACCCTCATCGGCGGACCGGGCAACGACACCTACATGGCAAACCATACCAAAGACGTAGTTACAGAAGGTACGAACAGGGGTACGGATGTCGTCAAATCTTCTGCCAGTTATAACCTGGGTGCCAATATCGAAAATCTCAACCTCGTTGGCAGACGCGCCATTAACGGTATCGGCAACAACCTAGATAACCGCATCAGCGGGAATAACGCTAAAAACCGGATTATCGGAAAGTCGGGGGATGACGTTTTAATCGGTCGCGGCGGCAGGGATGTTTTAATTGGGGATAAAGGGAGCGATCGCCTCATCGGAAACCAAGGCAACGATATGCTCAACGGCGGTGTCGGTAACGATACTTTAATAGGCGGCGGGGGGAGCGATCGCTTTATCTTTAATACCGGCAAGAGCTATCGTCAAGCTTCCCCAGGAAAAGACCTTATCCGCGATTTCAAAAACCGCGATAACGACAAGATTATACTCGACAAAACTACCTTTGGGACGTTAGATAGTAAAGCGGGGCGAGGGTTTAGCGTTATTGCCGAATTTGATGTCGTTAACAGGGATGCTGTCGTGGCGAGTTCCGATGCAGTTATCGTCTATAACGAGAATAACGGGAAATTGTTCTATAACGCTAACGGCAGTAAGAGCGGTTTGGGTGCCGGGGGCGTGTTTGCCGTTCTCGATAATAGTCCTCAGTTGCAAGCTAACGATTTTATCGTTCGGAGGTAGTTTGGCGTGGATAAGCATTACTACTTAAATAAGAACTACTAACAATAGAAATCGAACAAAAACCGAATATTAAACGTCATAAAACTTACAGGCAGTATGATTTGTTGTCTGGGACTGCTACAATCAAAAGGAGGCACTATGGCCGATAACTTAACAACTCAACAAAGCGGCAGCGACGACAACTTGACTGGGTTTGTTCCCTCATGGGTTCAAGAATTTGGAACTAACGGTTATGACTCGTCCGAGACGATCGCGATGGATGGCGAGGGTAATGTTTATGTAACCGGCATTACCGAGGGGGATTTAGGAAGCATCAATAATGGCGAGGGAGATATTTGGCTGAGTAAATACGACAGCAACGGCAATCAATTATGGATAAAGCAATGGGGTACTGCTTTTGCCGATGCGCCGAACGATCTATCCGTCGATCGCGATGGCAATATTTATATTGCTGCGAGAACTCTTGCTCTTCAAGACGAAGGTTTTTATGCCAATGAATATGCTTTAATCAAGTATGATACTAGCGGTAACTTGCTTTCGGTCGATTCCCAGCCCCAAATGAATACTCTAAAAGAAATAGAAGTGGATGGTGCGGGCAATCTCTATACTTTGGGTCTCGCCGAAGACAAGTGGTTGGTCAGCAAGAATAATAGCAACGGCGATCGCCTTTGGTTCCAAGAGTTTAACTCGTCTGTGGGTGGAACATTTGAGCGTCTTAGCAATTTAACCGTAAATAACCAAGGAGATGTTTATTTGGGAAAGTCTATAACTCTTGATGCTATTTTCACTGAAACAATAAATCGAATTGTAAAATATAGTAGTGCTGGTACGAAACAGTGGTTTAAAGACTTTTGGGACGGTTTTTTACCAGACATTAACTCGGATAGTCAGGGGAATCTCTACGCTTTCGGCAACGGGGAATTAATCAAATATAACCCCAATGGCAATCTGCAATGGGAATATCAGTGGGAGGATAAGGATGGATGGCAGTTTAGCGAAGAAGTCGGAGTCGATCGCAATGGTAACGTCTATCTTTTAGTAAATCTCGGCGGTCCAGAAGCAGAATTTATCAAGTTAGATACAACGGGCGACGAACTTTGGAAGCAACCGTTAAATTTAACTAAATCTATCGCCGAGATAGAGGTAGATGGGGATGGCACAGTTTATCTTACTGGAAGGAGTAGAAGCGATCTTAGCAATCTCGATTTCGATGCTTGGGTAGGAAAGTTCGACGCGATCGCCCCCGTCAACGAGGCACCCACGAACATTACTCTAAGCGAAAACAGCATCGCTGAAAACAGCGCAACTGGCACGGTCATCGGCGAACTAACTACAACCGACACCGACAGCGAAATTCACACCTACACTCTAGTAAACGATGCCGAAGGGCGCTTTGTCATCGAAGGCGATCGGTTAAAAGTCGCCGATGGCAGCAAGTTAGACTTCGAGGCAACAACCAGTCATACTATAAAAATCCGGACCGCCGATAGCGGCGAACCGGCCCAAAGTTTTGAGAAAGAATTGCTCATCGAAGTAACCGACGTGGAAGACAACACCGTAACATCGACTACTAATTATCGCTTGGAAGCCACGAAAGAAAACCTCAACCTCGTTGGCGAAGATGCCATTAACGGCATCGGCAATAACCTCGACAACCGCATCAGTGGGAATAACGCTAAAAACCGCATTTGGGGCAAGGACGGCAACGACGTTTTAATCGGTCGCGGCGGCAGGGATGTTTTAATAGGCAACGAAGGGAGCGATCGCCTCATCGGCAACCGAGGTAACGACCTCCTCAACGGCGGCAAAGGTATCGACACCCTCATCGGCGGACCGGGCAACGACACCTACATGGCAAACCATACCAAAGACGTAGTTACAGAAGGTACGAACAGGGGTACGGATGTCGTCAAATCTTCTGCCAGTTATAACCTGGGTGCCAATATCGAAAATCTCAACCTCGTTGGCAGACGCGCCATTAACGGTATCGGCAACAACCTAGATAACCGCATCAGCGGGAATAACGCTAAAAACCGGATTATCGGAAAGTCGGGGGATGACGTTTTAATCGGTCGCGGCGGCAGGGATGTTTTAATTGGGGATAAAGGGAGCGATCGCCTCATCGGAAACCAAGGCAACGATATGCTCAACGGCGGTGTCGGTAACGATACTTTAATAGGCGGCGGGGGGAGCGATCGCTTTATCTTTAATACCGGCAAGAGCTATCGTCAAGCTTCCCCAGGAAAAGACCTTATCCGCGATTTCAAAAACCGCGATAACGACAAGATTATACTCGACAAAACTACCTTTGGGACGTTAGATAGTAAAGCGGGGCGAGGGTTTAGCGTTATTGCCGAATTTGATGTCGTTAACAGGGATGCTGTCGTGGCGAGTTCCGATGCAGTTATCGTCTATAACGAGAATAACGGGAAATTGTTCTATAACGCCAACGGCAGTAAGAGCGGTTTGGGTGCCGGGGGAGTATTTGCCGTTCTCGATGACAGTCCTCAGTTGCAAGCTAACGATTTTATCGTTCGGACGTAGGTAAAAAAAAGAGTGTGACTATATTATCCGCCCCCAATGGAGGGCTTATATCAAGTCGCAATAAACAACCAAAGGGGAAGGCAAGGTGGAGGGGGGAGACAAGGGGGACGCGGTGACGCCACACTCCCCACCCTTCCCACACTCCCCACCCCTCAGAGCTTTTTCGATTTATTCAGCAAGCCCTACTTAATTGTTGGCTCTTTACCATTAACAATTGACCATTAACAATTGACAAAAAGCGACAATTTATTGGTTCGCTTCAAAGGTGACGTGCAACCAATTTAATTTAACCTGCGGAATCTAGATTTTAAGTTACTCCATCCACCAATACATAACCAAGCAACTCCCCAACCGATAAGACCAAAAAAGACGCTCCAAAATAGGGTAGTTGCTGCGGGGTGGATGGGATAGCCGGGTTTTAATTTGATTGGGGTTTGAACGTGGCCGGCGATGGCGGAAGCAGCGATAGTGCATCCGCACCGCTACGCGAACGCCCCCGAACCAAGTCCCGCGCCTAACATTTGTATAGTTCTTTCTAAGGAGCGATCGCTTTCTGCTTGGTCTATTTCGGCGATGCTTCTGGCGGTATTTACCACTTGCTCGAATAAATCTTGACCGGGCGAGAGATAATTGAGGTCGGTTTTGATTTGGGTTTGCCAGAGTTCGCAGCGTGTGAGAAATTCTTGCCAATGCTCGGGAATTTCTCCTATTTCTGCAATTTTGTTTTGACAAAGTTGGTAATTGCTGGTATTAGTTTCGATGGCGGTTTGATGCCCTTTTAAGTCTCGCAAACAGCGGGCATAGTTGAGATAGTTTTGAGGCAAATTTTTCAAGAGTTCTTTTAAGTATTCGAGGCGACCTTCTGGGGTGGATACTTCTTCGGAAAAATGCCCGATTTCTTGTTCTAATTCGCTGTAGAGTTGTCGCCCTTGGAGATAGTTTTCGCGAGCTTGTCGATCGACGAACAAAATTTTATGGCGACAACAGAGCAAATCTCGCAGCCATTCGTAGGCTTCGCTTGCTAATTCTACGGTGTTGGCTTCGCTGTTATTTATTAATACTAAGAAATGGCATTTTTTCGCGAGATTCTTAGGCTTGTCTTTATCTGCGGCTTCGTATTCGTATAACAAACTGCCGAATAGTTTGCCGACGTTAACTAAAATTGGTTCGGCATAATTGCTGTCTTTAAGAATCTCTTGAAGGTACTCATCGGCTTTTTCTTGACAGTAGCGATCGCCCTTTTCCACTTCCCCATAAATCCAGACGGTCGCCCCCAGAGACGGATTAATTTTATCTGGTAATAAAGCGTTAATGGGGAATTGTCGAACTTCGGAAGATTGTAGGTAAAAATCTGATGGTTTTGGGGATAAAGTCAGGTCAGCAAAATAGGTATCGTGGAGGCGAAATGGTAGAAGATTTGCTTCTATTTTCCAGTCTTCTGTAGTTTCGCAACTGCCTAAATTTATGAGAGATGAATTGGCGATTAACCTTCCACTTTTGTCGAGGTTTTTTAGTTCTGGAAAAAGTGAATTTGCAGCGGATAAGGCTAGGTTTTTCCAGAGTTTATCTGCATCCACCGATAGTTCTTCGGGGGCATCGGTGAGGGTGTGGCAGAGGTGGTAAAAGTAGAAACTGATGGTAAAGTTTTTCATGGTTTTTTTGGGGTTTTTAGATTGGGTAATAGTTAGGAAGATGATTTAGAGGGCGATCGCTCTTTAATTAAGCAGTTTTTTAGCATCTCAGAAACCCGGTTTCTTTGATAAACCGGGTTTCTAGAGCGCCACTAATTGTTGGTATTGTCCTCAAACGAATTACATTTCATGGTAACTTGCTAAATCCTGCTTGGACAAAATGCGCGTCAAAAGTTAAGGCCGTACTAATTCCTAACCGTTTCATCGTTACAAAAGAAATGCAATCCGTTAAAGAATAGGACTTATCACTGCGACTTTGAAAAAGTTCCCATCCTTCCGAAAATAAGGTTTCCTCAACCTGGATAAATTCCACGGAAGAACTCGTTAACAAACGATTGCCTATTTCCACTGCTTTAGAGTGAAAGTTGCGACTGTTAAAATAGGTCACAATTTCATCAAAAACGTAGGAAGTAGTTACGAATGTTGGTTCAGAAACCCGGTTTCTCGTATTTCAGAAACCCGGTTTCTCGTATTTCAGAAACCCGGTTTCTCAAAGAAACCGGGTTTCTAGATCGCCACCAAAATCTAATTGTTGTTATTTTCCTCAGTGGGAGGGTTGGCAGTAGAATTTTCTGCCGCTTGTTTTACCAATTCCAAATCTAAAGCTAAGGCAGTTGCTATCTGTTCGACAGTTAATCCAAGTGCCAACAAACCGGGCACTGATTTCTGCTTTGTTTCTAGCTCGACTTCTGCTTTGACATCTTGATAAAATCGCGTTTCTTTGAGTTCTGCTAATCCAAACATGGCTTCTAACTCCTGACTAGAGAGATTGGGTAATTTATAAATGACTATCCTTTTAACCAATTCTACAACAGCTTCGGCTAAAGTGTCATCCTCTAACTCTTCCTCGGCTTCCGAGACTAA
>CAZUCT010000075.1:0-14387 GCA_964619285.1 uncultured bacterium | reverse complement strand
CAACAGCTTCGGCTAAAGTGTCATCCTCTAACTCTTCCTCGGCTTCCGAGACTAACTCGCGGGCAAATTCTACGGTTTCTTCTTGGTTTTCTCGCTCTTCTACGATTAACTGGATCGTTTTTAAACCCAGAGAGGAGTTGGCGGCGATTTTCAACTCATCTAAATAGATTCGTTGCACTCGCTGGCCATCCAATAACTCTTTGTAGAGTTTATATTCTTTCTCGAATCCAGAATCGAGACTTCGAGTGGCAAATATGGCCACTGCTCGCCAATCTTTGGGTTTTTTTCGGTAGAGGTAGGTAAATATTTCTGCAAAAGAATTGCCGTAGAAATCGTCTTTGGGCTGAAATTGTACCTCGGTGAAATAGATAGGGCTGTACTTTCGAGAGCTTTTAAATAAACCATCGATGCGAAAGGCCGTTTCTTTGATTTCCTCGGAGGTAAATTCGTAGTTTTTGGCCTTATTGGGTTGACCAATTAGCTCGAAAAATGTGGCCGGGAGCAGTTTGAAGAGAAGGTAAAAAATTGTGTCGGTGCGCACTGTTGAATATCGATGCCTCCTGCATAATTTTGCGGTTTTTATTATACGCTAAAAGCAATTGTAAATAACGCTTTAATAAAAAAATATTTGGCCATATTCAGAGAGCGATAACTTGAGATAATTGTAGGTTGGGTGGAGTGCAACGGAACCCAACATAAAGTTAAATTAACTTCAAACTAAGAAACCCGGTTTTTTCAAAAAACCTGGTTTCTGGGCTAGGAAATTTCGCTTTTACTTTTTCTCCTTATCTTTGGTCAAAGGAGAATTGGTGATAATGCTGTTTTGTATTTGCTTTTGTAAAGATTCGGACTCTTGGGAAGGAGTGTTAGTCGGTTTAGCGCCACCAGGACCTAATGTTTTTTCGGTTTCTGTGGAAGATGGGGAAGACATTTCGTCTAATTTTTCCTCATAAGCTGCTAAAATTTTAGCGCGGCTTTCATCTTCTAACCATTCTTCGATTTGCTCGCAGATTTCTGCCTCGTCTTCTGGCAGATTATCAATTAACTTCTTCAATTCTTGGCGATCGCCTGCCGAGATTAAATCGGAATTAGAATTAATGACCTCGGTAAATGCTCGAACGCTTTGTTGATAGATGGACATGGTTTATTCTCCTTTGCCAACGGTACAAAATTCACCCCCGTAAAAAGGGCATTTAAACAGTATAGATTTTTTCTCGGTTGTGAAGGATTTCACTAGAGGTTTAATGCGGTTTGCTTCAATATCTGCGCTGACTTTTTGCAACAGTCGGTCTAATTTTCCCGAACTGGCATCGGCGGCCATCTGTTGGTCCCAGCGATGTTGCATCCGCTTTTTAAGTGAGTTCATGGTCCTTGCGATTCGATAGAATGCCTGTTAAGATAATAGCACGAAATTGATTTTTGTCAAGCAAACTGACTCAACGCTGTCATTGCGAGGCGGTTGTTTGACTCGTTAAGTTTTTGGTTCAGTCGTTACGGCAGCCGTAGGCGACAGCCTTCCCGAAGGGTAGCAATCTCTGGCCCTATAGTTAACCAGCGAGATTGCCACGGGGGGACTTAACGATAGAACCACAGACTTAACTCTTGCCCATCCCCCCTCGCAATGACATTTCTATTACACCCCTTTGCCAATAGCACAAAACGCGCCCCAATAAAGAGGTTTCCGAGATTTTTAGGAGTCCCAGAAACCGGGTTTTTCGCAAAAACCCGGTTTCTCAATACCTTCGCCTGGCTCCCCCCTTCTCAAGGGGGGCGGGGGGGGGATCCTTCAAAATCCGCTGCTAACTAACATTTTTCACCCACTAACCAATAGTCGTGGGGCGGGGGGTAAAGCATTCGGAAATGGAGTCCCAGAAACCCGGTTTTTTCAAAAAACCGGGTTTCTTCTCGACCTGTTACGATCGCGGCAGTACCCCTTCTACGTTTTTATGATTCCCGTTGGCAGTAACGACGGCGGCCTCTCGCTTCTTGCCCCCACCAAATAACCGACTCAACAAATGCTGGAGGTTATCCACATAAGTATACCACACCGGAATCACGATTAAGGTTAACAGAGTGGAAGTGGAAAAACCGCCGATGACAGCGATCGCCATCGGACTCCTCGTCTCAGCCCCCGCCCCTATCTCTAAAGCGATGGGTAACATTCCCGCCATCGTCGAAAGGGTAGTCATCAAAATCGGACGCAAGCGCGAAATGCCGGCCTCCCTCACCGCGTGAAACTGAGACATCCCTTGTTTCTCGTTTGCCAGAGAACAGTCAACCAACAAAATCGCGTTTTTCGTCACCAACCCCATCAACAACACGATACCGATGAGGGCGAATAACCCCAACTCTTTCTGGGTAATCATCAGCGCCAGCAAAGCCCCGCCAAAAGACAAGGGCAGGGCCATTAAAATTACCATCGGATAGAGGAAATTGTTATATAACAAAACCAAAATCCCGTAAATGCCCATCACCGCTAAAGCTAAGGCGCTCAAAAATCGAGTAAATACGTCGATCATAATCTCCGCGTCTCCCTCCGACTGTTGGGCGACACCGGCGGGCAAGGGGTTCATGGCGGGTAACGCTTGTACTTTCTCTACCGCATCTCCCAGAGAAATACCTTGTAAGTTAGCTTCCACCGTAACTTGTCGCTCGCGATCGAAGCGATCGATTTGGGAAGGACCGCTGCCGATAGTAATATTAGCTACCGCAGACAGAGGAACTAAACTTCCCTTAGCGCTGGGGATGCGGAGATTTTTGATAGTCTTGAGGTCGTTTCTGAACTCCTCGGCCAACTGCACCCGGATGGGAATTTGCCGGTCCGAGAGGTCGAACTTCGCTAAATTTGCCTCGTTATCGCCGAGAGTTGCCAGAGAAGCAGTGCGAGCGATCGCCCTTACCGAAACTCCCAAATCCCCCGCCCTTTCTACATTGGGCGTTATCAAAATCTCCGGTTTGACCAAACTCGCGCTGGAAGTGACTTCCACCACGCCGGGAATTTGTCGCATTTGCCGTTCTAGGGCATCGGCGGCCTGTTGGAGAGCGGGAGCGTTTTCGCTTTTTAGCACCATGGATAAATCCTTGGCGCTGCCGCCGCCTCCAGTGCTGCGGAAACTGATGCGGGCTCCGGGGATTTCTTGGAATTGCTCCCGCATTTGCGCCTCAAATTCTTTCTGGGAGGCGGAACGTTCGGCTTTTGGCTTCAGTTTTACATATAAAGTTGTCGAGTTGAGACTGCCATCGGTGCCACCATCGCCGATGACTGCGGTCATATTTTCGACGGCGGGATCTTGCTGCATCAGGGCCATCGCTTTTTGGGTGGTGCGATCGCTGTCTTCAATAGTCGAACCCGGCGGCAAGTCGATTAATACCGTACTGATACCGGTATCCCCACCGGCAAACAATCCTTTGGGAATTAAGGGCACCAGTTGCAAGCTGGCAAAGAATAAAGCGAGGGCAAACAGTAAGGTAAAAATTTTATGGCGCAAGGCCCAGGTTAAAACAGTCCAGTAAAGTCCTCTCCGTTTTTTGCCCGTTACCGCCCCGTTGCCGTTTTGGTGGGAGCGATCGCCCTTCTTCTGTTTGTTCCTTAACAACCGCGCCGCCAGCATGGGAGTCATGGTACAGGCCACTAAAGTAGAGAACATCGTAGCCGTTGCCACCGTGACGCCGAAAGGTTGGAAAAATTGACCGGGAACGCCCCCCATGAATGCCACGGGCAGAAATACCGAAACAATAGTTGCCGTAGTCGCTACCACCGCCAGACCGATTTCGGCGGACGCATCGAAGGCCGCCCGGAAGGGACTTTTTCCCATATCAATATGTTGGTCGATATTTTCTATCATACAGATAGCATCATCAACTAAGTTACCCATCGCCAAGGCCAGAGCTAACAAACTCATGCCGTTGAGAGTATAACCGCACATTTCCATCACCAAAAAGGTCGGCACGATGGATAGCGGGAGCGCGATCGCCGTGATTAAGGTCGGTCGCCAGTCCCGCAAAAAGGCAAATACAACGATAACCGTCAGCAGGGAACCGATGACTAAAGCATCAATAGACGCTTGGTAAGATTCGCGAATTTCGTCAGCCCGAGTGAAGATAAGTTCTATTTTAATATCTTCCGGCAAAGTGGAGCGCAGTTTTTCTACTTCTTTCCTCACCCCTTCTTCTACCGTCACCAAAGTGCTACCGGTACTCCGTAAAACTTTAAAGCCCACTATCGGTTGCCCGATTTCGGTGTTGCCTTCCCTCTTGCCTATTGCCTCTTGCCTATTGCCTTCTTCAAACCTCGCTATTTGCCTGGTTTGGGCGGGCCCGTCGATGACGTTGGCGATGCTGGTAAGGGGTATGGAAGTTCCCGAGGGTAACTGGATGGGATAGTTTCTCAGAGTCTCTACGGTGGGGGCGCTGCCCAGGGTGCGGATGTTTTTTTCCGTGCCGCCTAATTCCGATCGCCCCCCGGGGAGGTCGATATTGAGGGCCTTAATTTGGTCGTTGACTTCCGTGGCAGTGATGCCCAGGCTTTCGAGTCTGTCTGGGTTGAGTTCGATTCTAATTTCGCGATCGACTCCGCCAACTCGATCCACTTCGGCGACTCCCGTAACTTTGAGGATGGCGCGGCTGATGTCTCGGTCGACGATTTCGCTGAGTTCCTCCACGGAACGCTTATCGGACTTGACGGCGTACATCATCACCGCCCCACCGGCAAACTCCAGTCGCCGAACGATGGGATCGTTGACGTCGGCGGGCAAGTCTTGTCGTATTTCCGCCACGGCGTTGCGGACGTCGTTGGTAACGCGATCGGTATCGGTTCCTAAAACGAAGGCGATCGTCGTAGTGGAGACTCCATCTCGAACGGTGGATGTGAGTTGGTCGATGTTGCCCAAACCGGCTACCGCATCTTCTACTTTCTTCGTTACTTGGGTTTCTAGTTCCGCCGGTCCCGCCCCCGGTTGGGTGACGCTGACGATAACGGCGGGGATGTCGATGTTGGGAGTTAAATCTATTCCCAGTCGGAAAAATGACATTAGTCCCGTGAGGATTAATACTAGGAATAGAACTAGAGTGGGTACTGGTTTTTTAATCGACCAAGATGATAGGTTCATAATTTGGAAATGGCTAATTGCTAATTGCTAATTGCTAATTGCTAATTGCTTACTCTTGCATGCATGCCTTTTGCCTTTTGCCTTTTAGTTATTAACTACTTTGACGACATCGCCATCTTTGAGATAGCCGGCACCGTCAAGAATGACGCGATCGCCTATTTTTAAACCGCTTAAAACTTCTACGGTTGCCTTAGCTAAATCGCTAGTTTCGCTGGTAATTTCTCCCACTTCTACGGGTACTGCTTTTGCCGTTTGTTCGGCTGTCAAAACATAAACCACGGCTTGACCGTCGGCTTGTGGCACTACTGCTTTGGCGGGAATTTTTAACCCTTGGGCAGTGGCAGTGGTAATAGTAGAACGGAGGAACATTCCCGGACGCAATAAATCGCTGGAGGGCAAATCTATTTTTACAGTTGCCAGACGAGTTTGGGGGTCAACTAAAGGCGCTATTTCTCTGACAATTCCTTGTACTTTTATCCTGCTTTCTGCATCGGAAGTTATTAAAACTTTTTTACCTATTTCTATTTGGGGCAGTTGAGTTTCTGGAACTTCTAAATGCAGTTCTAAACGGTTATCTTTGATTAGAGAAAAAAGTTGTTTGCTATTGGAAGAAACATCCCCCACTCGGGCAAATCTTTCTGCGATTAAACCGCTGGCAGGAGCGCGGACGATAGTTTGTTCTAACCTGGTTTGTTCCTGGGTGAGGGCTGCCTCTCGGTTGCGAACGCTGGCCCGGGCGCTGTTAATATTAGAGCGGGCGCTGTCGATATCCGCCTCGGCGCTGCTGACGCTTGCCCGGGCGCTTTCCACTCGGGCTTCGGCTGCCCGCAGTTCCGCTGCCGAACTGGTTATATTGGCTGCGGCGCTTTCCACTCTTGCCCGGGCGCTACTGACGTTAGATTCGGCAATTTGGACTTTAGCCCGGGCGCTGTTGATGTTGGCTTCGGCAATTTCGACTTTGGCTTCGGCGCTGCTGACGTTGGCATCGGCAATTTCGACTTTAGCCTTGGCGCTGTTGATACTTGCCTCTGCCACTCGCACTCCCTCCCCTGCCGTTACGGCAGCAGTGCGGCGAGTATCTACTTCTTGAGCGCTGATGGCTCCTTCCGCCAGAAGGCTTTCATAGCGTTCTAGTTCTCTAGCCGCTTGTGCTTGGTTGGCTTTAGCCTCCGCTAATTTTGCTTCCGCCTGCGCCACCGAGGCGAGGGCATCGTTTCGACTGGCTTGGGCTTGTTTGACGGCGGCGAGGGCATCGTCGCGACCGACTTCGGCTTGTTTCAAGGCTGCCAGGGCATCGTCGCGGCTGGCTTGGGTTTGTTTTAAACCGGCGATCGCCTCGTCTCTGCCCGCGTTGGCTTGGGCTATTGAGGAAGCCACGCGATCGCGTTCGGCTTGAGCTTGGAGCAGGGCTGCCCTGGCTTGTTCCAAACTCGCTCGAGCTCTACTAGCTCCCGCCTGTCTTTGTTCTACTTCTGCCCGGGCAGATTCGATATCCGATTCTGCCCGGTCTATTTGGGAGCGCAACACTGCATTATCTAAGATTGCTAGGGTTTGCCCCCTGCTAACTCTGTCTCCTTCTTCTACTAATACTTGCTGTATTTGCAGTCCCGATGCCTGGGCTAACAGGGGCAGTAAGTCGTAGGCTACCACCGTGCCCGTGGCATCCAGGGTTCGTTCGACCCCGGCCATTTCTACCGGGGCTAAGGTGACGGTTAAAGCGGCCTTAGTTCCTGCCCCTGCCCCAGTAGCAGCCACTTCGGGGGGGTTGTCCCTTCGGGGCTCCGGTCTAGAAAGGAATCGGCTGGCCCCAAAGGCCAGGGCCACTCCGATGACCATGCCTAAGATTAGGCCCCTTGCTCCCGAGAGCGGGCCGGGTGGTTTTTCTTGGGGGCGATCGGCCACTATTTCCTCAGAGCCCAACTCTTCTAAATTCCTAAAATCGAGGGATTCTGTTTCTGGTTCGGACCAATTTTCTTGATTTTTTAAGGGTTCTTGTGATAAAATTTTCTTTGCCATTTTTTTCTCCCGCCGCTTTGTCGGCACCGTTTTATTGTAACGAAAATTTACAATTTTATTAACTTTCTTTAAGCAAAACCAAAAGGGATGTCCCAGCAGCTTGCCTCTGCTTGAAGCCATGAGCTAATATAAAAAAATGTCTGCCAAACAGGTAAACAAAAACCAAATTTCTTACTTTTACTGAGTAAGAAAGAAACCAGAGCGACGAAGGTTAAATTATTTATTACCCATTACCCATTAACAAGTATGTTTAACGCAACCGAAATTATCATTAATGAATTTGTCGAGAAACTTAGGGAAGGATACCGTAGAACTTACGGCGGCTACAAACCCAACTATCAAGATATTATTGCTTGGGCGGGGAATATGGCACTAGAAAATATTGCCAACAGCGACGCCCTCTACCATAACGTCGAACATACAGTTTTAGTTACCCTAGTAGGTCAGGAAGTTTTGCGCGGCAAGCAGATCCGCGAGGGCGGGGTTTCCTGCGAAGACTGGTTGCACTTTATTATTTCTCTAGTCTGTCACGACATCGGCTACGTCAAAGGGGTTTGTCGTCAAGATAGAAAGAAAAAGGAGGTATATGCCACGGGCATCAATGGCGAGATGGTCGAGTTACCCTTTGGCTGTACCGATGCCAGTTTGACTCCCTATCACGTCGATCGCGCTAAGTTGTTCATAGACGAACGCTTCGGCGGACACGGGTTAATAGATGCAGAAATCATCAAGCGCAATATCGAATTAACCCGCTTCCCAGTGCCGAAAGAGTCCGATCGCTTAGATACAACTAATTTCCCGGGTTTGGTGAGGGCGGCGGATCTCATAGGTCAATTGAGCGATCGCCGCTATCTCAAAAAAGTTAGCAATTTATACTTCGAGTTTGAGGAAACAGGTTTTAATCAAAAAGTCGGTTACACCAGTCCGGCAGACCTGCGCGATAACTATCCTAAATTTTATTGGAACGGCGTTCATCCTTATGTAGAAGATGCCCTGCGCTATTTATCCTTGACCCAGAAAGGCAAGCAGGTCGTTGCCAATCTTTATTCTAACGTATTCGTAGTCGAACACGGTACCTTGGCACAACCGGCAGCGCTTCCTGTTTAAGTTAGGGCTTGCCGAACTCACCAATAACTTAACGCTTTTTGCTAATGGCTAACTGCTAATTGCTAATTGTCTTTTTTCTATTACCCATTCCCCATTCCCCATTCCCCAATTTAAGATGTTTTCACCACTGCAAAAGTTTTTGATAACGTGCTTGTTACTGCTGGTTGCTGGTTCCCTCGCTCTGAACGCTATCAGTTATGTAGGCGAAATAGTCAGCATTTTGGTAACGTCGGCCCTGGTAGCCTTTTTACTCAACTATCCAGTAGCCAAACTGCAAAAGTTTTTGCCCCGTGGAGTAGCGGCGGCTTTGGTTTATTTGATGGCAGCTTTAATGGTGGTCTTTATCGGTCTAACCATCGTACCTCCAGTGTTCGACCAAGGACGGCAACTGGTGGTAAATTTTCCCGAACTGTTGGAGTCGGGAAGGCAGCAGCTAGCGGAGTTCCAAGGGTGGAGCGAGGCTAATAATTTGCCTTTTGATGTGGGCCTGTTACAGCAGCAGCTATCGGCAAAAGCTCAAGAACAGGCACAGGCGATCGCTTCTACCAGTCTCGGTTTGCTTTTGGGCACCGTAAATTGGGTAGTAGATTTAATTCTAATTTTGGTCATCGCCTTCTATATGCTCCTCGACGGCGAGCGAGTTTGGGATAGTTTCACCAGTATTGTTTCCCCAAAGGTTCAATACGTCTTAACCGAATCTCTGGAACGCAACCTCCAAGGCTTTATCTCCGGTCAATTGTTGCTAGCGTTGTTCATGGCAAGCATTCTCACCGTAGCTTTTTGGCTGTTGGGAGTTCCTTTTTTCCTCTTGTTTGCCGTCTTTATCGGCGTGATGGAGATAATTCCTTTTATCGGCGCTACTTTGGGCATCGGTACCGTTACGATTATTGTGGCCTTTCTCGATTGGTGGTTGGCATTGCGTCTGTTGGCAGTAGCGGTTGCCGTCCAGCAAGTCAAGGATAACCTGGTAACGCCCCGCATTATGGGCAATATAACCGGTTTGAGCCCGGTTATTATTTTTGCGGCATTGCTCTTGGGGGGCAGAATAGGGGGACTTTTAGGAGTTATCCTCGCTATCCCCCTGACCGGTGTTGTTAAAAGTATCGTGGAAGTTTTGCTCAACCCCGAACTTCCACCCCAAGCCGGTTCCTTCTTTCACAACCCGTTGGAAGAAGAAAAGACAGAAGTAAAAAATGGCTAATTGTTAATTGTTAATTATTAATTGTTAATTGTATGAAATGGTGGCAGAATCTTAAAAAAAATCCTTTAGCGCGATTTGGAGCGCTATTGCTAATATGCTTTTATCTCATGGCCATTGCAGCAGATTTTGTGGCTCCTTACGACCCATATGCCTCGGCGGAAAAAGGCTCTCTGTTGCCCCCGAGTCAAGTTTTCTGGCAGACTCCCCAGGGCGAGTTCCTGGGGCCTCACGTTTACCCGCGAACTCAAGGACCGGTAGATTTAGAGACGGGCAAGCGCGAAATCGTTACAGACTGGGAAAAACCAGCACCAGTACGGTTGTTTGTCAAGGGCGATCGCTATAAAATCTTGGGCATCATTCCCTGGGATAGACATCTATTTGGGGCGATCGGCGAGGCCAAAATTAATATTTTGGGTACCGACGAATCAAGTCGCGACCAATTCAGTCGGTTAGTGCATGGCAGCAGGATTAGTCTTTTTATCGGTCTCGTCGGTATTGCTATTTATTTCCCCCTGGGCATGATGGTTGGCGGCATAGCCGGTTATTTTGGCGGTTGGGTTGATGCGGTTTTAATGCGCGTGGTGGAAGTGTTGATGACTATACCGAGCATTTATTTGTTGGTGGCACTGGCTGCAGTTTTACCGGTCGGTTTGAGTAGCGCCCAGAGGTTTATGTTAATCGTGGCGATTACTTCGTTTATCAGTTGGGCGGGGTTGGCGCGGGTGATTCGCGGACAGGTGTTATCGATTAAGGAACAAGAGTTCGTGCAAGCGGCCCGGGCGATGGGCGCTAATTCTTTTTATATCATCGTCCGTCACGTTTTGCCCCAGACGGCTACTTATGTTATCGTTTCGGCGACTTTGGCTATTCCCGGTTTTATTGTAGCGGAGTCGGTTTTGAGTTTAATCGGTTTGGGCATCCAGCAGCCGGATGCTTCCTGGGGCAATATGCTTTCTTCTGCTACTAATGCTACGATTTTAATGTTACATTCCTGGTTGGTTTGGCCGCCGGCGGTTTTGATTATTTTAACGGTGTTGGCTTTTAATTTGCTGGGAGATGGTTTGAGGGATGCTTTAGATCCTCGGAGTTTGCGTCGTTAGGAGTCGCGCAAAAATAAACTACCAGATGAAGGAAAATCGTAGGTCGGGCCGAAGCGAACCTCCACCCAACAAGTCGGTACCTTATTACTACGCAAGTCCTTAAGTAGTTAACAATTAACTAAGCGATCTAGTAATGTAAAATCTGGCTTATAATCAACTTCCTGCAATTAGGAGCAAATCTATTACCTATTACCCAGAACGTATTTGGATTGTTCTGCAAACCCTAATTACTCAGAACATATAACTATGAACTATTCCCTATTTAAACCCGAGCAAGCTGGCGAGATTCAGCAGATGTTTGCTAACACTTTCTCCGACTCTGAGGGGGAGTCAGAGGGTGCTTCGATCGGCAATCTCGTTAAGGAATTGCTCGAAACGACACCAAGCCAGGATATATATGTGTTTGTTGCATTAGATCGGGATAAAGTTGTGGGTGGCATTCTGTTTACCCGTCTGACATTTGATACCGATATCAAAGTATTTTTGCTCGCACCTGTCGCGGTTGCTACTGACTGTCAGGGTAAAGGCATTGGTCGAGGGCTGATTAATTTTGGTTTGGAAACGCTCAAAACTGAAGGGGTTCGGTTAGTCTTTACTTACGGCGATCCTAACTTTTACTCCAAAGTCGGTTTCCTGCAAGTCACAGAACAGCAGTTTAAAGCGCCGTTGGCATTAACCTATCCTCATGGTTGGATGGCTCAATCGTTAACCGATGAAACGCTGACACCGATTGCTGGCGAGTCATCCTGCGTTGCTGGATTCAATAAGCCCGAATTTTGGTAGTCGAACTGATGCAATTAACAATTAGCAATTGACAATTAACAATTAACAATTAACAAAAATGCACGCTCCTTTAGTTATCGATTTATTTGCTGGATGCGGCGGCTTTGCTTTAGGGTTTGAAACTGCCGGTTTTCAAACTGTTGGTTATGAAATGTTGCCCGATGCTTGCGCGACTTATCGACATAATTTAACCGGTATTTGTCACCAAATAAAACTGACAGAAGACACCGAATTAATAGGCGAACCAGCAGTAATTATTGGCGGTCCTCCTTGTCAACCGTTTAGCGTCGGCGGACAACAAAAAGGATTAAAAGATAGTCGCGACGGTTTCCCGATTTTTCTGAATGCGGTTAAACGTTATGCTCCTAAAATAGCTATTTTTGAAAACGTTCGAGGGATGCTTTTTAGAAATAAGGCTTATTTTGAAGAGATTGTTAATAGTCTCAGAAATAGGGGTTATATCGTGGAGTGGGAAATTCTGACTGCTTCGGATTATGGAGTTCCTCAAAAGCGACAGCGGCTTTTTTGCGTCGCCCATCAAGGATGCTGGCATTGGCCGCAAAAAACTCATTTATCTGCTCCTTTAACTGTGGGGGATGCTTTGGGAGAATTGGCATTGATGCCGGGAGATGATGAGGGTAAATTTTTGACTGCGAGTATGGATAAGTATGTTAAGAAATACGAGTTAAAATCGAAGTGCGTTCGACCGAGAGATTTGCATTTAAACGAACCTTCTAGAACTGTAACTTGTCGCAATTTAGGTGCGGCGACTGGAGATATGTTAAGGTTGCGTTTGCCTGACGGCAGGAGGCGAAGGTTAACGGTTCGCGAGGGGGCTCGCTTGCAGAGTTTTCCCGATTGGTTTGAGTTTTTGGGCAGCGAACAAAGTCAATTTAATCAAATTGGTAATGCGGTGCCGCCAGTTTTAGGGAGGGCGATCGCCGATGGCGCGATGGCGTGTTTGGAGATGTCTTAAAAGCGATCGCCCCTCGTTCGCCTATTTAGAATTAGTAGCCATCCACCGATGGAGAACCGGTTCGGTAAAGACAACCCGATCGCCCTGTCTTGCCTCGAACTGGAACTGGTTTACAGCATAATCGTTGGTCGTATTATAAAAGCGATCGCCCACAACAATAGCATCGTAATTGTTCCAACTCGAACCTCCCCCATTCTTCTCCAACCAAACCAATTTACCGTCAAAAGTAGAACGGCAAATATTAATAAATCTATTCTCGGTTTGGAAAAAAGCCTCCTGATACCAGCCCCCGGGCAAATCCTGACAAATCAAATCTTGCTGAGAAATAGGAACCCCGCCCCCGCCATTATAAACAGGCGGCGATGCTACAGTGGCGCTACTTCTGGAAGCACCAGAGCGATTTTCGTATTGACCGAACTTGAGGTAATGGTCGTAAGCAGACTTAAACTGCCCCCGACGGATGCCCTCCGCCACATCGGGATTTAGTCGCAAATATTCTTGTTCGTCGAAGATTTTAAAAGCGCCCTCGCGGTTTTCGTGTTGGCCGTATCGAACGTAATGGTCGTAAGCAGATTTAAACCGTCCGCTACGAATGTCTTGGGCGACGTCGGGGTTTTGCTGCAAATATGCTTGTTCGTCAAATTCGCGAGTATATTGTTGTGCCAGGGCGGAGGAACTAGCAAATAAAGTCAAACCGAGAGCGATCGCCCCAATACCTGCTTGAATGCGTTTGATGTTAATCATGGTTTCTTCTCCTGGGAATTTGTTGTCTTAAGTTGTCTTCTTAACTACTAAGTTATCTCCCAGGAAAAGAAGGGGTGGCGAAGTTTAGGTTGTTTGCGAACTTTTTTTAATTTCATCCCGAAAACCCCCAAACGCTGATGAATAGGAATATTTCGCCGCCGACAGCAGTGGGGCAAAGGAAATAAGGAAGATAAGGAAGATAGGTAATGGGTGGCGATCGCCAAGAGTGCAGAAAGAGGATGAAGAAACCGGGTTTTTTCAATATTCCCGGTTTCACGCGGGCGGGTTATATAGAAGCGGAGTTAGACTAGCTCTAGGGTTTTTAGTTCTGGCAAGGGTTTACCTATTTCTTGGTAGGCATATACTAAATCTTCTAAAACCTCTTTAGCGTTTTCCAGGGCTTCTTCATAAGTATCGCCGTGGGTTCGAGCGTATTTTCCCCACTCTGGCAAACTGGCAATATAGGTTTTATCTTCTTCCGACCATTGAATTAAAATGCTATATTTCATTATTCGTCTCCTTCTTGTAAGCGATCTAGTTCTTCTAGGGCTGTTATTACATCTTGCTCCTGGTAACGTTTGGCATCGCTACCGTCCTTCCCAGAGAGGATTACAGGTTTTGTCAGGAGTGGGTGAAGCCAGTAGGAATGACTGCCTTTACCGCAGTTTGCTGTTTATCTAGGATACTACTGAGTTGGCAATAATGTCAACCCGGTCGGCAATGATTTTTGAGCGGCCATCCTACCCACCAACAACCCATCCGCACTCGTCCCGTACAATACCGCTGCTAATCTTGCCCCTGGCACACCTCCAACTCCGCTAACGCCTCGGGGTGGGTCACAAAATAATCCTGCAACCACTCGCACCCCCGCGCCAACAACTCCTCCAAATTCTCCACCGGCCACAACCGGGCAGTGTTGTCATTACTTCCAGTTGCCAGCATTTTGCCATCTGGACTAAAACTGACGCTAAATACCGAGTCAGTATGTTTAAACTCAGCTATTTGGTTCCCCGACAGGTCCCACAACCAGGCGGTCTTGTCATAACTTGCCGTTGCCAGCATTTTGCCGTCGGGGCTAAAACTAACGCTATATACCGAGCCCTCATGCCCCTCCAACTCGGCCAGAAGGTTCCCCTTTAGGTCCCACAACCGGGCAGTACCATCCGAACTTGCTGTTGCTAGCATTTTGCCATCTGGACTAAAACTGACGCTATATACCCAGCCGGTATGCCCCTCCAACTTGGCTATTTCCTTGCCCTCCAAGTTCCACAACCGGGCAGTTTGGTCTCGACTTGCAGTTGCTAACATCTTGCCGTCGGGGCTAAAACTGACGCTAAATACCGAGTCCTCAT
>CAZUCT010000074.1:25953-26708 GCA_964619285.1 uncultured bacterium | reverse complement strand
GTTCGTAGTAATCGCTTCAGCGATTAGACGTTCGTAGTAATCGCTTCAGCGATTAAAAAACTGACCTTAAAATCGCTAAAGCGATTACTACGAACTAGCTAACTGGGGCAGCAAATATCTCCTTCTGCAGTGGAACATTTGACGCAATCGTTAGCAATTAAAACATCATTATCTAAAGGAAAAACAGCAAGAACTGCAATCCAACAAACTACAAACAATCTAAAAAAAGTCATCTTTTATCCCCCCACGGGAGCTACCAGCAGAGTAATATTTTCCGTACCGAAAACCAACAATTGCTGACCCGGTTCTAAGACAATTCTCCTATTCTCATCGCGTAATTTAGCAGGCCAATAGCTAGATTGAAAATAAGCCCTTCCCGGCAAATCGTAGCTAATAGTTTCGTCCGTTAAACCGGGAAGCGGTTCGGGGAAAATATTTAACTCATCTGCCCATTTATCAGACTTGCGCTTAGTAGAACCAAACACTTTCGGCAGTCCTTTAACTCAACTATTTATTATTGTGCATATCCCTTGGAAGTTGTAACTTCCATTGTGGGGAATGGAGAAATACCTTGTAGGTTGGGTGAAGTGCAACGGAACCCAACTTTAGATATTGGGTTCCACTGCGTGGAGCCCGACCTACGAAAAAACTAAGTTCGTAGTAATCGCTTTAGCGATTCTTAAGTAACTACGAAAAAACCAAGTTCGTAGTAATCGCTTTAGCGATTCTTAAGTAACTACGAAAAAACCAAGTTC
>CAZUCT010000074.1:18980-25853 GCA_964619285.1 uncultured bacterium | reverse complement strand
GTAGTAATCGCTTTAGCGATTCTTAAGTAACTACGAAAAAACTAAGTTCGTAGTAATCGCTTTAGCGATTCTTAAGTAACTAATCAAATCGCTAAAGCGATTACTACGAACTATCCTTATCCTACCAACTCAACTAACATATTTGCCAAAGCTTCCACCATCGGACGCCGGGAGACATCTTCTCCCCGTTCGAGATAGTGAACGCTGCCGGTTAAAATGGGAGATAAAGAAACAATCTCATCCTCCGAAGCATTATAGTCGCTGCGAATATCAGCAATAACCTTTAACCCCAACTCCTCGCAAACCTTCTCCCACTCCGCAGTCAAAGAAGAATCTCCCGACAAAATCACCGCGTGGGTGCCCTCCTTCATAATTTGTCGGTTTTCGGGAGTAATCTTCCCCCCAACATCGATAATATTCAACGAAGTCGATGCCGCCTTCGCCCACCCCGCCGCTTTCTCGGCAAACTCGGGAGTAAATTTACTCTTGTACTCGGCCTTGAGTTGTTTTGCCAAAACCGGGTCGCGACGGGCGGCCTCCGAGAACCAGGCCCCCTCGCCGTCGGGACAGGCCGCAATCATATAAGGGTAAGGTGCCCCGTCGATGCGTTTAATCGCCTCCTTGAGACCTTCCCGCAGACAGGACTTGCCAGAGTGGGGCGGCCCGCATAAAATAACCTTGAGTTGGGAGCTGCGTTCTTTTAACGGTTCCTCAGTTTCGATAATTTCCCCCACTCGATAACTCGGGTTGTGACTGACAACGACGATATATGCCTTAGTTCCGTTTTTGCCAATTTTCGGGTCGAAGATAGCAACTGCCCCATAAAGATGACTTACCCGATGGGCGATAACATAAGCTGCCGCCACCGTACAAGGTCCGTCAATTTTCAGCAGGGGCCCGCCCTTAAGTTCCCCGGAACTAACCATCTCCTCCAGTCGCGCCGTCGCATCCTTAACAATTTCGTCTCCAGTGGCGGACGATCCAAATTTCAGTTTGAGAATATCGCCGACGAGATTAATTTCATAGCTACTCATAGTTTTTCCTCTAACTCTACCTTATCCAACTATGACACAGTTGTGGAAGTTGCAACTTCCATGTTCTGCTATTCTAGAAAAGTGAAAAGCGCTAGAGGTGCAAAATGGAAACATTTAACTATCCACCGACGGTGGAGGTATTAGAACGACTTGTAGGGGGTTCTCTCAAAAAAGACCTACCCAGGGCCTTACGTTTGTGGGTTATTTTGCGTTCCTTGTATGGAGAAACTAACGATATTGTCAGAATCAAACTCGAAGCCAACTTTACTTTTCAAGAGTGGCAGGGCAAGTTTTTTAGCGATGTAAAAGCTCACGTTCGAGATAAAAAACCGCAAAATCACGACCCCAATTGCAACTGCGCCAAAACGATTAGCGAGTGGTTGTTTGAGAAATCCTTCGAGAATCCAGAATCCCCTTGGATGGAATCGTTTAAAGCTCGTTATAACCTTAGCGATGCCGAAGCAAACGCTATTTTATTCTACGGAAAACCGCTTTGTAAAGACGGAAAAACTCATAGATACTCCTTGTTAGAAGGTCGCTTATTTGGGGTAACGGGTAAAAGTTTGGAAAATGAATTTAAAAGTTTAGTTGAATTGGGATTTTTGTCGAGAAAAAAAGAGCAATATTCTCTACTAGAGAAACTACCGTCAGTAACTTTCCAAGAAGCAGAAATCCCCCAAACTTCTTTTACCAATTTAGCTTCTTCTTTAAGCCTCGGTTTTTTGCTGGATAAATTCAATCAAAAGATTAACGGAGAAACCCGTTTTTATCTGGAAATAGAAGATATTATCCCCAGCAAAATCAGCGATAAAGTTGAGGAGTTGCAAAATCAATTAGCGGAAATTTGGGAGCAAAAACCGGTGCCGCCGATTTTGTTAAATTATCAAAGCGCTAAGTTGTTTCAAGACGAGTTTAACCTCATTGTTTATCCAGTTTGTCTGTATTATTTCCGTCGGGCACCCTACCTCATCGCTTACGGTCAGTTTCCGGGAGACGAAACCAGAATTAATTGGTACGATTACCGCATCGACCATATTATCTCTTTGAAAAAGTTAAACTGGGATGATGTCGATATTCCCGAGCTACGGGCTAAGTGTTTGAGGGATAAACCGCCTAATTTAGAACAAGTTATAGAATTGATTGGGGATGCTTTAGGGTTTGATTTTTACGAAGAAGCTATGGAAATGTTCCTCTGGTTTAATCCATACTTTTACGCAAATTACATCAAAGGAACCGAACGGGCTTCTATTTTTAAAGAGATAAAAGTGCCGTTACTCCGAAAGTTTATTAACAAAAATGCAACTTTAACACTGGAGCAACGTCAATATTTATTATCCAGAATTGACGAGGGATCCAAGGATAAATATTACCGCATCAAGTTTCGCAAAAACGACAATAATGTAGTGATGCGACTTCGCGCCTGGGGTCCGAATGTCGAGGTTATTTTACCTTATGAATTGCGGCAGCGGATGGCGGAGGATTTAGCTAAAACTTGGAAACTTTACAATTAGCAATAAACCATGAAAGTTAAAGAAAAATACGAACGAATAGCGCAAATCTTTTTCAACCCAGAAACCTTGGTTCCCTTCATCGTTGGAGCTATCTTTCTTTCGGTTTTGGGTAACGCCGTTACTAATTTTATCTTTAGTCTTGTAGGCGTTCATCCCGTAACTTCTTTGTTAGTTGCTTTGGGGGCAGTTTTAATTTTTGGAACCTCCGTCGTTTTATTTGGAAAAGGATTGGAAAAACTGCCCAACAGCCACTTAGTTCCCAACAAAAAGACTCCAGCAAAACATCGAGGATTGATTTTACTGGTTAGCAACTTGGAACCTTGTAAAAAAGCGATCGAGCATCACAGTCCAGACCTAAAATATTGTTGGGTTATTTGCTCGAATAAAAGTTCAACAATTGCCACAGAATTAAGAGAGATATTTCCCAGCATTAAATTTAGCGACCCCCTCGTTATCAATGACGTTTACGACCCTCTAAGTTTTTATAAAAAAGTTAAAAAAATTTATGAAAATTTACCTAAAGGTTTGAGCGAAGCAGAGGTTATTTCTGACTTTACAGGCATGACCGCTCACGCTAGCGTTGGTATGGCTTTTGCCTGTTTTTCTCGCGAGTGCGAGTTACAATACACGCCGGCGCTGCTGGATGAAAAAGGCAAGCCTATCGGTTGTTTGGCACCGATTGAAATAGCTTTGAAACGGAAAAAATAAGCTTAGTCGATTTAGGCAAGAGGCAAGAGGCAATAGGCAAGAGTTTAAGAAGGTAAGAGTCATTTTTTGCGATTAGTAAAAAGCCGATCCTTCGTTTAGTTTCGTACTTCTTTTAGAGGCGATCGCTGCTTGTCTGGACCAGATTTGAGCGCGTCCAGAAACCGGGTTTTTAAGTAGGTATGCAAAAATATTTGCAGAAAAATTTGCCCGTAGAACGCGGCTATTGCCTGTTCGGTATGTAATTAATTTTGCACGGGTACTTAGCAAAAACCCGGTTTCTTAATTCTATAGTCTCTTTTAGTTGCTATTGTTCAAAAGATGTGGAACCAAACGAAGATGTTTGCTTCCACTCCGGCCCGCACAACCTACAAGATGCGCTGGTTCTGTTTTTCGATTGATTCCCAACTTTAGATGCATCTAAAATTACTCTTTTTAAATCGCTAAAGCGATTACTACGAACAATACTTCCAAAAAACTTCTGCCGCTACTCGATGTAAAATAGAATGTCGATAAACTAAATCGCTTAAGTCGTCGGCATAACCGCCACCAATAACTGCCGCTAGGGGATAACCTGCTTTAAGACAACTGTTTAAAACCAGCCTTTCTCTGCGCCACAAACCGGCATCGGTTAAGGCTAATTTTCCCAGACGATCGCTTTTATGAGTATCGACTCCGGCATCGTAAAAAACTAAATCTGGCTTGACGGTGGCTAATAAATCGGGTAAATATTTTGCTAAAGTTTCCAAATATTCGTCATCCTCCATTCCTACTGGCAAAGGTACGTCTAAATCGCTCTTTTGCTTCTTACCGGGAAAGTTCGCTTCGCAGTGCATGGAAAAAGTAAAAACCTGGGGTTCTTCTTGAAAAATAAAGGCCGTTGCATCTCCTTGATGTACGTCTAAATCTATGATTAAAATCTTTTTAGCCAAACCTAATTTCTGTACTGCCCGACAGGCGATCGCGATATCGTTAAAAATACAAAACCCGGAACCAAAACTGGGGAAAGCGTGATGGGTGCCGCCGGCCGCGTTACAGGCCAAACCGTACTTAAGGGCCAACTGCGCCGTTAAAACTGCCCCACCCGCAGCTATACAAGTTCGATTAGCTAATGCCGGACTCCAGGGCAAACCGATGCGCCGTTGGGCCTTGGCATCTAAAGTACCCTCGCAGTAGGCCGCTACATAATCGCGCTCGTGAACCAACTCCAGCAACTCTCGCCCTGGCAGCTCGGGAGTGTAAACTTGCGATCGCTCTATTACCTCGTCCCCCAGAAGCATTTGATACAACAACCGAAACTTAACCATCGGAAACCGATGACCTGAAGGCAGGGGCGCGACGTAATCTGGATGAAAGACAACAGGTAAATTCATAAAACCGCAACAGCACAAAAAAACAACCTCCACTATAGCAGAGATTGTTCGCGTAGAACAGGCATCTTGCCTGTTCGATATGTTATCTGGAAACTCTCCACATACCGCGTCGGTTTTCTTGAGCTTCCAATTCTGCTTGCTGGTAAAGGGCCGCCGAGGGACAATCTTGGAGGCGATCGGTTGTAGCATAGCCGCTTTTAATCATTTCCAGTCCCACGTTAGCGCCCTCATCGTTAAACACCTCCGCCACCAACTCCCCTTCGCTGTTTTGCGTGAAAGTGCTAACGCTGGGGTTTGCACCCATCGGCAATAAAACCGACATTTTGACAGAAGCGCGAGTTCCCCAAGGTTCCTCCCAGAGAGGCGGAACGTCAACGCAGGCCAAACGCACCGTCATCGTCTCTTTGTTGGGGAACTCCACTTGGACAAAATTGCCCTCGAAAACTCTAAGCAGGCGAAGCTTGTTATAATTTTCGGCATTGGCAGCTACTGGCATGGATGCCAAAAGGGCAGATACGAGTAATAAGGCTTTTGTTCCGATTTTGGTTGCTAATTTCATGGTAGGTAAATAAATAGTATGGTTTGGGCGATTTATTAGCAGGGCGAACGGACCCGTTCGTCTTGCCAACACGATCTAATACATGAGAACCATTTTAGCATCAGGCAATTTTTTTAACTGGGAAGACAACCAAGAATTTAGCGCGTTTCGCCCAACGGCCTTAAATCGGTTATTTATCCTGCTGCGTTGGGTTCCGCTGCCGCTTCACCCAACCTACAAAAAGACTTTCTCTATATCTAAGAAACCCGGTTTTTCCAAAAAACCGGGTTTCTGGGTTGCCGAATATTCTAACGATAATCCTGCTGTTGGATGTCGCGCAAGCGGGCCTCGGGACGCTTAAACCGATCCATCTGCGCTTCAAAAAAGGCGCGGTTTGCCGCCAAATGTTTCGGGTTCGGGTCGTCTAGCGGATATAACAGGGCAGTCCGCAAAGCTTGGATAACCGCCGAAGTCACGCAATACATAGACCGCTGGAAAGTAATCCCCAACTGAATCAACATATCGTCCTCTCCCCGACAGCGTTTGTCGTAATATTCCACCAAATATGGCGGCAAGAAATGTAACATATCCTGCATCAACAGCGTCGGCGGAATGCCGGCAGTTCCCACCGGGAAGACATCGGCGTATAAAATCCCGTAATGAAAATCCTTCTGGTCTTCTGGGATCTGTTTCGCTTGGGCGTTATAAGATTTCGTGCCCCGGAAAGGCGCAGTCCGATAAAACACTGCCTCCACATAAGGCAAGGCGGCCTCGTACAACCAGGTAAACCCGCAAGATTTGGGGATTATTTCGCGTACTTCGCCGTTAATATGGACGTGGTGGTAGATGGGGCGACCGGCGATCGCGAAAATTCCGTTAACTAAGAAGTTCATCGCTTCTGGGACGCTGGTAATTTTGCCCTCGTCGTATAAGTCGGACATTTCAAAAAACACCGGTGCCATCACTTCCCAGAACAAACCCAAGTTGCTGTAATAGGAAAGCTGCCTCACCTGTTCGACGAACATTTCTGGGAACATTTTGTACAGTCCCAACATCACCGGGTTATTTTTGAAATAAGCTTTAATTGCTTTATCGGCGGCGGTTTTATATTCGGGAGTATCCAAATAAGGATCGAACTTGCCGCCCATCTCCCGATGCCAGAACATGGCCTGCATGCAAGCTTCGGCAAATTCCATATTAACGCGATCGTGCCAAAGGTGATGAAGCAACTTCGGCATTTTGCCGCTTTCTCCCTTTTCGATAAATTCCAGGAGTTCGGGATGGGCGGTTGCCTCCCCGCGCCAGATTCGCAAGTCGGCATCGTCGCCGGCGTAATGGTTGTGCAGTTCGAGATATTCTTTGGGGAGGAAGTATTTAAAGAAGGGCAGGGGATTTAAAAATACCCGTTCGGCGATATACAGCAAGTCCCGCCAGTAGAAATCCATCGGCACCGCATAAGCTTTATAAATGCCGATAATTTGCATCAGGTTTTCTGGCGTGTCCGGTAACATCGCCCCACCCGCTTCGAGGCGGTGGATGATGTCTGCAAATTCGTGTTGTGAGGGTGGAATTTTGGTTAATGTTTGTGTCATTTTGGTAATGGGTAATTGGTAATTAGGAATAGTCGTGTAGGGTGCGCAGTGCGCACCTTACAAACTAGGAATAGTCGTGTAGGGTGCGCAGTGCGCACCTTACAAACTAGGAATAGTCGT
>CAZUCT010000074.1:16451-18880 GCA_964619285.1 uncultured bacterium | reverse complement strand
GTAGGGTGCGCAGTGCGCACCTTACAAACCAGTAGTGTAGCAGTGCGCACCTTACAAATTGGGTTCTAATCCGATCGATTCCAGAATTAGTTTTTTGATTTCTCAGTAGGGTGCGCACTGCGCACCTTACAAACCAGTTGTCCGAAGCGAGGGGGGGTTGATAATAGTTAAGTCTTTGGTTTTATCCAAAATACCCCCCCGTGGCAATCTCATAGAAATAGGCAAGAGGCAAAAGGCAAGAGGCAAAAGGGCAAGAAATTTTTAGAAAAACATAAGTTAAAAAGTGAGTAAAAACTCCGAAACTCCCATCTGTTGCCTCTTGCCTACTGCCTTTTGCCTAAATGATTGCTAGCCGACCGACCAGAAGCCTCTTACTTAATCTTGAGGAATATCGATCTCGGTACCGTCATCGAGAATAACGGTAAAAGCATCAAATTCGTCTTCATCTAGTTCGCCAACAACAGTTATGATATCGCCAACAGACACGTCGATCGCTTCCTCCCAGAACGCACCTGCATCGACGACAACAGAGCCAGTCTCGTCAGTTACTACCCATTCGTTATCGTCGTCATCGCCGATAATTTCCGTCACTTCGCCGGATCTAGTTACAGTTTGCTCTTGTTCTAAATCGTCAATATTAGTTATAGCATCTGCTAAAGCCGGAGTAGTAATAGCAGAAATTACTGAGATTGCTAAAGCGAAAACGATCTGAGATTTCATTTGAGTTTATCTCCTTAGATTTGAGAGATTGGGAAAATGTCAAGGCGAGAGCCGGTGCGCGGTGCGCACCCTACAAAGGCGGGCGAGATGTCTTTTGTAGAGCAACCTGCGCGGGAACGTTAGTTAGAGCGTAGGAGGTTGTTTCGCTCCACTTGACTAACCAGGTGGGTCGCACTCCGAGAACGAAGATGATTACCGCTAACGCTAGCGCTGGCGCTCTTTCCGACCAGTTGACTTTTGGATAATAGGCAGTTTGGCTGTCTAACTTGCCGAAACAGGTGCGGTTGAGCAGAATCACAAAATAGACCGCAGTCAAACCGCTGGCGATGATGCACAGCAGGGTTTCGATGGGAAAGACGGAGAAACTGCCCTGGAACACTAGAAATTCGGCGGCAAACCCGACCAGGCCCGGAATGCCCGCGCTGGCCATGCCTCCGAGAATGAGGAGGGCGCTGGTGAGGGGCAAACCGCGAACGGGACTCATTAAACCGTTGAGAACCGATAGTTCCCTGGTGCCGACTTTGGCTTCCACGACTCCCACCAAATGGAAGAGGATGGCTAAAATCAATCCGTGGGCGACCATTTGCGCGATCGCTCCTACCAGACTTAAGGGAGTTCCTGCGGCCCCGGCCACGATGATATAACCCATGTGACCGATGGAACTGTAGGCGACCATCCGCTTGATGTCTTGTTGGGCGATCGCGCTCAACGCCCCATACATGACGCTAATAGTCCCGATAATTGCCAGTCCCGGCCCCACTAGCTGCCAGGTTTCGGGGAACAGTCCCAAACCAAACCGCAGCAGTCCGTAAGTTCCCAACTTTGCTAAAACTCCTCCCAGAAGTATCGTTACTGGTGGGGAAGCTTCGACGTAGGCATCGGGCAACCAGGTATGTAAGGGAACTAGGGGCACTTTGATGCCAAAACCGATTAATAAGATAGCGAGCAGAACCAGTTTGGTCGTCAGGGGCAAGGTTTCGGGGGCGAGAGCGCCGTAATCGAAACTGCTGGAGTTGCTCAACCAGGTTATCCCCAGAAATGCTGCTAAAATTAAGATTCCCGAAAGGGCCGTGTAGAGCAGAAATTTAGTTGCTGCATAACCTCGTTTGTCGCTGCCCCAAATTGCGATTAATAAATAGAGGGGAATTAATTCTAATTCGTAAAAAAGAACGAACAGCAACAGGTTTTCTGACATAAATGCCCCCGCCACTCCAGCATTTACGAGTAAAATCATGGAGTAGTAAAGTCGGGGACGGTCTATTTTATCGCCGTAACCGTAAACCGCTACTAAAGTTAAGAGAGAGTTTAGAGCGATTAACGGGAAGGACAAACCGTCAATGGCGAGGTTATAACTCAACCCTAATTGAGGTATCCAGGGGAAATATTCTTGCAATTGCCACCCAGAAGCACTTATGTCAAATTTGGTAGCTATTTCTATGGTCCAGACTAAGATTGAAAGGGCGATCGCTAAAGTAATTTTCCTCAGTTTATCGCTGCCGATATTCCCGGGAAAAAACCCTACTAAAGCCGCACCCAAAATTGGAATCGCTATTAAAGCACTCAGCATTTTTTCTTCTTAAATTGGTTGTTTAAAAAACGTTCGTAGTAATCGCGGAGCGCGATTAAAGTTCGTAGTAATCGCGGAGCGCGATTCAAGTTCGTAGTAATCGCGGAGCGCGATTCAAGTTCGTAGTAATCGCGGAGCGCGA
>CAZUCT010000074.1:0-16351 GCA_964619285.1 uncultured bacterium | reverse complement strand
GTTCGTAGTAATCGCGGAGCGCGATTCAAGTTCGTAGTAATCGCGGAGCGCGATTAAAGTTCGTAGTAATCGCGGAGCGCGATTCAAGTTCGTAGTAATCGCGGAGCGCGATTTTAAACAAATCCAAAACTCCTAACTCACCAAACTAACTTCCCCAGTATCCAAATCGTAATAACCGCCGACAACTATTAGCTTGCCTTCGGTAATTAACTCAGCAATAACTGGAGAAGCTTTTAACCGTTCCATTTGCAGCAAAACATTAGCTTTAACTGCATTTTCTAACTCATCTCCCGGTTGTCCTTTTGCCCTTTCTACCGCAGGTTTAATCGCCTCAATAATACTGCCAATTTGACCTGGAACCGGTTTGCCAGCAATAGTCGCTGCCACAGCCCCGCAACCCTGATGTCCTAAGACCATCAGCGCTTTAGCACCTAATACTAAAGTGCCAAATTCTAGGCTGCCAATTTCTTCTGGGGTCGCGATATTTCCAGCATCGCGGACTACGAATAAATCGCCCAATCCTCGGTCAAAAATAATTTCTACTGGCACTCTAGAATCGGCACAAGAAAGAATAGAAGCAAAGGGACTTTGACCTTCTGCCACTTCTGCTAAACGTGCGGGACTTGAGTTCGGGTTTTCGCGTTTGTTTTCGATAAAACGTTTATTTCCTTCCATTAAGGCATCCAGAACTTGCTCTGGGGAAGAATCGGAGGAAATATCGTTTTGAGCAACTTTTTCATCTGTGTTAGTCCCTTGAGTAACACTACTTTTGTCCAGACAGGCAGTTAATACTCCAGTTGCTAGAGTTACAGCGCCGTAGTTGAGTAAGTTGCGGCGCGAAATGTTAACGCCATGTTTGCTCATTTGATTTTTTGACCACAAAAATTGACCGTTCGTTGTAATCGATGAGCGCGATTTAAAATCGTTCTATCGCTAAAGCGATTACTACAAACGCGATTACTACAAATTAAAACAATCCTACGGCAAACCAGCCTAAGAATAAGGTTAAGCCGATGAGAATTGTTAATATGTAAAACTGGGATTGACCGGTGACGTTGTACTTTAAACTTTCGCCGCCAAATACGGCTGCCAAACCGACAAAGTTAACTGCCCCATCGATGATATAACGGTCGAACCAGTAGATGATTTTGGAAACTAAACCGACGGCAAAAACAATGGTTAGCCGGTAAAGTTTGGCGGTGTAAAAGTCGTAGGCGAAAAAGTCTTGTAAAGCTTGGGGAACGAATTTAACCGGCTTGGACCAGTTGTCGTTTGTATAGATAAGTCCGCCAAGACCAAAACCGATCGCGCTGGATAAGATTAACAAACCGGCAGCGGTTTTATTAATGGCTGCTAAATCTGGTAATAACTGCCATTCTAAGAGTAACAAGGGCAGGTGTAGGGTGAAACCAGCTAAGATCGTCATGGGCAAAACTAACGCCCACAAACCTTCGGGCGATCGCACCGTCATCTGGGTAGGTTTGCCGCAGAAAATCAGACCGAACTCGCGAATAATGCTAAAGGCAGTAAAGGCATTAACCAATAACAACACTACCGCCAGTGCGGGTCGAGTCGTCCAGAGATTATCGCTCAACTGCAACAGCGCCCAAAAACCTCCCAGTGGCGGAAATGCTACTAGGCCGGCGGCACCGACGAGATAGGATATGCCGGATATGGGGCGGCGAGACCACAAACCGCCGTATTGGGTGAGGTCTTGGGTGATGTTGTTTAAGACTACGCCTCCCGTACTCATTACTAATAGTGCCATGGCGCAGGCGTAGGTCAGGAGTAAGATGAGGGCTGTTTGTTCGTTGTTCGTGCCTACGGCGATGAAGACCAAGCCCATGTAGGTACTGACGGAGTAGGAGAGCGATCGCTTGATGTCTATTTGGGCGATCGCGATTAATGATGCCCCAACTGCAGTGGCGGCACCGATAGCGATCGTTACCGTCGAGGCTGCGGGAGAAAGTGCTAAGACCGGTTGCAGTTTTATCAAGACCCACGCCCCGGTCGCTACTACCACCGAGTTCCGCAGAATGGTACTGGGCAGCGGTCCTTCCATGGCTTCGTCCAGCCATAAGTGGAGGGGAAATTGAGCGCATTTACCCAAGGGACCGGCGATGAGGGCCAAACTCAAGAGGGTGGCAACGCCAGGGTCTATAGTTGCCGTTTGCGCCCACTCCGCAAGTTCCGAATAGTCCCAAGTTCCCGCTAGAGGTAACAGGGCAACTACTCCCATTAATAAGAAGAGGTCGCCTACCCGTTTGGTAAGGAATGCGTCTCGGGCCCCTGTTACTACCAAGGGCTGACTGAACCAAGTTCCTACTAATAGGTAAGTGCCCAGGGTCAGGATTTCCAGAATCATGTAACTGAAGAAAAGCGAGTCGCAGAGAACGAGGGCGCACATTCCCGCTTCAAATAGTGCTAGCAGGGAGTAGAACCGAGCCCATCCCCAGTCCATTTCCATGTAGGCGATCGCGTATATTTGCGCTAACAGGTTTAGACCTGTGATTAACATCGTCGCCCCGATAGTCACTGGAGAGATGAGGACAGAAAGGGTAAGCTCTAAACCTGCGACTTGCAACCAGGGAATAAATAATTCTGTCCCTGGTTGATTCCAACTGGCAGTTAGGGCTATGAGGCCGTGCAAAAATGCTACAAAAGTCATTAAAAGATTGAGATAGCCCGAGGGCCTCGGGCCCGTTCGCCTAATGATGCCTGGGGACCAAGGTATGGCCAACAGGGCTCCGATGATGGCATAACAGGGTATTAACCAAGCTGTTTCTAAGAGGTAATTGGCCAGCATTTATCTGTTTTTTGTTATTACAACTGCTTGAGTTTGGGTAGTTTCCCCCCAAGCTCATCGTTCCATTGATGTTTGTATTTTATTTTAATAATTGTCATAGATCTTAATATTTTGTTTAAAAAGCCCAATTTAATTTTTTTATGGGAAAGATTAGCCATAAATGGCCACCATCTCCCATCTCAAATCTAAAATCTAAAATAGAGGCAGCCTCAGAAACAGTAAAATAAATTTTTGGGAATGGGGAATGGGAATGGGGAATGGGGCAATCGTTTGACAAACCAGTAAAATAAAGTTGAAGCGTTAAGAGGTTGAAAAATAGATTATGCAAAGTTTCTTATTAACTTGGTTATTAGCAACCGTCTCTCTATTAATCACTGCTTATTTAGTGCCGGGGGTGATAATTGATAGCATACCGGCTGCGGCGGTGGCAGCGATCGTAATGGGGTTAGTAAATGCCGTAGTTAAACCAATTATTACTCTGCTAACTTTACCCCTGACCGTTCTAACTTTAGGGTTGTTTCTGTTAGTGGTTAATGGAATCTCTCTCTCTTTGGTGGGATTTTTCACTCCAGGAGTAACGGTAGAAGGTTTTTGGCCGGCGGTTATTGGGGCGATCGTGCTTTCTTTTGTTTCCAGTTTAATCGGCAAATTTGTTAACCAAGAAACCGAATTAACCGATAATTAATAAGTAATAAGAGGTAATTTTAGATGCCAAATTACCTCTTATTACAGTTTAATTTAGCACCGAAAATTAATGATTAATTGTTAATTGTTAATTGTTAATTATTAATGATGGGAAATGAGAGGCGATCGCTCCTTGTAAAAGATAAATAACAAGGAGGCGATCGCCTCAATTCAAATCCCATAAACTCTCGCCAATTCTCCTTTTAAGTTAGTCCACCCTTTCTAACTGCCAGAGAATTTGGTTGCCTTCGCGACGGACTCTAGAAACTACCCAGTTGCGCCAAACCCAGTTGTCCCCCCTGCTGGTAACGGCACTGGCATTAATGTCCATTAAGTCGGCTAGTTCGGAACTGGCGATGAGATAGCCTTTAGTGGCCACCTCATCAGCAATATGCAAGGTTTCGATCAGAGAGCGGAGTTGATTTACCCGAACTTCGCGGGGCAAATTCTCCTGGGAATCGTTAGTAATGTCGTTCATCTTAGAATCAGATATGGGATTGTCAACTGCTATGAATTTGGATTGTATCGTTTTGTTACCGATTTTGGCGATCGGTTTGAACATTCTGGCATGAGGCCGGAGTCCGGCAGTCCACTTACGGGCCCTTGGGCGGCTGTATGGCATACAGAGGTAGGCCAAGGGTTTCCTTTGCAGGCATAGTAGTTGTTGGTACAGCTTACCATGCCTAAATGGACATTGGCCAGCCCAGAAAAAACCATTTCTTTTTTATATCATATTTTTTGATTCTTGTCAAGGATCGATTCTGCTCGGGCTCTGAAAATACTACAAATTAATGGCAAAGATTAAATTAAAAAGAAAAATTTAAGAATTGTTTGGCCCTGGGAAAATTTTTCTGGTAGAGAACCGATCGAGAAACCCGGTTTTTTGGAAAAACCGGGTTTCACCAGATACAAATTAAGAGATTAAATCTGCTAAGATAGCCAGAGGCATTTTGCCTAAGAATGACAGTGCGGGGAAACGCCGGTGAAAGTCCGGGGCTGTGCGGCAGCTGTAAATCGAGAAAAAACTTCCGTTAAAATCGATGAGCCAGAAGGCCTGACTGTTATCTGTAAACCCTTATTTCCTGCCTCGCACGGGAAAGGAGCTTTGATGCAATTAGAAACAAAAAAAAACGAATCCATTAGCAGCGAAAATTTGTCCCCCTTGCCTTTAAAACGACCTTTGTTAATTATCGGTCACGGCACCCGAGATGGGGAAGGACGGCAAACTTTTTTAGATTTTGTTGATGCTTATCAAGCATTGGATGAGTCTCGACCGGTGGAAGCGGGTTTTCTGGAGTTAACCGGCCCCACGATTCAGGAGGCCGTAGATAAGTGCGTAGAAAAGGGCTATACGGAGCTGTCGGCGGTGCCCCTTTTGTTGTTTGCGGCGCGACACAATAAGTTTGATATCACCAACGAGTTAGACCGGGCAAAGGAACGGCATCCGGGGATTAAGTTTCACTACGGACGGCATTTCGGCATCGCCCCGGGGATTTTAGATTTGTGGCGATCGCGTCTGGCGGAGTTGGATCGGGACGATGTAGAGCGATCGCAAACGGCTTTGTTATTCGTGGGGCGAGGTTCCAGCGACCCGGACGCTAACGGGGACGTTTACAAACTGGCCCGCATGGTGTGGGAAGGCAGCGGTTATTTGACGGTGGAAACTTGTTTTATCGGCATCACTCATCCCCGTTTGGAGGAAGGTTTCCGCCGGGCGATGCTGTATCAACCGAAGCGAATTATCGTTTTGCCTTATTTCTTGTTTACCGGAGTTTTGGTGAAGAAAATCTTCGACGTCACCGCCCAACAACAGGAAAAGCATCCCGATGTTTCTATGAGTTGTCTGCCAGAAATGGGAGTGGATGGGAAGTTGTTGGAATTGATGCGGGAACGGGAAATTGAAACTCAGTTAGGGGAAGTAAAGATGAATTGCGAAACCTGTAAGTTTCGGTTGGTTGCTTCGGAAAGTTCTAACGGTCACGGTCACGGTCACGGTCACGGTCACGACCACGGTCACGGTCACGATCGCGGTCACGACCATTCCCACGCTGCGGAGGATCCTTATGCGGATCTAGATGCGTACCACGAGCGTATTTGGCGGACTCCTTAATTGTTGGGAATCTTCCTTTGGTCAAGAAACCCGGTTTCTTTGAGAATACCTTCGCCATTTTCGGTGTAGGTCGGGTGGAACGCAGTGGAACCCGACGTAGAAAGTTGGGTTCGGTCTTCGTTCCACCCAGCCTACGAATGGCATTTTTTTATTTTGGCGAAGGTATTGGCATGAGTTACCGGGTTTCTGAGATAGATTAATTTCTATACTATTAATTAGTTGTTTCTTCCACTAACAAATGCACGTCATTAGCTATCGACGTTTAAGGGAATATGCTCGCAACCATAACGATTGTAGCGACTCTTTGGATAACTGGTATAAAGTAGCCAGCAAGGCTAATTGGTCAAATTTGATTGAGGTGCAATGGGTTTTTCCCACGGCTGAGGCAGTTGGTAATTTTACAGTTTTTAATATTTTTAATATTAAGGGTAATAAGTATCGTTTAATTGTCAGCATAGATTACCAACGGCAATTAATTTATATTAAATACGTTCTTACTCATGCAGAATACGACAAGGAGTATGGGAAAAATGACCCTTACTTTTAGCTCGGAAAAATATAGCGATTTGTTAGTAAAATACCAGCCAAAGCTGATTAAAACAGAGGATGAAAACGAACGAACTCTGGCAGTTGTGGAGGAGTTAATGCACCTTCAAAATCGCACTCTAGAAGAGGAGGCTCTTTATGAGTTATTGATTGTTTTAATTGAAAAATTCGAGGGCGATTTTTATCGTCCGGGTTCGGCATCAACTCCCCATTCAATGTTACTATTTTTGATGGAACAGCAGGACGCAAAACCAGAAGATTTGGTGGAGGTTGTGGGTTCGGAGGATGTTGTTTTCGAGCTGGTTAATGGTCGGGTTGAGATTAGGGAGGAATTAGCTGAAATTTTGGGTGATTTTTTTAAGGTTGATTCTAGTTTGTTTCAAGGATGATTAAGAGAGCGATCGCCCCAAAACGAGAAAGCAATGTAGGGGCAAAGCATTCGGGAGATAAATGTTTGTAAAAAGCATAAATTTTGATGTCCGAATGCTTTGCCCTCCCCTGGCGTTTCCTCTAACCGGCGGCGGATGTTTGGGACATGACTTTGGCCGGACAATGTTCGGAGGATAGTTTGCAATAGCGACATTCCCACAGACTGGGTTTTGGTTGAACCGGTTTGGGGTCGCATAAGGTGGCGATCGCTTCTCGGAGATGTTGTTTGAAGGGGCGATCGACTTGCCAATGGGGAATTTCTACGATGTCGCCGTTATATATGAGGCGACCGTGGGGGATTTTTCCTTGGCAAAGATGTTTGGTTTCCGGCGCTACGGGCAAGAGCAACATATAAAGAAGCACTTGCATTTTATGGGAATCTTTGCGCTTGCCGGTTTTAATGTCTTCCACTACTACCCAATCGTCTTTTATGGCGACAATATCTGGTTTGCCGGCGACGCGGATATCGTAGGTTTTGCCTTGGACGCTGAAGGAGTTGTCGTTTTCTACATAGACGGTAAAACCTTCGCTGTTAAGTTGGCAAGCTCTTTTTAATACTTGCTCTTCGTGTTTTGAGAAGTCGTAGTCGCTGGCAACTTGGGGAAGGTAATAATTGGTTTGTTGGCGGATGGCAAAGGTGCATTTTTTTTCTCCTGCTAAAAGAGCAGCTAACCAAGTTACCCAGACGGAAGGTTGAGGTCGTTTTTTAAGATTCATTGTTTTTATTTTATTTAAGTTTGCTGTTTGCTTCTTTATCTAATTTAGTAGGAAAAATTTGGAATTGCAACTATTTTAAATCCTCTTAAATAGTAGTTTTAAGCCATAAATGTCAGTAAATATTTTTAATTAATTGAAATAGCGGCAAATAGTTGTAAATAGCTCAAATAATTTGAAATAGCGGCAAATAGTTGAAATAGTTTGTGGTTTTTTTAGAGCGATCGCTCTCCCACTTTCCAGCTTTTGTGCTAAATTGAAAATATGCTTGGCTAAATTGAATCTGAGGATTAACAGACATGAACGAAGAACAACAGAAGTTTCTCGAATACATAAAAGCCAAACTGAAAGAAAAGCGAACAACAAGACAGCCAACATTTAGAATGAAGGAGGAGGTTTTTTTTGAGTTGCGATACGATCCAGAGCGACCTTTAGATTACCCAGACATAAGAATTGCTAAGGAACTCATGCCAGAGGATCGGCGTTTGAGTAAAGAAAATTATTACTCGGCTATTGGTACTACTTCTGGAAACGTTAGAAAAACAATAAAAGGTATTTATCAAAAAGAGATGGAAGCTGACGGATTGAGTTTTCACAAACGAAAAAAGGGAGAAGATGGTGCTTGGCAGCCAATTTATAATTGGTTGTGGAACTACAAATTTCCTCGGTGGCAAGTGGATAAGTATTGGCAACTTTTACAGCAAAAAGTTAAGGATTTTAACTTTGAATGGATTCGCTTTGTTCCACCAACAGAAATATTGGAAACAGACCGAATGATGAAGGCTAGCAGTTCCCAACCTATTAAGTCGAAAATACCTCAGAAAATCCCTGTAAACCAACAACTTTTAATGTCTGTCGATTTGCCGAATAAAGACAGTTATTTGCTGTTACTAAATCGAGGGTTAAATAGTCGTTTTTTTGTGTGTCCTTCGGCTGTAGCTGCTGATAACCATATCGTAAAAACGCCAATTTTTTTGCCTCTAAAAGGATCGGAGTTGGACCGAATTGAGTTTAGCGATATGGGTAAAGAAGAGTATTTGGCAATTGTGTTAGATCGGCCTTTGGAGGTTGAGTGGTTGCAACTTAACGAAGAGGATCCTTTTCCCAGTTGCGAACCCGATCGCATGATGGAGTTATGGCAGCAGTTGGAGGGGCGGACTGACTGGCGGGTTTATTATGAGGCGTTTGAGGTGGTGGAGGAGTAGGGGCGATTTATTCTAGTTTTTTTAAGGAGAAAACTAATGAAAGTCACAATTAAAGATGTCGATATTCTCAAAGCAATAAAACCATGCCAAGCGGCTGCTTATTTACAAGCAAATGGTTGGCATGAATGGCGACAAATTCCTAATAAAGCTTCTGTTTGGATGAAAAAGCTGGATTCTGGGGAGGAATTTCAGATTGTTTTGCCCAAAAATTCCGATATTCCTGGATATCCTGTTTCTATGAATATTATGTTGGAAACTCTGGAAATTGTCGCCGAAATTTCTCAAATCGAGATTTTAAACGAGTTGCTGACAAGCCCTGCAACTTTAAATGGCTAAAAGTTAGCCTATTAGTTATCATCTTAATGTTGCCCCCTGGAGGTAATTATGAAATTAAAAATAGATAAGGAAAGCGACGCTTTGCATTTTCGCCTTGATGAATCTCCGATTATCGAGTCGGAGGAAGTAGAACCTGGAGTGATTTTAGATTTTAACAGCGACGGTAAAGTCGTGGGAGTTGAAATTTTGCAGCTTAGTACCAGGGTTTCATCAGAAAATTTGGGCGTTCTTCAGTTTGAAAACAGATAACTTTTTTGGTGGGTGAGGTTATTTTTCACTAAATCCCTCATCCACGGACAGGCAAGATGCCTGTCCTACGAATGTAAATTAAAAGGAAAATAATCATGGACAAACAAGATTATTTGGATGTCTGGCGACATTACTTGGATTTTTTAATGACAGTATTGGGAGCAACTGAAGAAAGCAAAGGTAATCCTGCACTTCTCTATCTCTTGTTGCAAGCACACCTAGACCTACTTAACGAAAATTTTATCATCGTTCTGCAAAAATGGGCTGAGGCAACGCTCCCCAAAGTGGAACCACTTAAAGCAGAATATATCGCCCGAATTATTGGCGAATTCAGCAACCTCATAGCCAATTTTCCCCTTGCCAATCAGATGACGAAGGAAATTAGGATCGTCGGTTACGAAATCTGCCTAACAGTTTTCACCCGCCCCACTCACCCTGAAATGTGGGCAAACACCCAAACTAACCTGGGGGCTGCCTACAGAAACAGAATCAGCAACGATAAGGCAGAAAATATAAAAAAGGCAATTGAAGCATACGAGCTAGCGTTGGAGGTTTACACTAAAAAAGACTTCCCCATCCAGTGGGCAATAACTCAGAACAACCTGGGTATTGCCTATCGTAGCAAAATCAGCGGCAACAGAGCTCGGAATATAAAAAAAGGTATTAAAGCACACAAACTCGCTTTGCAAGTTCGCACCGAAAATGACTTCCCCATTCAGTGGGCAATGACTCAAAATAACCTGGGCGCTGCCTATACTGAGATTGTTCTCTATGACAAGCCTGAGAATATAGAAAAAGCTATTGAAGCATACCAACGAGCTTTGCAAGTTTACACGAAAAAAGATTTCCCCATTCAGTGGGCAATGACTCGAAGCAACCTGGGCGTTGCCTTTGCAAAGGACAAGAAGTTTGAAAAAGCCATTGAGGCATACGAGCTAGCGTTGGAGGTTTACACCAAAAAACACTTCCCCTTGGATTGGGCAATGACCCAAAATAATTTGGGTACTGGCTACTGGAATAGGATATCTGGCGATAGATCGGAAAATATGAAAATGGCGATCGCTTCTTACCAAAAAGCCTTACAAGTTTACACCCCGAAAACCGATCCTCTGAATTGTCTCAACACTGCCTGCGGTTTAGGCAACCTCCATTTTAACCAAAGCAACTGGCAAGATGCTATTGATGCTTACAAAAAAGCAATTAAATCCGTGGAACTCAGCCGCAGTTGGGCGACTACAGACGATCGCCGCCAACAAATACTAACAGAGGCGATCGATGTCTATGCCAACATCATCCAATGTTTTGTCAACCTCCAACAATACGACCAAGCAGTAGAATACGCCGATCGCTCTCGTTCCCGCCTTCTGGTAGAATTGATGGCAAGTAAAGACTTATACCCCGATGCCGAGACACCCCCAGAAGTGGAGGAATATCTCCAACTGCAACGGCAACTCGATCGCCTCCGCCATCCCCCAGAGTCCGGTGGCATGGGAGAATTGTCAAAGTCGCCATACCACCGAGATGACACTGGCAAACTGCAAGAGCAGAAAATCGATAAAATTAAAGAGTTGGAAAGACGCAAGAAGCAGCTTTGGGAGCAAATTCGCAAAACCGATCCCGTATTGGCGGGGCAACTTCAAGTCGATCCTTTGAAAATCGAGGACATTCAGCAATTAATAGAAAACGAACGAACCGCGATTCTAAATTTTTACACCACCAACGAAGATACCTATATATTTGTCTTGCGTCAAAACTCCACTAGCGTCCACACCTGCCAAGGGCAAGGCATCGAAACCTTGCAACTGTGGATGCGGCAAAACTGGTTAATCCCTTACCTCAGCAACCGCGAACAATGGCGCGACCAAATCGGCCCGTTTCTCTCCGAACTCGCCCAACGCCTGCAACTGCAACAACTCATCGACCAAAACCTTGCCGACATTGAAGAACTCGTTATCGTTCCCCATTTGTTTCTCCATCAAATACCCTTTGCCGCCTTACCCATCGCTAATTCTATCCCTGCTGCTGACAGCAACAGCGCCATCGATGCTACCCGAGGCATGATATTTTCTAGCAAACGACCCCCCGCCAAGAAACCAAAACCCGCCCCAACCCCAAAACCCACATACCTCAGCGACAAATACCGCCTGCGGGTAATTCCCAGTTGCCAAATTCTGAGCTATTGCCACGAAAACAAGAACAAGAAACAGAAAAAAATCCCCCCTTCCCCGCAAATGGGAATAGTCGAAAATGCTACCAACGACCTCCCGTTCAGCGGTTACGAGTGCCAGGCCATCGCCAAAACCTACGGCGTTCCAGAAAATTTGCATCTAAAGGGCGATCGCGCAACTCCCACCAACTACCGCCACCTCGCCCAACAAGTTCAACTCCTCCATTCCAGTCACCACGCAGAGGCAGACCTCAACGACCCCCTCAACTCCAAACTCCGCCTCGCCGATGGCGAAGTCACTCTCGGAGAAATCTTTACCTGGCGGTTGCCCGACTTGCTGGAAGTGTTCCTCGCCTGTTGCGAAACTAATTTCACCCCTCAAACCACTCCCGCCGACGACATTCTCGTAATTGCCGCCGGTTGGTTGAGTGCCGGTGCCCTCAATGTTGTTAGCACTTTGTGGGCCGTGGATGACTGTGCCACCGCCCTCTTTTCTATCCTTTATTACGAGCAACGCCAGCAGCAACCCACTTTAGAACGTTCCGAAGCCTTGCGGCGGGCGCAATTTCAGTTGCGGAACTTGACAGGAGAGGAATTTAAAACCCAATATCGCGCCCCACTGGAGGAATATTTGCGGCAGATTGGCAAAAACCGCGATTTAGAGTGGTATTGCAACCTACAAAATCCCTTTGAAAGTCCCCGTTATTGGGCGGCCTTCGTCTCCCAAGGCATGAATTAGGTTTGACAGGACTTACGGAGATTGCTTCGCTATCGCTCGCAATGACGGAAACGGGTTTTTTGCGTAAATTCTGTTTGACTTTTACCTTTTTCCTATTCCCTACTATTGCCTTTTGCCTCTTGCCTTTTGCCTAAAAGCGAGATTGCTTCGCTGTCCCTCGCAATGACAAATTCTACTCCGAACCCTCCAGAGGCAGACTGGGGGGAGGAGGGGGCAGCACATCGCGATCGATACTCGCCTTATGACTCTCCCGGTTAGTTTGCATCTCCCGGGCGATCGCCTCGAAGCGAACCGCCATACAACCAAAAGGCACTTTCAGCTCGACGATCGCCTCCAACTTATCAAAACCGTTCAGGGAAAAATCAGTCACCCACCGAGGATGGTCCGCAATAGTCTGAGTTTGGCGATCGCTTATCCACAACTTCACATAAACCCGCGCCAACAGCTCCGGCAACAGCAACCGAACCCGAACCCGCCGCCCGGCAACAACCTCCCCATCTAAAATCTCCACCACCGGAGTCGGCACCGGTTCGTCTGGGGGCAAAACATAACCCGAAATCGAATCCTCCTCACTAGAGCGATCGCTCCCCGGCAACCTCGGCAAATTCCACCCCGTCGTTACAGCTGCTCCTGGAAGCGGTGGCAAAGGCCCGTCATCCACCACAACCTCCCTCGCCTCCCAATCAATTTCGGCCTCGGGCTCGTTGCTGGCAGTTTCATCTACTCGAGCTCTTGCCGCTGCAGTATCCGTGTCTGCTTCCTCAGTCTCCGCAGGAAGTTCCGCAGAATCCGTCTTCATCCACTCCAACAATTCCGAATCCCCCACCAAAGAATTCAACCGCGACAAAAACCGGTCTGGCTTTTTCGCACCTTGGAAAGCTCGAATCGTCGGGGACTCCTGCGGTTTCTCTCTTTCTCCACCTGCTCTAGCTCCCCCCTGTTCGAGGGGGGCGGGGGGGATATCCAGAAGGGGCGAGGGAGCTACAGACTCCTCATCGGCGGATAACTCCGACTCCTCCCCAGCAGTTTCCAGACTCCCCCAGAGATCCTCCGCCAAACTATCGACCTCCGTTTCCTCCTCAACATCCTCCGTCGGTTCCGTCGGTTCCTGCGACTGGCGCTGTCGTGCCAGCAATTCCATCAAATTAACCCCCTCCGCCGAAACCGCCTCCGCCATCGAATTGCCAAAAGCAGGCAACTCCGGCGAAGAAACCTCCGCCAAATCATAAGACTGAGGTCGCTTCCCTTCTTCTTGTGGTTCGGGAGTATGAGAAGGCATTGCCCCTCCGACGTTGAGGAAAGAAGGAAAATCAACTTTTTGCGGCATCCGAGTTGCTTCTGGAGGCAAAGCTTGATGCTCTTCTTCCGAGAAATTGCGATCCAGAGCTTCCAACCATTGCTCCAGAGGAGCCGTAATCGTAAAACATTGACTGGCAACAGTTCCCGTCGAGTCCGCCAGAGCTATTTGCCCCAAAACCAGACGAGTCTTCACTTTTTCTGGGACGGCGATCGTGCAGCCAAAAATAATCGGAGGCGTTTGTTCTGGCAGAGGTTCTTCAATTTCTGCCAAAATTTCCGAACTCTCCGGGTTGCGCAAGCAAATTTGTAACGAACCATCCACCAAAGGAGGGATTTCGCCTTCGGATTCCGCACTTACCGTTCCCGACAAGATAAAAATTTCCCCCAGTTTAGCTATATAAGAATCGCGCTCTAAAATTAGTTCCCACTGCGGAGGAGTTACAGAAGTTTCGGCGGGAATCTCTTCTTCTATATAATTATTTTCTACTTCTGGGGCTTGCTCCGCGACTATCGGTTCTGTTGTTGTTTTTTCCATAAGCTCCTCCTCCAGTTCTGGAGGTTGTTCCGCGACTATCGGTTCTGGGGGGCGATCGGTTTTCTGAAGCGGTTTGATTAACGGTTTGGCGGGGATTTCTTTTGGGATAGAGACCTTTTGGTTCTCCACTTTTGGCAACCGCTGTTTTGCCTCGTCGGGAATTTGCACGAACTTTTCCCCAAAGGCCGCCGCAGTCTCGTCGGTTTCCTCCAGTTCGGCCCCAGACTCAGAAAAATCGAGAGGATCCGACTCGCAGGGCAAGACTTGTAAGTTAATGGCCTGGGGATTAGCTTCCGGCAAAATGCCAGACACCCCCCGGGGTTCGCAGGAGATTTCCCAGAGGCCCGGTTTGAAACTCCTGTAGGGGACCAGGGCTATTAATCCTTCTTTATTAGTACGACCGGTTCGCGTGTGGACCCTTCTTACTGGCGGGTCTTCTTCTGGAGACTCGTGGAGGATTCTAATTTGGACCTCGCCCTCGGTAAATTTAGAGCGGGCCACTATGCGGTAGCGGCCCTCCAGAATTTCCACGTCGGTAGATTCGAGGGGCAGCCAGGAGCGATCGCCTTCTTTCTGTAAGAGAAATTCCCAGTCAGACATTGGTGGCTATGGATGTAAGCGTGTCTTTACCTTACTATAGCGGTTGCTAATTTAACCGTGCTTTTTTCGGTCCCAATGGCAGCTAGAAAACAGGCCAAGAAACCCGGTTTTTCTAACAATACCTTCGCCAAAATAAAAAAATACCATTCGTAGGTTGGGTGGAGCGACAGCGCAACCCAACAAAATCGTTGGGTTCCACTGCGTTCCACCCAACCTACGAGAAAATGGCGAAGGTATTGTCTAAAAAACCGGGTTTCTGAGATACCAAGGGCCCCTTATTTTTGACTTTTCAATTTTTTTACCATAAAACAATTAATTTGTCAACCCCCTATTTTTAATTGCGCGACGCTCTGGTAAGATTCCTAATTGTTAGCAATTACCTAATAAAAAAAAATGCCAGACATTGTAGATATAGCAGTTAGCGCAGGTTCTTTTGAAACCTTAGTAACGGCAGTGAAGGCAGCAGGTTTAGTAGAAACCCTCAAAAGTCCGGGACCGTTTACAGTATTCGCCCCCACGGACGACGCCTTCGCCAAGTTACCGCCGGGAACTATCCAAACCTTAGTACAGAATACGCCTCAACTGGCGAGAATACTTACTTATCATGTAGTTGCAGGCAAATTGAAGCGGGAAGATTTAGCCAAAGTCGATGCAGTAACTTCGGTGGAAGGAGCGCCGATAAGGATAGATTGTTCCGAAGGTTTCGAGGTGAAAAACGCCACGGTAGTGCAGGCAGACATCGAAGCGGATAACGGCATTATCCACGTTATCGATAACGTAATTTTAATGGGGTAATTAGTAATTACCGATTGCGTGGAACAGGCAAGATGCCTGTTCTACGGGCGGGTGGGGGGCAACGGGCAACAGGCAACAGGCATTCCTGCCCGTGGTTGGAACCAAAGGAGGAAAGTTCCAGGTTGACAAACTCGGCTAGACAGTGGTAAAATAATCTAATAATTGCCCCAACAAAACTAAAGGAGAAAAACCAATGCCATCCCCATTTCCAGGCATGGACCCTTATTTGGAACATCCCGAACTCTGGCCGGGAGTACATCATCGGTTAATCGTCGCGATCGCCGACTTCTTATCTCCCCAACTGCGCCCTAAATATTCTGTCTACCTAGAAGTAAGAATGTACGAAACCATCGACCCAGACGTATCGGTGTTATCAAACAAAGGTCAAACCAGCACTCCAAGTTCGACAACATCTCCAGTGGCGGTGGCGACATCCACAACTACACCTACTACTGTCACCCTACCGATGCCGATAACAGTTCGTCAAGGGTATTTAGAAATCAAAGAAGTGGCAACTAAGCAAGTTGTAACTGCCATTGAAATCTTATCTCCTGTGAATAAGCGAGATGGAAAGGGACGGGATGCTTATCTTAGCAAGCGGGAGGACATCTTGGGAAGTTTGACTAACTTTGTAGAAATAGATTTACTGCGATCGCACGAACCGATGCCCATCTTAAACAAAGGAATTTCCAGTGACTATCGAATCTTAGTTAGTCGCGGCAAACAGCGTCCCCTAGCAGACTTATATGCTTTTAACCTCCAAAATCAAATAAGTTCCTTTCCCCTGCCCCTGCGTGCTGGAGATACGGAACCCCTGATAGATTTACGAACTTTATTAACTAATATTTATGACGTTGGCGGTTACGATTTAAAAATAGATTATACTACCGAACCGGTGCCGTCACTATCAGACAGCGATGCCCCGTGGGCGGATGCTATTTTGCGACAGCAAGGGTTGAGATAATGTTTGTTTGGGAGTGGGGAAAAGTTTGTAGGTCGGGCTCGGTGAAAATCCCCCGCCAGAAACCCGGTTGGCAAAAAACCGGGTTTAGAGCCCCAGAAACCCGGTTGGCAAAAAACCGGGTTTAGAGCCCCAGAAACCCGGTTGGCAAAAAACCGGGTTTAGAGCCCCAGAAA
>CAZUCT010000073.1:25024-26819 GCA_964619285.1 uncultured bacterium | reverse complement strand
GTTTGTAGTAATCGCTTTAGCGATAAAAAAGTTGAGGAACGAAACCCAACGTTAATGATGTTGGGTTGCGTTTCACTCCACCCAACCTACAATTTTGTTTAAGCTAATTTAGGTGCGCTGCGCGCACTACTTTTATTCTGCTAATTTCCCTTCTATTTTAGCATTAAAACCGTAAACTTGACGGCTGCCAACAAAGGGGACTAAGGTGACATCTTTTTCGTCTCCCGGTTCAAATCTGACTGCGGTACCTGCGGGAATATCTAAGCGCATTCCTTTGGTTTTTTCCCTGTCAAAATTGAGCGCTTCGTTGACTTCGTAAAAGTGGAAATGGGAACCGACTTGAACCGGGCGATCGCCTGCATTTGCTACTACTATCGTCAGGGTTTCTCGACCCGCATTTAATTCGATGTCTCCACCCGCAACAATTATTTCTCCTGGAATCATTTTTTCCTCCTTATTTAATTTGGGAATTGGGAATGGGGAATGGGGAATGGGGAATTGTTAATTGTTAATTGCCTCAACCAATTGGGTTGTGAACTGTAACCAATTTAGTACCGTCGGGAAAAGTAGCTTCTACTTGTACTTCTTTTACCATTTCTGGAATGCCTTCCATCACATCTTCTCGGGTTAATAAAGTAGTTCCATAACTCATTAATTCGGCTACGGTTCGACCTTCCCTTGCCCCTTCCAAAATGGCTGCAGAAATGTAAGCAACTGCTTCTGGATAGTTTAATTTTAAACCCTTTTCTTTCCGCCTTTCTGCCAGTAAAGCGGCAGTAAAAAGCAGCAGTTTGTCTTTTTCTTGGGGTGTTAGTTGCATGGTTTTTAATAAAAATTGTAACTAAGTTTACCAAACGCGGGGGCGACAGCTAGGTTTGCCCAAAAAGGACAACCGTAGTTGATGCCAAACCGCCATAAACCAGTTTCTCACGTCGGCGATCGAATTGCCTCGATAGCGACATAAAATTCCTTCTGGCAGGCGGGTAACGCCCGATCGCCCGTCGCGAAGCGATGCCCCACCGCTTGCCTGCCAGAGATTTCGAGTTTTTTCTATTATCTCGGCGGTGGCGGGTTGCCCGATCCAAAGCAAACTGCCGGCGATACAACATCCAGCTAAACCTAACGGACTGTCGAGCATTTTTTCCCCTCCATCTAACCGCTGTCTGTCTATCCACAAAGGGCGATTTTCTCGCCAAATTTCGGTATGCGATCGCCACTTTCCCCCCAAAAAACGCTCGCCCCTAGCAGTTCTGCCAAATCGTATTATTTCCCAACTCAACCAACTGGAATTTTGGGCTAATTCTACGATTAAATCTTGCCTGTAGTTGGCGGCATCGAAGAGAATTAATGGTTGGGGCAACCATTCCAAACAAGCATTTTCTGCTATTTTTATCTTAATATTTTGTCTGGCTAAAATATCTTTACTGCGATAAATTTTGCTGGCGGCGGCGGTGGTAATTAAAACATGAGTTTTTGGTTGCAAATGGACGTCGATAGAAAGGCGATCGCCCCCAACAACTCCCCCGGCAGTATGCAAAATTACGCTATGACAAACCTCGTTTCCTTCTGGATAAAAAGGTCGTTGAACTTTTAAAGGAGCTTGATTTTTACCGGACAAAACTACAGTGGCATCCTCTCGTAAGCCGTATTCTAAATTAAGGCTGCCATGCCATCCTTGCAATTCCATACTTTCAATAATTAACAATAGTTCGTAGTAATCGATGAGCGCGATTTATCCGCAGTTCGTAGTAATCGATGAGCGCGATTTATCCGCAGTTCGTAGTAATCGATGAGC
>CAZUCT010000073.1:0-24924 GCA_964619285.1 uncultured bacterium | reverse complement strand
AGTAATCGATGAGCGCGATTTATCCGCAGTTCGTAGTAATCGATGAGCGCGATTTCCATTAAACTTTAAATCGCTCAAGCGATTACTACGAACGAGATTTAACTTTCGCTAGCAGTTGCTAACTCGGGGCTAGAATTTTTACTGTTATTGCTCTTCTTGCCCTTAGATTTGTTATTAGAAGGCTCGCTTTCTGCGATTATTTCGGAAGTTGGCCGCAGGGCGGGACTTCCATCCTTGCCCCCTTCTACTACGCCTAAAATCAAGTCGGAATGTTCCTGACACCTTTGGCGGCATAGCTCTACTTCGGCGATAGTTTTAGTTAGCTGGGAAATAATATTTTTCACAGATTTGCTATCTAAAGCTTGAGCAATTTCTGTTTCGTTTAATTCCGCTTCTTTCCCCGCAAAAACCTTTTCTACCATCGAAGCAATGCTGAGATAATCTTGTTGGGCCTGAATTTTTTGGGCCACTAAATCGATTAATTCTATCAAATTATTTCCAGCTTCTTCAATGGGAAGTAATTCGCGGTCTGTATCCTTTTTGGTTCTCGCCATAATGACATTCTCCTCGGTAAATCCATTGGCAAAATATTGGGGCGGTAGCAGTCCTTTTTCCCAAAGCAGTTCGATATAGTTCTTAGCTTTTTCTCTGTTATTTTTGGTATCTTTACTGCTACCTTCTATCTCTACTAGAAAACCTTTCCAGTTCGATTTAGGTATCCCCACATCATCAATTACTAGGTAATAGCATTTTTTCATTGACGATTGACTTGTGGTGTCTCCTTTATTTTAACACAGTTTTTCGCCGTGCGAGCGCTCCGATTTTCTCAGTTTTTGACTAACAAATTAGCTTCTAAATTGGGCCTTTTTTATGCAAAAATCGGACGGACCCGGAACCGCGCTGCTAAAGAAAGCGATCGCCTGGTACCCCAGAAACCCGGTTTTTTGAAAAAACCGGGTTTCACAGGCCGGCGCTTAAAAAGGCAATAGATAACTTTAGCAACGGCGGCCCCTTCTACTAGCAATCTTATCGCTCCCCGCTAATTTGTACCAGTACGGTTCTTTTGCGGGGACCGTCGAGCTCGAAAAACAAGACCGATTGCCAAGTCCCTAAAGCTAGTTTACCATCTAATACCGGAATAACCTCGCTGTTGCTCAACATCATCGCCATCAGATGAGAATGGGCGTTTTCGGGTTCGTCTGGGGGCACGTCTCTGAGGTGGAGGTCGTTATGCAGGTATTTGCCGGACTCGGGGGCTAGTTTCCTTAAATGCACTTTCACATCTTCTAACAACCTCTCCTCGCATTCATTGATAGCCAGAGCGGTAGTAGTGTGTCGGGAAAAGACAACAGCCTGCCCGTTTTTAATCCCGCTGCCAGCTAACAATTGCTCTATTTGGGGCGCGATATTATAAATACCAATTCCCGCATCGGTTTCTATTTCCAAAATTTCATGTTTTATCGTCATATATTTTTGCTAACTGTTAATTGTCTCCTCTTCCACCGTCACCGCGATTTTACCCACGGCCCGTTGAGTTTCGCTGTAAGCGTGGGCCTCGGCTATCTGTTCGAGGGGATAAGTGCGATCGATAATCGGTTCCACCGAACCGCTTTCTATCAACTCCCGCAAAGCATTTAAGTCTTTTGGAGAAGGTGTCGCCATCACCAACTTTGCTTTTTTGCCTGGAAAAAACAAGCTCGCCAAACTAGGGCCGATGTTGTCAAAAGTCGGTAAAGTAGAGATATAAACTCCCTGGGGTGCCAGCACTTTCTCGCAAGCGGCAAAAGAACTTTTCCCCACCGCATCGAATATAATGTCGTACTTTTCTGGTTGTTGGGTGAAGTCAACTTCGGTATAGTCAAGAACGCGATCGCACCCCAAACCCTCTACCAACCTCGCATTTTTAGCGCTGCAAACCCCCGTCACCCGAGCTTGGAAAGCTTTAGCAATTTGCACCGCGAAAGTGCCGACGCCTCCAGAAGCGCCATTAATCAAGACTTTTTGCCCCGGCCTCATCTGCCCGAGGTCCATGAGAGATTGAAAAGCGGTCAATCCCGCGATGGGAACCGCCGCCGCTTGGGCATGAGAGAGGTTTTGCGGTTTTAAAGCAACGCTGTCCGCCGACACCGCCACATATTCGGCGTAAGCGCCCCCACTTAAAGGATTGACAAAAGTATAAACCTCGTCTCCCGGTTGGAAGTTCTGAACTCGCTGCCCCACTTCGACTACCACTCCCGATAGATCGGAACCTAAAACCTTGGGAAAGCTAAAACCCGAGAGCATTTGCAAGTCGCCCCGCCGAGTTTTCCAGTCAACGGGGTTGACGCTGCTGGCGCTAACTTTTACTAAAAGTTGGTCTGCCCCTATTTTCGGACGGTCTATCTCCGCGTATTGCAAGACCTCGGGGGAGCCATAACTATTGATAACAACTGCTTTCACGAACTATTCTCCTTACTAAATTGGCAACTTTAGCTAATACTAACAGGAGATGAGGAGATTGGCAAGTTTTGTGAATTGCTAATTGCTAATTGCTAATTGCTAATTGTTAATTGCTAATTGTTACTGTCGATTTCTTTGCCGCAGTGGGGGCAAATTTTCGGTTGCGTTTTATTTCTTAAAGTCTGTCTTTTCTGCATTTCTTCGTTAAAACCAGAAGCAATGATACCGGCAGGTAAAGCAAAGATGCCGATGCCGAATAGCGCTACTATCGCTCCTAAAAATTTTCCCAAGGGAGTAATCGGATATACATCGCCGTAACCTACCGTTGTTAAGGTGACAACTCCCCACCACAGAGCTGCTGGAATGTGGGGGAATTTGTCCGGTTGCACTGTGCGTTCGACGTAGTAGATAACACTCGAACCCATCACTAAAACGAGCGCCACTACGAACGCGGTAACTAATAAATCTTCTTTTTTGTTTTTTATTACTCTCAATAGCATTCTCAATGACTGAGAATATTTGGTCATTTTAAATAAGCGAAACAACCGCAATAAACGCAGGGCTCTGATAAATCTTAAATCCGGTGAAATGAGAGGTAAATAAAAGGGCAAAATCGCGATTAAATCTACAATGGCAAACGGGGTAAGCATGAATTTTATTCTCCCCCAAATTCGATGCCTGTATTTGGCAGAAACGTTACAACACCAAACGTGCAAGTAGTATTCTACGGTAAATACGACCACGGAAAATAACTCAAAATTCTCAAAAAAACTTTGATATTTATCGTAGAGGGAATCCACAGTTTCGCAAACTACAGCTATGACATTTAACAGGATTAATGTCATAATAAAATAAGAAAATATCCGATATTTTCCCTCTCTAACTGCAATTAGTTCTAAAACGTTATATGTTTTTACCTTGGTTCTTTTTAACATTCATGTTACTCCTAATAAAAGCGCGGGCTTGCTGACAAACTTTTTTACTATTTACTAACAAAACCACCCGCGCCCGGTTTTTTTAACGTTTGGCTAAAATTACATAGTCATCTATGGTGTAGTGGGAGTCGTAGTTTAAGCCGAGATGTTGACGTTTTAACTTGCTCAGGTGTTTCTGAGGCGGCAAGTTTTCTTTGGCAAATTTAGCGAAATTAACGTTTGCAGAAGTTCTTTTTCCTGTGGAAGTTAAGTATTTGTACCAGACTAATTTTAACCCCATTTCTTCAACTACTTTTTGAATTAGATTCCCTTCTTTAGCAATATCCTCGCTTGGCGTTAAATTATAAGCTTTAAACAGTTTTGTTCCTTGAACGATTATTAAAACATAACCTTCGTCTTTGAGACTGTCTCGAAAAATCTGTTTGTAAACCTCAAAAGATTTTTTTCGGTCTCCAGCATCCATAAAAAAGCAGTGGGAAACTACCGCAAAATCAAAAAAGTCTGCGGGGAGCTTTTTAGATTCGTTATCGTAGTTAAAAATATCTGTGGTATCGAAGCGAAAATAAGCATTTGTTTGCGCTTCTTGTTCTTCTATGTGCTGTCGCCAGAACTGCAATCCTCGATACTGAAACGATTTTTGTTTTTCCAGAGAATAATAAGAAATATGCATCGGCTCCACGGAGAAAAAGCTGCTGGCAGTATCGAGTAACGAAGCCAGTCCGAAAGCAACAGTTCCCGGCCCCGCAGCGATATCGAGGATGTTTATTTTGCTCGGCAACAGCCCGTTTTTGTAAATTAAAAACCATGCCAAATAGTTGCAATAAACGTTTTCTAAAAAATACTTCATAAAGTAAACGTGGGGGGTAAGATTAAAATTATAGTCCGGGTCTCTTCCCAGTTTTAATCCCTCAATATCCTCCATGGCATCTTTTAAAGCAGATTTGAGCTTGCCTTTAGGTATTAGTTTAAATTCTGCTTCTATGTATTCGACCAAACTCGATTCGAGTTCGTAGAAAATTTCTCCGTCGATGCCAGTGCATTGCACCATATTTTCATCGCGATCGCTCAACTCAAAAGCCTCGGATACAAACTTAATAAATCGAGCATTTTGCGTTAATTTATTTTCCTCCGAATCCTCAAAATCTAACTCCCCAAAATGCTCCTTTAATTCGGCAATTTCTCGTTGCTGGTTAGCCTCCTTCAAAAGCTTGCTTAAAGAAGCAATCTCCCGTTCTTTTTCCTTTAAATACTTCTCCAGTTTTAGTTCCTTTTTAAACAGTTTCTCGGACAAGGATAACTTTGCCCCAGATTTCTGTATTTCCTGTAACAATTTTTGCGCCAAAGAGCGATCGCCCCCCTTAAGAGCCCCCCGAAACTTTTGGGAACGCCACCAATTCGTCAATGGGTTAGTCATAACCGAATCCCTCCTTACCTTCTGTAACTTCAACACCAGCGAGAGTTGCTATCAACTCGTTTTTAAACTGTTGATAGTTTTGTCGTTGCTTATTGTACCACCAATCGTACTTTTCTTTAAGAGCAAGAGCCTCCTCCCGGGTACTCGCCGCCAGGGAGCCATTTTTAATGGGATGGAAATCCTGAATTACAATGCGGTCGACAAAGTCTAGCTGTCGGATAAAATTAGAGCGATCGCCCGGAAAAGTCGGCAGCAAAGGAGTAATTGTCACCCCTAATTTAGGCATAAAACCCAAGTCTAAATCTATGCTATCTCGGATTTTTTTTAAAGCATTAATTCTAGCTTGAATGCTCGGAGATTGCGGTTCAAAATCCTTTCTAACCTTTTCGCTGCCCGTGGGGATACTCATATTAATTCTCAACCTTTGAAAGCGCTCTAAAATCTCAACATCTCTAATAATCATCGGGCTGCGAGTTTGAATTACTAAAATCGGTCGAAATTCCAGCATGACCTTTAAAATTCGCCGCGTTAATAAAGTCTTAGACTCTATGGGTTGGTAAGGATCCGTAACGCTGCTCATATAAATAGTCGGAAACTTTTCAGGATTTTTGCTCCTCCATCTTTTTAATTCTTCCTCCACAAGTTCCGCCGCATTTTCCTTAACGATCGCCCATTTACCCCAATCTTCCTTCATCTTTTTGTTAGGGCTAAAAGCAGCAGCATAACAATAGCTGCATCCGTATTGACAGCCGCGATAAGGATTCAAAGTAAAATCGTAAGCCCCAATAAAGCCAGTAGCTTTGTTGAGAATAGATTTAGCATTTTGACTGTAAACATCCGCACTGCCAAATTTTTCTCTTACCCTGGGAGAATTAGCATTGCTTATCGTCGAATTTTTGGCATTCATAAATTCAACCCTTCTAGTTATTACTTTAAATAAATATATCGCTTTTTTTAAAAACAGACAGAAACCTCAAATCACGTTCCAGGTCGATCTAGATCACAACAATTATTTCTCTCCATAAGAGATAATATCATTATAATGTTCAAAAGTCAAATCGATTAGAGTGCAGTAAAAAAAACCGAGGGCAAGGGGGGCATCGCTCCTTAATTCGCCCGGGTAGGAGAATCTGTTATGTTACTAACGCAAATCCCCAGTATGTTTTTTCATCGCAAAGCGAAGGCAAACCCAGCCTCTTCCAAAAGCAAATTTAAGATTTTGCCCCTAGTTTCTAATTGGACCAAGGGAAACTTCAAACACCTGGGAATAGGCCAAAAAATAGGCTTTGGCTATGGCCTAGCTATTGGCATAGCTATCCTGGGGACTGCCTCTGGGTTAGTTGTCGGAGAATTACTGCGCCAAGGAGCCGCACATCAACAAGAAATCGCCCACCAGCAACAACTGCTCCTTCATAGTTTACAAAATGCCGGACTCGAAGCGCGATCGCACGCCTTACGTTTGCCGGCAACCTTGGGAAATTCCGCAGCAGTGGAATACGAACATCAATCTTTTATAGAAAAAACAAATCGCACTAAAAAACTGCTTTCCGAACTTCAATCTTTTATAGAAACTAACCGAAATCATTTAGAAAAGGAAACAGAAAAATTAGAAAAATTATCCCAGCGCTACGCTATTCTTGTCGAATATTACGCTGTCATAACTCAAAGGCGCTTGGAAGAAATTAACCCGGCGGATTTAAAGCCAAAAGAAATCGAGCCCGCACAATTAAAACTTTTGAGAATTAGCAGCGGAGAAGAATCGATTGTAATCGACGAATTGGCAGAAGATTTAAACAAGCAGATTTTAGCAGCCTACCAGCGGGAATTGGAAGCCAAAAAAACCCTAGAAAAAGCCGAAAATCTGCGCCTGGCAATTATTATTGGCAGTGTTTTAATTTCGGCGGCCATCGCTGCATCTTTAGCCGTTTATACCAGTAGAGCGATCGCCCGCCCCATTATCGAAGTTGCCGAAGTTGCCGATCGAGTCGCTACAGAACATAACTTTCAACTTCGCGCCCCCGTTACTACTGAAGATGAAGTTGGTTTATTGGCAGATTCTCTCAACCATCTCATCGAACGAGTTGACGAATACACCCAAGAGTTAAAACAAACTCAAAACCAGCTTATTCAAACAGAAAAAATGTCTGGCATCGGGCAAATGGTCGCCGGCGTCGCTCACGAAATTAACAATCCCATTAATTTCATTCACGGCAATATTGAATATGCGAATAGTTACGTTCGAGAATTGCTAAAATTAGTTTCTCTATACCAGCAACAATATCCTAACCCCTCGGTTAATATTGAAGAATACATCGAAGAAATAGACTTAGATTTCCTGAAACAAGACTTACCAAAAACCCTCTCTTCCCTGCAAATGGGTTCGGAGAAAATTCGCGAAATTGTCGTGTCGATGCGTAATTTTTCTCGCTTAGATGAATGTAGCATCGAAGCGGTGAATATTCAGAAAGGAATTGACTCCACTTTAGTTATTTTAAACCATCGACTAAAATCGGGAATTAAACTGATTAAAGAATACGGCAACGTGCCACTAATTCAGTGCTATCCCGCACAACTGAATCAAGTATTTATGAATATTATTAGTAACGCCATTGACGCGATCGAAGAAACTCAAAACTCGGGTAGGTGGCACGGCGAAAAAATCCCTACTATCTGGATTATTACGGAAGTAGAGGGAGATTATCTAAAAGCCAGAATAAAAGATAACGGTCCAGGAATTGCACCAGAAGTTCGAGAGAAGATTTTTGAATCATTTTTTACTACTAAATCTGTTGGTAAAGGTACCGGACTGGGACTCGCTATTTCTTATCAGATCGTCGGCAAACATAACGGCAAAATTGAAGTAAATTCAGAACCGGGAAAAGGAACCGAATTTGTTATCAGTTTACCGGTTCGAGTGGAACCAGTTTAAAAACTATTTCTTACCAAAATTACATACTCATATTCATACTCATATTCATACTAAACTGGAAAGCTTGCAAGGGCCCGAGCATTCTTACCCTCGCTTCAGTTACAGCCAAACCGTCCCCAGAGCTGCTAACTTGAACTATCATAGAGTATGCAACCAGATGCTCGTTAGTTATTGCGGTGAAAAAAGCAAAGAAAATCTACCTAAAAAAGCTTGATTCCGTGCGGGGTTTTGCTGCTTTATATGTAATGGTATCCCATTGGGTGCTTTACATGAGCTTCGTTCCCCAAACTATTAAAAAAACGTTTTTCTCTTTCGGACAAGAGATGGTTGTTGTCTTCTTTCTTCTCAGTGGGTTTGGCATTTATCTGTCTTTTTCCCGCCATCCCGAAATCACTTTTCGAGGCTTTTTCCTCAAAAGACTTCGCCGCATCTACATTCCCTTTTTAATAACCATCCTTATTTCGATTTTTGTCTATTACCTCAACGGTACTTTGGAAAGCAAATTTTCCTGGTCCGAGTTGGGAGGTAATTTATTGATGCTACAGGATAACTCGGAACTCAAACCCGGGACTATTGTAGAGCCTTTTCTCGAAAATCTTCCCCTCTGGACTTTATCTTATGAGTGGTGGTTTTACATTCTGTTTTTTCCTTTAGCCCAACTCTTTTTTAACAGGAAAAATCTCAAAAATAGAATTTATTTAGTTTTAATTTTTTCGGCTTTTTCTTATCTTTTCTATCTGAAATTGCCAAACCATTTCGCTTTGTTATGTTCCTATTTTGTTATCTGGTGGTCTGGCTTAGAGTTTGCTTTAGTCTATCTTCGTTACCGCCGCTTTCCTTTGGGTAAAATTAAACCTGTTTTAATTTCCCTGCTGTTGATGTCGATTTTAACTGCTTTTCCCGTTTTGACCGACCCAGAAAAAATTAGACTGGGCTATTATCCATTTTTGGTTTTTCGCCATTATTTTGTCGCTTTATTTTTGATAACTTTAGCTATAGTTTGGTCGCGCTTAAAATGGCTTTATTTTGACAATATCTTAGGCTTTTTTGCTAGAGTTTCTCCTATTTCTTATTGCATCTATCTCTTTCATTATCCCCTACTAATTAGATGGGATTTGACGCCTTACATTTCTAATTTTTGGTTGGAGTCTGCTGGGAAATTTGCCCTCATAATAGGACTGTCTTATTTAATCGAAATTAAACTCCAACGTTTCCTCGATAAATGGGTTAAATAGGGTGCATTTTAGCTTCCGATAAGCAGATAGATGTAAGAAACCGGGTTTCAAGACCTGTAGATGGAAGTGCAACCTAACAGTAGTAAGGTGCGCTGCGCGCACCCTACGATTAGTTACCTGCTATACAGTTTAGTTAGTTTTAACAGGCGATCGCTCAATTCCTGGGTCAATAACTCGGAACTGGTATAGCGCCAGCGCCAGTTACCCGGAATGATACTCGGATCGTTCATCCGCGCTCTGTTATCCAAACCAAACAAATCTTGCAAGGATAAAATTGCCTGATTGGCAACGGACGCCGATGCCAGTCGCATCAACTCCCAGTGAATCTCCTTAATCTCGTTATGGTTGTTATAACCGAGATAGTTGGCAACGTGCTGTTTTTCCTCCTCAGAGATCCGCTGCCACCAACCGAGAGTCGTATCGTTGTCGTGGGTGCCGGCATATACCAAACAATTAGGGATGTAGTTGTGCGGTAAATAAGCATTATCCGACTCCCCGCCGAAGGCAAACAATAAAATGCGCATCCCCGGAAACTCGAAGCGATCGCGCAACTCCTCCACTTCCGGCGTAATAATGCCCAAATCTTCCGCCAAAATCGGCAAACTGCCCAAAGTATTGCCCAAAGTCTCGAAAAATTCAACCCCCGGCGCCTTCACCCACTCGCCGTTAAGGGCAGTGGTTTCCCCCGCCGGCACCCGCCAGAAAGCCTCAAACCCTCGGAAATGGTCGACCCGCACTAAATCGACATAAAGCAAAGTCGCCTTAAAGCGATCGATCCACCAAGCAAAACCGGTACTCTGCAAATGTTCCCAATTATAAACCGGGTTGCCCCAGAGTTGCCCGGTGGCGCTGAAATAGTCCGGCGGCACTCCTGCCATCCAGGCCGGTTCCAAAGTTTCCGGATCCAGGGCGAAGTTTTCCGGGTTGCCCCAGACTTCCGCGCTGTTGTGGCAGACATAAATCGAAACGTCGCCGATAATTTTAATGCCCTTTTCGTTAGCGTAGGCGCGTAAGTTCGACCATTGGTCGAAAAATTGATATTGGAGGAACTTTTGATAAAGTATGCTGTCGCGCAACAGATCTGCTGCAATTTTCAGCGTTTGAGGTTCCCGACGGGCGAGGGCCGGTTCCCACTGGTTCCAAGGTTTGTCGTTATTGGCATCCAGCAATGCCATAAACAGAGCGTAATCATCCAACCAGTAAGCTTGCTGTTCGCAAAAATCCTCAAATCCCTGGTTGGGGTTGTCTTTGAGGGATTTTTTGAAGCTTTCAAAAGCTTGTTTTAAGTATTTGGTTTTGTGGGGGATGACTTCATCGAAGTTGACGCGATCTATTGCCGGATCGCTGCTGGATGACTCTAGCGGAGTCAGTTGCGATCCGTCTAACAATCCTTTTTCTGCTAGCTTTTCTAAAGAAATCAACAGAGGACTGCCGGCAAAAGCGCTATAGTTCATGGTATAGGGCGAGTGTTCGTAGCCCGTGGGGCCCAGAGGTAACACTTGCCACAATTTTTGACCGCTTTTGACCAAAAAATCGACAAATTCATAAGCCGGTTGTCCCAAGTCGCCTATACCAAAGCGACCGGGCAAACTGGTGGGATGTAATAAAACGCCACTGGCGCGTTCGAAAGCCATAGTTTTTTTTCGACAGATTGACTGTTTGTTAACGTCAGGTTATTATAATACTATAGCGGGGGGCAAAAGTCAAGTTTTTTCTAACGAACTAAAAAAACTGTTAAGATTTTAATTGATGCAATTCACGGGAGGAAGATTTATGACGCAAATTTCTTTAGAAAAGGAAACTCTTTTAGCTAGCATCTCGGAAATAATTGATGAGTTGATGGAAGTAGAGACCATCTACCAGCAGCTCGGTAAAGACGAACTGATGTCAACTTTTGCCATGCTTTTAGAAAAACCCAAGAATGTAGAAGCGATCGCCCCTTTAGATCGGGAAACTTTAGCCGAACGGGTTAGCCGGGTAATGGCAACTGAGTTATTGGGTACTCTTTTGGATGGTTTGACTCCCGAAAAAGTCGCGATGTTTAACGAAGCGGTAAAAAGGAAGTAATATCAATTAACAATTAACAATTAACAATTAACAATTGGGCATCTATTATGGAAGTCTTACTCTGCCTTACATTAACCTTTTCCACTCCTCGATTTTGTTATGGTCATTTATTGCAACTTGATATAAAGTGCGCGTTGCGTGCTTAACTACTTATAGTTAAGCAGAAACAGTATGAATATCTTCAGCAGCTATTAGCGCAATAGCATACTTAATACAAGCACGGATATCGTCAACTTCAAGATCGGGATAGTAATCTCGGATAATCTCTTCAAATGACAATCCAACATCAAGTAGTTCTAGTACGTTTTGTACGGTAATGCGGGTACCGGCGATACAAGGCTTGCCAAAGTGGATTTGAGAATTGACTGAAATTCTGTCCATAATCTGTTTTTGCTAGTTGTTTGCTTCTCTTGAAAACCTTTGCTTAATATGATACCACAAAATTTTTAAGGTGCGCAACGCGCACCCTACTATAACCGCTGTAAGGTGCGCAACGCGCACCCTACCAAATCCAACTTAAAGCTCTAACTTCTCCAAAACCGATCGCAAAACTCTAGCAGACTCTCGCAGTTGTTTCTCTTCCCCAGAACTTAAAGATAAGTTAATAACTTTATTAACTCCCTGACGGTTTACCAGAGTCGGCAGGCTCAAACAAATATCGTCGATGCCGTATAAACCGTTAACTTGAGTGCTAACCGTGAGGATGCGGTTTTGATTCCTCAAAATTGCTTTGACAATATCCGTTACTGCCAAACCGATCGCGTAAGAAGTATAGCCCTTGCGCTTGATGATTTCGTAAGCGGCATTTTTAACCCGCTGGAAAATTTCCCCTAACTCTTCGTGCATCTCTGGGGGGCTGTCCTCGCAAATTCTCATGCCCGCCACGTTAGCTTTACTGCAAAGGGCAACCTCGCTATCGCCGTGTTCCCCGACGATATAAGCGTGAACGCTGCGCGGATCTATCCCCATTCTCTCCGCCAAGAGGGCGCGAAAGCGGGCCGTATCGAGAACCGTACCCGAACCGATAACGCGCGATCGCGACCAACCGGATATTTTGATACTTACATAAGTCATAATATCTACGGGATTGCTCACTATCAGCAAAATAGCGTTGGGGCAATGTTTGACAACATCTCCAATTAAACCTTTAAAAATAGAGACGTTACGTTCTACTAAATCTAATCTACTTTCTCCCGGTTTCTGACTCGCTCCGGCAGTAACGATAACGATATCCGCATCCTTGCCGACATCGGCAACGCTGCCGGCAGCGACCTTGCTGGGAGCGATGAGAGGGAGACCGTGAACCAGATCCATGACTTCCCCTTCTGCTTTTTCCTTATTTATGTCTTGTAATATCAGCTCGTCGAAGCAGTTTTGAATCAACAGGGAGTAAGCGATCGCCATCCCCACTTGGCCTGCACCGATAATTACACCTTTGCGGGGATTAATGGGAGCGATCGCTCCTTCTGTCTCGGGGTTAGTGACGAATAAATTTTCTAACATAATTGAGTTATAACTTCTAGTTGCGCTTACGAAAAATGCCTAACAATGTGTAGGGGCAAAGCATTCGGGGGATCCATGGGGATAAAAATCCGAAAACTTCGATTCCGAATGCTTTGCCCGAACGCAATTTGCCCCCTGGGGTGCTAAAACGCTACTTGCGCTCCAAAACTAATAAGGCCACTTCCAGTTATTAATCTCTGGCTTATCGACACCGTTTTCGTAGGCGTAGTTGAAATGCTCGATAATTTGATTCTTCAACCACTCCTTAGTATAAGCAGCAGTAGAACCCAATTTAGGAACGCGATCGATAACGTCAATGGCCAAATTAAAGCGATCGACCTGATTATTCATCGCCAATTCCAGAGGCGTATTGATATTACCCTTCTCCTTATAACCGCGAACGTGGAGATTTTTATGATTGGTCCGACGGTAAGCTAACTTGTGAATCAACCAAGGATAACCGTGGAAGTTGAAAATAATCGGTTTATCGGTTGTAAACAAACTGTCAAAATCGCGATCGGACAGTCCGTGGGGGTGTTCCGTTTCCGGTTGCAGCCGGAACAAGTCAACCACGTTAATAAACCGAATCTTAACATCCGGCAAATGCTCCCGCAGAATAGCAGTAGCAGCCAGGGCCTCCTTAGTAGCGACATCGCCGCAACCAACCATGACCGCATCGGGATCGCTGCCGTAGTCGTTGCTGGCCCATTCCCAAATGCCGAGACCTTTAGTGCAATGCTTGACAGCCTCATCCATGCCGAGATATTGCAAGTGGCTTTGTTTGTCGGCAACGATAACGTTAACATAATCCGTACTGCGCAAGCAGTGGTCTGCTACCGACAGCAAGCAGTTAGCATCTGGGGGCAGATAGATCCGGGTGACGCTGGCGCTTTTATTCGTCACCAAATCTAAAAAGCCCGGATCTTGGTGGCTGAAACCGTTGTGGTCCTGACGCCAAACCGTAGAAGAAAGGAGAATATTGAGGGAGGAAACGGGCGATCGCCACGGAACCTCGTGCTTGCAAATATCCAACCACTTCGCGTGTTGGTTGAACATGGAGTCGATGACGTGGATAAACGCTTCGTAACTGTGGAACAAACCGTGACGCCCCGTGAGCAGATAGCCCTCGATCCAACCTTCGAGAGTATGTTCGCTGAGAATTTCCATCACCCGACCGTCAGCAGAAAGCTCGCTGCCGTCGGCATCTTCGGGTTTTAGTTCCGCCAACCAAGTTTTCTTACTGACTTCGTAGATCCCGTTGAGACGGTTAGAAGCAGTTTCGTCCGGCCCGAAGACGCGGAAATTAGTCATGTTTTTCGCCATGATATCCCGCAGGAAGTAGCCGAGAATGCGGGTGTTTTCCGCTTCGTCGGTTCCAGGTTTGGAGAACTTGGCGGCGTACTCGCGGAAGTCCGGCATCAGCAGGGCCTTGCGAACCAAACCGCCATTAGTAATAGGGTTGGCGCTCATGCGACGGCTGCCAGTGGGGGCGAGTTCCTTCAGTTCGGGGATTAATTTACCGTTTTCGTCGAACAGTTCCTCCGGTTTGTAACCGCGCAACCATTCTTCTAACAACTTCAAGTGTTGGGGGTTGCTTTGAATGTTTGCCATCGGTACCTGGTGCGATCGCCAAAAACCCTCGACTTTATGACCGTCAACCGTTTTCGGTCCCGTCCAACCTTTAGGAGTCCGCAGAATAATCATCGGCCACCGAGGGCGGTTGGGTTTGCCGCTATTGCGAGCTTCTTCTTGAATGGAACGAATTTGATTGACGCAATGCTCCATAGTCGCCGCCATCTTATAATGCATCTCCGGCAATTCTTCTCCTTCTACTATATAAGGAGCGTAACCGTAACCCTCGAACAAACTTTGCAACTCTTCGGGACTGATGCGAGCTAAAACCGTGGGGTTGGCAATTTTATAACCGTTCAAATGCAAAATTGGCAACACCGCCCCATCCCGGATCGGGTTGAGAAACTTATTAGAATGCCAAGCAGTCGCCAGAGGCCCCGTTTCTGCCTCCCCGTCGCCAACCATACAAGTGACTATTAGATCCGGGTTATCGAAAGCTGCTCCGTAGGCGTGAGAGACGCTGTAACCCAACTCGCCCCCTTCGTGAATGGAACCGGGTGTCTCTGGGGTGACGTGACTGCCGATACCCCCGGGGAAGGAAAACTGCTTGAAGAATTTTTGCATCCCTTCGATATCTTCTCCCATGTTGGGGTAAACCTGGGAGTAAGTCCCTTCTAAATAGGTATTGGCAATAATAGCCGGGGCACCGTGTCCGGGCCCGGCGATGAAAATGCTGTTGAGGTCGTATTTTTTGATTAACCTGTTCGCGTGGACGTAGGTGAAGCTCATCCCCGGGTCCGAACCCCAGTGACCCAACAACCGATTTTTAACGTGTTCTGCTTTGAGAGGCTCTTTTAATAGAGGGTTGTCCCGCAGATAAATCATCCCCACGGAGAGATAGTTACAAGCTCGCCAATAAGCATCTATTTTGCGTACTTCTTCATCGGTTAAGCTTTGTTTGGTTTCGATTCTTTCTTCTGCTGCTACCATATTCTCCTCTATTATTGAGTTTTTCATTATTGTTAACTTGCCACTTAATTTAGAGTCACCCTGAGATGCTTAAGGTTTTTTTTATATTTACTGAAACTTAACTTTTAATTAACTTTTATTTAATCTATCTTTAGGTAGATGACAGTTAGAATGAAAGCAGTTAAGATTTAACCTCCTCAAGCAAGTTGACTTAATCAAGTTTTGTGCTAAAATCATCGAGTAGGGTGCGCACCGCGCACCAGAAAAATAACCTAATTACCAAAATTTATGAGTTTAAAATTGCATTTCATCCGACACGGAGAAACCACCCATAGTAAAAAGGGCGGTTACTGCGGCGCCTTAGATCCGGAACTAACAGAAAAAGGGGTAAAAATGGCAGCACAATTTGCCGCTGCTTATAAATCTTTGCCCTGGGTGGCAGCATTTGTCAGTCCGATGAAACGAACCATCGCTACTGCTAAACCTCTCTGCGAAGCTGTAGGATTAGAAATGCAAGTTCGCGAAGGTTTGAAGGAGATTCTCTACGGCGAATGGGAGGGTAAATCTCCAGAAGAAGTTAATCAACAATATCACGACGAATACGTTCGCTGGTTAACAGATCCGGGTTGGAATTGTCCTATTGGCGGCGAAAGGGGAGTAGATGTTTCCCGTCGTTCTTCTCCAGTAATACAGGAAATTCAAGACCTTTATAAGGATGGTAATGTTTTGGTGGTTTCTCATAAAGCAACTATCAGAATTATGTTGTGTCGTTTGTTAGGAATTGACGTGGGTAGATTTCGCGATCGCATCGCCATGCCCGTCGGTGGAATTAGTATTATTGAAATGTGCGATAGCGGTCCTTTAATGCATTCTTTGGGCGATCGCTCTTATCTCGAAGACTCCCTCCGATTTTTAGCAGGACATTAATAATTGATAATTGTTCGGGAGCATCTCAATTTTGTAAAAACATAGCAACCAGTTTAGGGGTTATCAAAAATTAAAAAAGTAGAAAAAAATCGAATATTCTGTTTTTTTATCTACTTTTGCCTTTTCCCTTCTTGCCTTTTCCCCAACTCTTGCCTTTTGCCTCTTGCCTCTTGCCTAAAAGCGACAATTTCTTGGTTTTCTTCTTGCATTGAGATGCACCCTAATTGTTCTCCTAACAACCTACCCGGTGCATCCCGTACTTTTTCCCGGGTAGCTGACTTTTTAAATCGCTGAAGCGATTACTACAAACTCGCCCTTTTTTTCACCAATAACCCATCCGTTAAATATGAAAATATTAGTCTTAAACGCCGGTTCTAGTTCTCAAAAAAGTTGCCTTTACCAAATAACAGGAAATAGCCTTCCCGAAAATCCTCTCGAACCTCTCTGGGAGGTAAATATTGATTGGACTGCTTCTCGGGATTTTGCCTCGATGAAAATCGAAGCTAACGGTAAAAAACAAGAGTTTCAACTAAACCCGAGAAAGCGCCAAGAAGGTATGGCAAAAATGTTAGAAACTCTTACCGAGGGCGAGACCAAAATTTTGAGCGAACTTTCAGAAATAGAAGCAGTCGGACATCGGGTAGTTCATGGGGGAACCAAATATTCCGAGTCAGTTTTTCTAACTCCAGAAGTAAAAGAAGCGATCGCCGATTTAATCCCTTTAGCCCCCAACCATAACCCCGCCCATTTAGAAGGAATCGAAGCGATCGAAAAAGTCTTAGAAAACGTGCCCCAAATAGCAGTATTCGATACCGCTTTTCACAGCCAAATGCCTCCCGAAGTGGCAACTTATCCGCTTCCTTACGATTGGTTAGAACTCGGAATTCGCCGCTATGGATTCCACGGAACCAGTCACAAATATTGCAGCGAAAAAGCAGCGAAAATCTTGGGTAAATCTCGGGAAAATTTGCGAATAGTAACTTGTCATTTAGGTAACGGTTGTTCTTTGGCGGCGATAAAAAACGGCCTTAGTATTAATACGACCATGGGATTTACTCCCTTAGAAGGATTGATGATGGGAACTCGCAGCGGTTCCATCGATGCGGGGATTTTAATCTTTTTAATTGAGAATAAATATTTTGATGCCAGCGAGTTAAATTTGGTACTAAATAAAAAGTCTGGTTTGAAAGGAATTTTTGGCGAGTCTGGAGATATGAGGGAAGTATTAAAAGCTAGAGATGCGGGGAACGAAAAAGCTAAATTAGCTTTGGAAATGTACGTCGATCGCCTCCGCTGCGGTATAGGAGAAATGGCGGCTAGTCTCGGAGGTTTAGACGTCTTAGTTTTTACTGCTGGCGTGGGAGAAAATGCGGCAGCGGTTCGAGCAGAAACTTGTAAAGGTTTGGAATTTTTGGGCATTAAAATAGATAAAGAAAAAAATAATAATTCTCCTAAAAACGCTTCTATTTCTACAGAAGATTCGACGGTGGAAGTGTTAGTAGTTCATACTCAGGAAGATTGGGCGATCGCCTGCGAATGTTGGCAATTAGTAAAGAGGCAATAGGCAATAGGCAATAGGCAATAGGCAAGAGGCAAGAGTTAGTAGGTTGGGTGGAGTGAAACGGAACCCAACAGCAATAGGAACCCCCCCGGCCCCCCTTGAAAAGGGGGGAGTTTAGGGAGGGTGGGGAGACAAGGGAGAGGGGGAAGACAAGGGAGACAAGGGAGAGGTTAAAAATCTCTTGAACTTGTCCCCCCCCACTCCCACCAACGGCCCCAAAGCAACAAAATCCAAAATCCAAAATAGATCGAAGGTGTCCGCAGTGAGTTAAACTCAACTGTATGGATGACAAAGACTTAACCCAACTCAACGCTACCCTGACGGGGGAAAGTCCTCTGGATTACATGGGGGAAGAGGAAGCCCCAAAACCCGATCCAGAGGAAATGTTGCCCTTGCTGAAATCTGCCGATCCTTCCCAACGGACGATCGCCGCTCGGGCCTTTTGCGAGCTCAAAGACGAACGGGCCATACCCGACTTGATTAAATTATTGGGCGATGACTGTCCTTTGGTACGGGTAAGCGCGGCCTACGGTTTGGGACGCAACCCGAGTCCCGAGGCGGTGGAACCTTTAATCGCACAGCTTCACAGCGATTTTAACGGTTATGTGCGCAAAGGGGTAGTTTGGGCCTTGGGCAACTGTCGCGATCGCCGTTCTTTAGGGCCTTTGGTTCGCGCCCTGAGAACGGACATTTCGGCAGTGCGTTTGTGGGCGGCCAGTTCCCTGGGTCAAATGGCCAAGGTAGGTTATCAATTTGCGATCGGGGCCGTCCCGCCACTAATAGAAGCTTTGCGACAAGATCCTATGCCCGCAGTGAGGGGAAATAGCGCCTGGGCCCTGGGGCAGTTATGCCGGGAGTTGCCCTCCAACGTGGTTTATGCGGGGGCGATCGACGCTTTAATTGAGGCATTAGAGGAGGAAGAAGATATGGGAGTCCGCGAAGATGCCGAGTCCTCTTTGTTGCGGGTGGGAGATCCTCGCGGTTTGCAGGCTATTGAAGAGTTAAAAATGGATGGTTTGTTGTAGAGAGATTGTCCCACCCTGCCTCCCTTTGAAAGGGGAGAGGGGAGAGGGGAAAAAATTTGGAAACACCATCGCTATTCCTAACTTTTCAGATCTTCTATATCATTTTACGTTAACAATTTACTCATAAACTTATGCCTTTTACAGCAGTTAATAGGCTAAAAAATGAACTAATTTGCGCTTTCGATTTTGAAGACGCTAATCAAATTAGAAACAATCCAAATTACAAGGATTTAGCGTGCCCTTTATGTGGAGCTAAAATGTTTCCAAGACAGGGAAAATATTACACGCTTCATTTCGTTCATCAGCGCCAGTGTACTTCCTTAATGGAACGCCACCCGGAAAGTTTTGAACATTTAGCGGGTAAGTTCTTTCTTTACAATACCCTGAAAAATCAGTTAAGACCATATTCAAACGTAGAGATAAAAGTTGAATATCAGATTAAAGAAGCTGGCGAAAATGGTAGAGTTGCCGACGTAGCAGCTATTTTTAAAACAGGATATGTCTTGGTTTATGAATGCCAGCTATCTTCGATATCTCCAGAACAATTAGACAAAAGGAGCAAAGATTATGCCAATGCAGGAGCCGATGTCGTCTGGTTTGTTGGAAAAAGTGCAGATACATACGAAAACAGAGAAGATCTTACATCCCAGTTTGGATACTACGAAACAATCGCATTTAGTTGCGAAGAAGAGTCTTGAAACTCGTTTATGCATACAAGTAAATCCCAAAGTTCGTGGCGTCTGGCAAAGAGCATTAGCTTGTTCTATTTTTGCTTGGGAAAAGCTGCCTGTCGAGAAAATTAGGAACGGCTTGGAAGTAACAAAGCACGGCCAGCAAAGTCTAGCAGGATGTTTGGGTAAGTGGAACTCACAAGGCCTTGCCAAAAAAGACAATCGCGGTCAATGGACGATTATTGATATAAATGATGAAGATTTGTTGAATGCCTCAAAGAGTTGTTGGGAGTATGCAGGCTCTCGATATCCACTAAACCGCGAGGCAATTCAAAAACGGGCCCGCCGACTTGCAGATCGAAAAAAAGTCAGCTATAATCAAATCCAATGATATGCGGTCTAGTCTTTTAATCAGCTATATGATAGAATTGAAAAGCTGAAATATCAATTAACAAAAAATGCCTATTATTGACCCTGAAAATCCAGGTGAGGTCTGGAAACCAGAAGATGAGGTAGCAGTAGCAAAACCAGAAAAATGCTACCAAATAGCTAGAAAGTACGGCAAAAAACTGCTGCGCATTGAAGAACGCAATGATGTTACTGGAGGCAAATATTATGTTTGTTATTTCCGTAAATAACTAATAACTAATATCAATCCCTATTAGGGATTAATAAAATCTGAAAGACAACTTAATTTGACTACCGAAAAGTTGCAATTTATAACTGCAACTGCTTTAAATCCCTATTAGGGATTGAAACAATAGCGAAACTAAAATATTATGTCTGTTATTTCCGTATCCCAAACCATTAATCCCAAACTAACAGCAAAATACCCCGAATACAAGTACGAATATCGTTACATTTACCAGCCCTTACCCGGGGAACCCGATATGTATTTAGGTGGGGGATGGAGTCATGCGAAAAATCCTTTGGAAGATGAGTTTTTAACTCCCGGTCGTCGTTTTCAAGTTTACAATCCTCAAAAACCAGATGACAAATTTGAGTGGGAAATAGTTAGAGTCGATTTATTTTTGCCTCAAGTTAACGACACTTATTCGGGTGTAGTATTTTGCTTTTGTCGATTGATTAATACCTATCCTCGCAAACCAGAAGATACGGGTAAACCTCAAGTGATTTTGGAAAGTTAAACGAAATTTTTGGCATTTTTGGTCAATGGATAAACTAGCAAACTACCAAAAAATTATCCGCCAAGTTCTTCAACCTTACGCTCATATTAAATATGCCAACGTTCCGTTTAAAAATCGTGCTGCTTTTGACAACGAAAACGGGCAATATTTAATTATTTCTGAGGGATGGATGGAACAAAAGCATTTTCACAGTTGCCTAATTCATGTTGAAATAATAGGCGAAAAAGTTTGGATTCAGTGCGATAATACCGAAGATGGGGTAGCTGGTGAATTAGCAGAAGCGGGCATTCCCAAAGAAGATATTGTCTTGGGTTTCCACGAACCAGAAATTAGAAAATATACTGGTTTTGGCGTTTCCAGCGTTAGTTAAAACAGAAAAGAATTAATAATTCTATGCAGGTAGCATTAAAACAATTGGTTGTTTCTCCAGGACATCAATTATTAATTAAAGATGTAAGCTGGCAAATGTACGAAGAAATTCTCAAGGACTTGGGGGAAAATAGGCGATCGCGAATTAATTACAGTCAGGGTATTTTGGAAATTATGGCGCCTTTAGCGGAACGCGAGGACGATAAAGTCATAATTGGCGATTTTGTTAAAGTGATTTTGGAAGAACTGGATCGGGAATTTAGAAGTCTGGGTTCCACAACTTTTAAGAGTCAAGAAATGGAAGAAGGAATAGAAGCAGACGACTGTTTTTACATTGAAAACGAAGCCCAAATAAGAGGAAAAAAGCGCCTAGATTTAACCGCAGATCCGCCGCCAGATTTAGCAATTGAAATAGACCTTACTTCTCGAACTAAACTTGACAATTATCGCCGTTTGGGAGTTAAGGAATTGTGGCGGTTTAACGGCAAGAAGTTGGAGATTAACTTATTGCGAAATGGGGAAGATCTCGAATCGAAAATTAGTCCTAGTTTGGGAGATTTACCTTTAGCTGAAGTCATTCCAGAATACTTGGCAACCAGTAAATCTGAAGGCAGAAATTCGACTATGAAAAAGTTTAGAAGTTGGGTGAGAGAAGAAATTAAGGGATGATTTATCTTGTACCTCAGAAACCCGGTTTTTTAAAAAACCGGGTTTCTTGACCGGCAGAAAATACTGTTAGAAAATTGTTTTTTTTTAAAGAGGCGATCGCTAAATGGAATCTACACAAGAATTTCAAAAAATTGCGGCTGAAATTCAATTATTTCCCGAGATAGAGCAAAAGCAAAATTTTTTATTTGTCATGGGAGCTTTAGCAGTTAAAGCGATTAGTTTGCAGAAAGCTGCTGAGATTATGAATCTAAAAACAGATGTTTTTTTAGAAATACTCGATTTGATGGGTATAGAGTTTTCTTACCTTTCAGAAGAGGATGTTATGAGGGAAAGGAGTTGGTAAAGTTTATGGTAATTGTTTTTAACTCTTCTCCCTTGATTTTTTTAGCAAAGCTGGAGTTTTTGGAAATATTTATCCATCGCTACAAATATGATTTCTATACCACTACATCTGTGGTTAATGAAATTAGGGCTAAAGATGATGCAGTTAGTAACTACATTCTGGAGGCGATCGAGCAGAAAAAATTAATGGTTAGAGCTACTAATTTAATTTCTTTGGTTGTTACTTTGAGCGATCGCCTTGGCAGTGGTGAAGCAGAAGCTATTGCACTGGGGACGGAATTACAGGCTAGTTATGTTATTTTAGATGATTTTCCTGCTAGAAAAGCAGCCTTGAAGCTAGGATTAAATGTTAAAGGAACTTTGGCAATTATTAACAAATTGCACCAAGACGGTCAGATCTCTATTAACAGTAAGGATGACCTATACGAACAATTAAAAAAAATCAATTTCCGAGTCAAGCGTTCTCTGTTTGACCAGATTTTTATTTAACATTCTCCTACTCAAAACTACTCTAAAACCTCCGTAACTTTCACCCTAATTTTACCCTCCGCCAAATGAATAATTAACTCCCCATCCACCGCCACAGAATTGCTAGAAGTAACCGCCTTTCCCTCGGCATTTAACACCGCCGCATAACCCCTACTTAATACAGCTTTGGGATCTATCGCCTCCAATTTATCTTGCAATCTCTGACATTTTACCGCCGCTTTCTGCAAGCTTCGCGAGGTTTTTGGTAAGTTTTTTAAGCGATTTTTTAAAGACAGGAGGCGATCGCTCTCCCCAACAAAACAACTTTCAACCGCATCAATTAACGCCGTCAATCTTTGCATAAGTTCCCGATAAAGTTGATTGTAATCGGGCACAACTATTTCTGCAGCTTTAGTGGGAGTATGGGCGCAGACGTCGGCGACTAAATCTGCCAAAGATTCGTCTCTTTCGTGACCGATACCAGTAATAACCGGAATCGAACAATTAGCGATCGCCCTAACAACCCTCTCGTCGTTAAAACAAGCCAAATCTTCCACAGCCCCGCCCCCGCGAGCTATTATTAAAACTTCCGCCCTGCAGTCGCTTTCCACTCTATCTATAGCAGCAACAATCGATGGCGGCGCATTTTCTCCCTGAACTAAACTGGGAGAAAATAAAATTTTTATCTGCGGATATCGCTGTTTGATACTTCTTTGAATATCTCCCCAAGCTGCCGCCGTGGAAGCAGTTACTACCGCTATTGTCTTCGGAAACTTCGGTAAAACTCGCTTTCTTTCTAAATCAAATAAACCCTCAGCTTCCAGACGAGAACGCAACTGTAAATAACGGAGATTTTGCAAACCCTCCCCAGCGGGCAAGACGGCATCTACTATTAATTTATAGTTGCCTCTGGGAGCATAAACGCTAATATTTCCCTTGACAAATACTTGTTCTCCCACTTCGGGAATATGTTCTATTAAAGGAAGTCTATTTCTCCAAACCGCGCAGTTAAGAGAAACTTTTTCCGTAGGGTCGGATAAAGTAAAATATAATCCAGTTTTATGATTGTTAGCGCTGGAAACTTCCCCAATTAGCCAAACTTGTTGCAATTGGGAGTCTTGTTCGAGAGTTGCTTTTAAATAATAAGTTAAACCAGCTATAGAAATAGCCGTTTCTGGAGTTACTTGATGGGGAAAAGGGACGGTCATAAGCAATTAACAATTAATAATTAATAATTAACAATTAACAATTAACCATTAAACAGACAAGATGTCTGTTTTACGGGGACAAATTCGGTATGTCAGAAACCCGGTTTTTTGAAAAAACCCAGAAACCCGGTTTTTTGGAAAAACCCAGAAACCCGGTTTTTTGGAAAAACCGGGTTTCTAGAGTTTATAACAGATTTATTGACAAAGAGAAAAAAACCTTGTTAGACTATAAGCCAAGGTTATCCACAGTTATAAATTGCCTTCAGCTTACTTTCTAGTCTCCCACGGTAGCAGCGACCCTCGGCCCCAGGAATCTCTGGCCCAATTGGCCGAATTACTAAGCGATCGCCTCTACCCCTTGACAAATAACTCCAACAATGGTAAGCAACCCCCTTTAGTCGGTTGGGGCACATTAGAACTGGCCCCCACTCCCCTGCACCAACAACTCCTAGAATTTGGCCGCTCTCTCCAAAACCTGCCCGTCTCAGAAATTAAAGTAATACCTCTATTCCTACTTCCGGGAGTCCACGTCGCCGAAGATATCCCGACAGAAATAGGTATAGCTTCTCAAAACCTCAGCGATAGTCCCATTAGTATCGACCTCCGGCCCTATATCGGTTCTCATCCGGGTATCGGCGATCTCCTGGCAGCAAAAATGGCAGTTCATCCTGCCTCTGGTTGGGTTTTAATGTCCCACGGCAGTCGTCGCCCTGGGGGCAACCTACCAGTAGAAAAAATGGCCGAGTATTTAGAGGGTAAGTACCAAAGGTCTGTTTGTGCGGCATATTGGTCGGTAGCTCCCTGTTTGGAGTCGCAAATATTAACTTTAGTTCGCGGCGGGCACAGGCAAATTGGAATTGTGCCATACTTTTTATTTAAGGGTGGGATAACCGAGGCGATCGCTCGTTCCGTGGAGCAGTTCGCTAGGGAGTATCTATCAGTTAACTTTTATTTGACGGAACCTTTGGGTGCAACTGTAGAATTGGTAGAATTAATTTTAGAAACAGTCAGTTATTAGACCTCTCCAGAAAAGATGATGAAACCCTTAATATTAAAGGCTCACTATGGTGATTTTTGGAGAGGTCTATTAGTTTTGTAGTAAGTATTTAGGTGCTTTAATTTGTACTTGTTGAATCGCTAAAGCGATTACTACGAACAAAAGTTGAAAACTTATTTAATCGCTGAAGCGATTACTACAAACATGGAACTTCAAGCAAAAAAAGGATATCAAATAGGTATTAAGTGGTTAGTTTTTTCTTCGCTGATAACTGCAGTTAGTTTTGGCGGTTATGCTGCTTATAACTACTATCAAGCTAGACCCGAAGAACCTTTAGAAGTTCGGTTGGCAACCGTGGAAAAAGACACGATAAAAATTAGCGTCAACGCAACGGGAACCGTGAAATTAGGCAACCAACAAGTTATCGGGACTTGAACAGAATTTAATGCCAAATAAAGCCTAAACTAGCTTTATAA